>JAJDBG010000115.1 GCA_029261475.1 Nitrospinaceae bacterium
TTTGGGTCCTAGATTGGCAATGTTTTCCTTAAAATCATTGCCCCATGTAAAGAGACGACCGTCGGTGCCACGAGCGGCTTTTTCCCATTCCCTTTCAGTGGGAAGGCGCTTTCCAAGCCAAAGGCAATACGCATCTGCTTCATACCAGCTGACCCCTCTCACTGGTTCCGCGATCGAGTCGACCTTGTACTTGGCGGAGGTTTTAAACCTGATAAAGTCTTTATAAGATACTTCAAACTTATCTATCCAAAATGACTTTAAATCTATTCTTTTTGTTGGCTGTGCGTTTGCACCTGAAGATTGCGGCAGGTTGAAAAAAACGCGGGTTTTTTCAGGGTCGATGCCAAATTGAAAAGCTCCTGAAGGGATCAGAACCATTTCTTTGGGTTCTTTGGAGTCGCAAGACAGGGCAAAGAAAGAGATCAGAATGATGAGGTAAAGTCGGTTCAATTGGTTTTCGCTATGGGGGCTAGAGGTTCTTTGGAAGTCGAAGGCGGCGGAGGGAATTTCCCGTCATCCTCAGACTGAAAGACGTAAGAGATTGACAGGCATGCGGCTTCTTCTCTTGTGCACATGACAGTTCTGCAGTCGACATCTGCATTCTTGCAATAATAGTTCAAAATTTTCATTTTCATGAAACGGCCTGTGCGAGTCTTGACGATATACACATTTTTATTTGACTCAATATTGTGCGTTCGGGTTCGGTAATTGTACCAGTCTGAAATGGCTTTATTGCTCAGCTTGCCAAAACTTTTGGTCATCTGAAGGTACCCTGTTTCTGGGGGCGTTGTTACTGATGCAATGTCGACAGGCCCCATATTGAGAATTCCAACGCCAGCACCCGTTTTCAGTTCCCCGCCGTTGGAGATGATTTTGGTTCTTTGAAAGCCCAAGTCCCAGTGTTTTTGTTTGATTTTGTCCAATTCCTGTTCTGGTTCTTCGACATTGAAAGATTCACCCGTGGAAAAATCAAGCATGGTCCACAAATCTTTAGATGTGGCATCCACTTTTATTATGGGATAACTATTGCCGGGAGCGACTTTTTTCGGTAACTTGGGGGGGAGACGTACCGTTTCAAAATCTTCAATATTTCCCAGCATATAATTCAATGTTGAGTGAAATAGAAAAGTGCCGAGTATAAGAGCTGCAAAAATTTTAAGCGTGTTGTTCATAAAGTGAATTTGGAAAAGTATCTAATATCATGCGCCGCGCTAAAATAGATACTTTAGCATGATGGGGTATTCTTTAAAAAGGAGCTATTATTCCTATTTTTGCAACAGGTAGGGTATAATAAACGTTCATGATGTCAAACATTTTACAATAAATAAAGAGTCCGATAAAGTGAAGGATAAGTATTTCGATTTTAAAAAGTCACAAATAGAGCAATACTTGGAGTCGGAATTCAAGAAAAAGTTTCGTAAGCCAGGGCGTATTTCCCTGCGCAAACGTCAAAGATTTTTGAAAGATATTACCCGAAAAGCAAGCAAGAGATTCGGAAAAGATGTCTTGTGCCTCGTAGATTTCAATAAGGGAGGGTTTCGCTCTCTCATTTCTCCCGCACGAGTGGAGTCTACAGACAAGGGTAGTTTGTATCAATCCTTCGTCCATTCTCAGGTATTTTATACGTCCCATTGCCTGGATCGGTTTAGTTTGAGGACAGATACTCACGATAATTGTATTCTCGCTCTAGACACATACATGAATGATGCTCTGTTAACATTTGGTGAGCATGAGGGTTACCTGACTTGCCCAGTGGGCGTATTTGCATATATTCTTGAAGACGAGCGCTTGGTTGTGAAGACTTTTTTGAACTTCGAAATGTTGTCCGAAAGCCAAATTCTGGAATTCTACGGACCCGGCACCATCGCGGTGATTTCGGAGGAGTATTTGACTGATGACTTTAATGAAAGTGATTTTATCCTCATGGACGATTCAGAAAACCATTCTGAGAAAGCCAATCCAAAATCCCCGTAAACTCGCCATTCGTCAAATATACAATGTGGAGTGTGTTTTGGGGCGATTATAGAGGAAGAACGAACGCCCAACAATTACCCTCGCACCCTTGAGTATCCACCTGCTAATTTCCCGGCAAAAATAATGATTCAGGTTTTTAATGCACAGAAAGCCTATGGCTCGGCAAGTCCCGCCCTCGACAATGTCTCTCTTAATATTAAACGTGGTGAATTTGTGTTTCTCACGGGTCCCAGTGGTGCCGGCAAAACCACCTTGCTGAAAGTGTTATTTCGTTGGGAAAATATCGACAGTGGCCAGATATTGATCAATGGGGTTAATATTTCTAAATTGCCTGCTAATAAGGTTTATGCTCATCGTAGGCAGATCGGATTTGTTTTTCAGGATTATAAATTGTTGCCAGGAAAAACGGTGTTCGAAAATATTGCATTTGCTCAAGAAATTCTAGGGGTTCCGCAGAAAACGGTTCGCAAGAGGACATGGGAAACGCTGAAAAATGTGGGATTGACGCACAAGAAAGATTCCTATCCTCTGGAACTTTCAGGAGGGGAGCAACAGCGTGCGGCAATAGCCCGGGCTTTGGTCAATGACCCACAGTTGATTTTGGCAGATGAGCCGACAGGGAATCTGGACCCAGAAATTTCCCTAGAGATACTCAAGCTTTTTGAAAAAGCTCAGTCTCTGGGTGTCACTATCGTTTTTGCGACGCATAATCAGGAAATGATTCGGTCTGGAAAACACCCCATCATTATGCTTCATAGAGGGAAACGAGTTCAGCCTTGAAAGATTATATACATTTTATAATCAACGTTGTGATTACAACTTGGGGAAACATTCGCACTAATAAGCAGGTGTTTTTTGTTTCGATCGCAACGATCTCAGTGGCCTTTTCTATATTGGGACTGTTTATTTCCTTTTATGTCAGTTTGAATGGGATTCTTGAGAAGCTGGATGATCAGGTTCGCGTCATAATATACTTGGAAGATTCAATTTCAGAAGAGCAACGACTGGATATTGAAGAATTGGCTCGAACTCTTCCCGAACTTGAAAGTATCAAAAGTTATTCGAGGGAGTCTGCGTGGAAGGAATTTAAGGAAAACTTTTCAGATAAACTTCCCGTATTGATGGAACTGGAGAGCAATCCTTTGCCAGCATCCTATGACTTAAAATTGAAACCTGCCTCAGACTCTACGGACAAGTTGAGCGAGACAGCGAAAAAATTTGCAGGTTTGGTGGGAGTAGAGTCTGTTGATTTTGGGGAACAGTGGATATCCCGTTTTCAAGGTTTCATGCTATTTCTAAGAGTTTTTCTGCTGTCTGCAGGAGGTTTATTGACCTTTGGTCTGGTGTTGATTTTATCCAACACGATTGAATTGTCCATTTATTCGAGACAAAAGGAAATAGAATTGATGTTGATGATTGGAGCCACCCCACTTTTCATCAAGTTGCCATTTTTGCTTGAAGGTGCAGTGCAGGGGATACTTGGCTCGACCATCGCATTGGGTTTGGTGAAGTGTTTTCAGGTATATGTTGATGCTCAGTTCGGAGAAATTTTAGCATCCACTCTTTTTGGATTACGTTTCGATTTCTTACCTGCGGCCTATGCTTGGGGCATCATATCTTTGAGTGCGCTGGTGGGCTGGCTAGGGAGCGTGCTTTCTGTAGGTCAATTCATTTCTCTCCAACAAAAATGATTAGACTTTTGATAGCGTTTCTGTGTATTGCGAGTGTGGCGTATGCAGACGAACAGAGCGATATCAACGCATTGATAGAAACAGATAAAACTGAACTACAACGTATTAAAGAACGAATAGAAAAGCAGGAAAAATCTCTATCTCGGGTGGGGGCCAAGACTCAATCTGTTTTAAAAACCTTACGTGGACTTGACGATCAACTCAAATTAAGAGAACGCGAGTTGAAAATCTATAAATGGAACATGGAGGCGAACCGAAAAAAAATTGCTGTTTTAAAGTCTCAAGCGACAGCGAGTCGTGAAAGTCTAAAAAATTTAAACGCCGCCGTTTCCAAGAGAGTTCGCGCTATATATAAGGAAGGCGGTTTGTTCACCCTTAAATTGCTGTTTTCCGCCAGGGATTTTAGTGATTTGATCCGCCAAAGGACGTATTTGGAATCATTAGGGAAATACGATTCCGAGCTTTTCAAGAAACACAAGACCCAATTGCAATCGATTCGGGTTGAAGAATTAGCGGTCGAGAGAGCGCGGACGAAGCTGATTCGACTTGAAAAAAATGCTCTGGAAAAGCAAAAAGAGGTCAAGAGTCGAAAAAATTCAAAGTCCAGCTTTCTTTCAAAATTGAAGAAGGAGAAGAAGCTTTATTTGCAGGCGCGCAAAGAGTTGTTGGCAAGTTCTGATAGATTGAATACTCTCATCTCAGGATTGCAACTTAAGCTCAGCCAGGGAAAAGGTCTGGATATATCTGACAAAAAAGGAAGGCTGACGCTTCCTGTTACGGGTAAAATTCTAAATAAGTTTGGTACCTTCAGACAAAAGAAATTTGGAGCTATAATTGTTTATAATGGGGTCAATATTAGAGCGGAAAAAGGCGAACCCGTGCGTGCTATATCCGGAGGGAAAGTGTTGTTTGCCGATTTTCTTGAAGGTTATGGCAATTTAGTGATCCTGGGACACGGTGAAAAACATCATTCTCTTTATGGACATTTAGACGAAATAGTTACACAGGTGGGGCGTGTGGTCCAGTCCCGCCAAATTATCGGAAAAGCGGGGGATACAGGCTCTTTGGATGGTGTTTCCCTGTACTTGGAAATCAGGCGCGACGGAAAACCAGTGGAACCCACACAATGGTTTAAACTTGCACAAAAATAATCGCATTAGGAGAAAAAACTTGAACTTAAAATCAAAGCTCAGCATTAGCAGGATCATTGGAGCCTTCTGTTTCACGTTTGCTATTACCCTGGCACCTGTTACAGAACTTGTGGCCAAGGAAAGCCTGGAAGAGGAGAGTCCTTCACACAGTAGTGCCTATGAGCAGCTGAAAATTTTTTCCGAAATACTTTCATTAGTAGAGAGCAATTACGTGGAACCCGTCGATCCCAAAAGTTTGATTGAGGGAGCGATTCGCGGAATGGTCAAAACCCTGGACCCGCATTCTTCTTATTTGAATGCAGAATCTTTTCAATCCATGCAGGTAGAAACCTCCGGAAAGTTTGGTGGTTTGGGAATCGAAATCAGTATTCGTGGGGGTATTTTGACCGTTGTGTCTCCTATCGAAGATACTCCTGCCTGGAAGCAAGGGGTTCTTGCGGGTGATAAGATAATTAAGATTGAAGGGGAATCGACATTAGACATGACTCTTACGGATGCGGTGTCTCATTTACGCGGCGAGAGAGGCAAGCCTATTACCATCACCCTTTTTCGAGAGACGGTTGAAGCTCCATTTGATGTGACCATTGTCCGGGATATCATCAAAGTGAAAAGTGTGAAACATAAAATTTACGAAGATTCTGTGGGCTATGTCAGCATCAGAAGCTTTACAAAAACCACTTCAGGCGACTTGGATAAGGCTCTGCTCAAAATGGAGCAAAGTGGCGTTACAAAACTGGTCCTTGATTTGAGAAATAACCCAGGCGGTTTACTCAATCAGGCTGTTGAAGTTTCGGATCGCTTTTTGGATGGGGAAAATCTGATCGTTTATACAAAAGGAAGAAGCGAGGAGCAAAACATGAGGTTCACTACTCGTGAAGATATCAAGCGTGTCAAACTTCCAATGGTGATACTTGTCAATGGTGGTAGTGCGAGCGCATCTGAAATCGTTTCCGGTGCTTTACAGGATTTAGGGCGAGCTGTGATATTGGGCACAAAAACCTTTGGTAAAGGCTCGGTGCAAACGATCATCCCATTGAGCGACCAGTCTGCCTTGCGTTTAACGACAGCACGTTATTACACGCCCAGTGGCCGCGTTATTCAAGAAAATGGAATTGTTCCCGACATCATTGTTGAGCAAGATCCGATTTCAAAGGAAGTTGAAGGAAAAGAAAACGAGGACAGTGAGGAAAAGGAAAAGATCCGACGTTTTCTACGCGAAAAAGATTTAAAGAAACACCTCAAAGGCAAAAGCAGTATCGAAGGTGACTTGGCAGAAGAAGAGGCTGAGGAAGAGGCTGAGGTAGAAAAGGAACAGGAAGAGTTGCGTGAGGAATTAAAAAAAGACGCACAATTGCGGCACGCCGTGTTCCTTCTAAAAGGTTGGAACATTATGAAAAATACGATCAAGAAAACTTCTGACTCAGAAGTTGATAGCAATGAGAGAGTGAGCTTTAATAGATAAAAGGGTGTATTAAAAGTCGTCAAAGATGCCTCTATTCCTGATGAAGGTTTTTCTTCATTAGGTTTGAAATCAAGCGGCAACGTTTCAAAGATGTGTCTGGCAATAGTTGTCAAATAAGGTCACCTTCACACAGGCCCTTGAGGTCTGATATTTTATATGTATGTTTTGGGTATTGAGACTTCTTGTGATGAAACAGCCGCCTCTGTTGTAAAGGATGGTGAACATATTTTGTCCAATGTGATCGCTGGGCAAAGTGAAATTCATTCTCTTTATGGGGGAGTCGTGCCCGAGCTGGCAGGCCGGGCGCATATCGATCATATTCACGCAGTGGCTTATTCAGCTGTAAAAGAAGCGAGCTTAAAGTTCTCGGATATTGATTTGATTGCGGTCACGCAAGGACCTGGCTTGGCAGGCTCACTTTTAGTAGGGCTGAATTTTGCCAAGGGATTGGCATATGCTTTAAAGAAGCCTTTGATAGGAATCAATCACCTGGAAGGTCACTTGACCGCCATATTTTTACAGGAAGCCGTTGCCTTTCCTTACGTCGCATTGAGTGTTTCGGGAGGGCATACCGATTTGTATCGAGTCGATGGTTTCGGGCATTATAATCTACTGGGACAAACTCGGGATGATGCGGCAGGTGAATGTTTTGATAAAGTGGCAAAAATGATGGGATTACCTTATCCCGGTGGCCCCGTGATTGAGAAACTTGCCAAAACTGGGAATTCTACCGCCCACAATTTTCCCCGTTCTTTTCTTCAAAAAGGTTCACTTGACTTTAGTTTTAGCGGCTTGAAAACCTCGGTCAAAAATTTTTTGAAAACCCGTTTGAATCGAGATGGCGTGAAATTGTCCGACGCTGATATCGCGGCTTGTTTCCAAACAGCCGTTACAGATGTTTTGGTTGGAAAATTGCTTTCTGCCTGCAAGCAGGAAGGCGTTTGTCGTGCGGTGATCACTGGAGGCGTGGCTTCTAATGGTGCCTTGAGACAGCGAGCTGAAAAAGAATTGAATAGGCATTCCATAAATGTATGCTTTCCAAAACCGATATTTTGTACAGATAATGCCGCTATGATTGCGATTGCGGGTTATCATAGATACAAAGAAGAACCCGTCGATTTAAAAAATGCATTTGAACTGGACGCTGTGGCGTCTTTAGTGCTTTGACAAGCTTGCTCGTGATTCTCAAGCAGGCTGGTTTCATCACAGGATAAGTTATGGCAGAAGAAGGTCAAGATGAAGCGGCGGAACTAGAGCGACTTCTAACCGAGGCAGACGAAAAGGAAGAGGCTGCGAAAGGCTTCCTCGGTAAATTATTTTCGAGCAAAAAAGCGATTATGATCACTTCTGCTGCTTTGCTTGTCTTGCTGATTGCCGTGGGAGCAGGGGTGTATTTTTTCCTCTTAGAAGAAACTCCTTCGGAGGAGGTTGTTGTCACGGAGGAGGAGAAGCCCGTTGTAGAGGAAGAGGCTGCAGAGGCGGTTCAAAGGGTTTATATCTATAAATTCAGAAACTTTTTTTTACCTTTGCGTGATAAAGGGCAAGAAACGGGAATGTTTGTTTCCGTTACGCCCAATTTGAAATTAAGCAACGCGACGATGTATAGGGAAATCGCCAAGGTGAAAGCTCTGATAAGAAAAAACATTTACCTTATTTTAAAGCGAAAAACACCCAAAGATTTATTGGAAAACAAATCGGAAGCCAAGGAACGGATTAAAAGAGAGATTTTGACCGCTTCCAACGCTTTACTGCTGAGTGGAACGGGAACGATCAACGATGTTTTCTTCACTCAATTCATTGTAAAATGAGCCGTCTGTTTTTTCAGATCTAAATATTTGGGCCACTGTCAAAAGCTCCAGTTATCTTGACATCTTGAAGATTGGACGTATATTTATCAAGGTGTCGCCAGAATTTTTTTCGGGAACAATCCTTAACGAGGAAGAAGGATGTCAACAACCGTTGTTGGAAATATGCAACAGGTGATTCAGATGACTCCTGCCGCTGAAAAAATGCAGGACATGTCTCATCAGTTGGTAAATGTAGCCGCACAACAGAAGGATGAAGATCGGGCTATTGAGGATGAATTGCGACAAACGGAAATTCAGGACCCTACTGAATCTAATGAAGCCGTAAATACAGACCCGGATAATCCTAAAAACAGCAAACGTGCTTTAAAGCGGAAAAACAATCAAACCGAAGAGGATGATAATGATTCTTCTGACGAAAAGACAGCTCCTGCTCGAATCAATGAGACAGCAGGACATCAAATAGATCTCGTCGTTTAGCCCTCCCTCCACCTGAATGAATACCCTGATTGTTATTCAATTTATTCTCACCTTGATTTGTGTTTTTGCCTTCATTATTTGCTTCGTCAAATTAAAGAAAATTGAAAAACTGGTTGATCTTGATTCTGTCAAACCTGAAGAAATTCTGGATTTAAAAGATTCGATTGAAGAATTAAATCAAGAAGCCCTAAAGATTGCGAGAGAAATTGGCGAAAAGCTAGAAGAGTACCGGGAATTGGATTTTTCTGAGCAGAATACCATTCGGTCCAATCAATCCAGAGAATATTCCCCTGCGCCAAAGGCACCTCCTCACTCTCAAAAGTCTGATAAATACGCTTCAGCGTTGAGGCTTGTTGAAGAGGGGGAAAGTGTTAAAGAAGTGGCGCAAAAACTAAAGCTTCCCGTTGGGGAAATCGAGCTGGCGTTGGAATTGAGGAAAAAATCCTACGATTGAGTATGGAATTTTTTTGTTATTTTCAAATGCCTATTCAGTTGAGAGTCTGCCTTGTTAATCAATGATCTCCCAAATAATCTTTTAAAAATCCTTGCCGGAGAAAATGGTCTTCCTCCGTTAGACCCCGTTTTCATTAAGTCTCTAAACCTGGGGCAAATCCTGACAGCTACCGTCATCAAACCTTTTGCGAAGAATCAGGCTTTGATAGACTTAGGGGGTGGACAGAAGACAGTGAGTCAAACGTCTTCCAGTGTCACCGTGGGGCAGACAGTGCAAGTCAAAGCAGAGCAACTGGGGCCGACACCTGTTTTCAAAATTATACCCGACTCGAAACCCCCTCAATTAGAAGATTCACTGACAATAAATTCTCCCAAAGACACAGGGGGGCGCAAGGCAGAGCCCACCCGTGCAATAAAACTTTCAGGGTTTGAAGGTTCTAATCAATTGAATCTTAAAACTGGCGAATCCGTAGAGGCTAAGGTCACCGCATTGCTACCCGACTCTCAGGTAAAAGCTGTGATCAAGGGACAGGAATTTGTGATCCGCCTGCCAGACAATCAAGTCCAAGCCGGGGATACTTTAACGTTGAAGTCGAATGGGAGAAATTCCTTTGACCTTCTTTTAAGCAGTAACTCTATTGCAGGCGAAACAAACACAGCAACAGTCAGTACGGCAATGATAAAACCCTATTTGCTGACGAAAGCAGCATTGCCTCAGTTGGCCCAAAATTTGGTTAATTTGCTGGAAACAATTCCAGAAAATTTCAAAATCGATCCAGGTCAAGTGGTGCGTTTGAAAGAAGTATTAGAACTGCTTGTTCCTAAAGAAGGGCCGCCGCCCAATGCAGATCAAATAAAAAGTCAGGTTGGAACAACAGCTCAGTCTACCGAAAATAAATTGCTGAAATCACTAGTTTCTGTGGAGACTAAAAATTTTGAACATGCGACTCTTGAACTGAATAAAGACTTTAAAGCGCAATTATTGCTATTAAAAGCGGGATTGGAAAGCCAGGTTCAACTAAACAATCAACGAACCGAAGCCAGTTCGCTACTGAACGCCATAAAATTGACCGCGGATAATATTGAGTTGAACCAATTGTCGAATCAATTTTCCAAGCAAGAAGGTCAGGCTTTTGTTCTCCAAGTCCCAAACCCCTTTTCAGGGCAGGACAAGCAAATAAAAATTTTTGTCAGGAATAATCAGCCGGAAGACGAGTCTGGAAAAGGTAAGGGAAAAGAAAAGCAAAATTACAATATGGTATTTTTGCTCAATTTGTCTTCATTGGGTAGCCTTGAAATTGATGCCAAGGTATCAGGTGGACTCGTATCCATTAAATTCGGGACAGATAATGAAGCGATTTCCCATTATATTCAATCTCATGTGTCTGAGTTGCATGCAGTTCTGGAGGGTTTGGGTTTTTCTGGCTCGACAGAGTGTTGTGTCAAAAAAGACAAAGAAATTCAATTTGAAGACGATTTTTCCGATTTGATGGTCAACAGTAGTTCAAAACTGGTAGATATTGAAACATGAAACGAAACAGAGCCACAGGAAAGACTGCCGTTACCCTAAAGTATGATGCTCAAAAGGGTAGCGCGCCAAAAGTTACGGCAAAAGGGAGGGGGGATGTTGCGGATAGGATCATCGCATTGGCCCAGGAAAAAGGGATTCCTATCAAAGAAGATCCTGATCTTGTTGCTGTCCTGGCTCAAATTGATGTGGGGAAGGACATTCCGGCCTCCCTTTACAAGGTTGTGGCCGAATTATTGGCTTTCGTTTACAGTTTGAACAGTAAGCACACCAAACAATTATAAGCTTGGGGCTTTTACCTTGACGAATAAGACTGACTTTGCTATCCTTTTAAAAAAAAAGGGTTTACTTAATATTTGAATCTTTTTTCTATCCCAAAAGATGCTCCCTCCTAGTAGTAAAAAAAGTAGTTTTTTTTAATATAGTAATTACAGAAAGAACAAAAATTGTTTTTTAATATAAAAATCCGGTTTTGCTTCGTTCTTGCTCTTGGTTTCCTATTCTCGGCTGATTTAGTCGATGCAAAACTGTCGAAACAACCTTTTATCGATTCCGAAGTTTTTAAAGTTCCGCGAGGTTTGGAAGCGCGTGTCAACTTTTGGAAGGACGTTTACTCAAAGTACCCTATGAGTCAAGCTATTGTTCATGATTCAAATGACTTGAGTATCGTTTACGAGGTTGTGGATTTGGGGAGCACTAAATTATCCCGTCGAGCCAGAGACAGGAAAACGGATCGAGTCAAAGCCAAGTATAGAGCTATCCTTAGGAAATTATCAAAAAGCAAACTCACGTCTGGATTGTCCAGTGAGGAGCTTCGCGTTTATCGTATGGTAAAGAGCAATTTTAAAAAAGCGGCTCGAAGCATCCGAGTGCAAATAGGTCAAAGCGATCGATTTAAAAGAGGAATCGAAAGATCTGGTTTGTACATGGACGAGATTCGTAGGATTTTTAGGAATCAAGGACTTCCCGAAGCACTCTCTTTCCTTCCTCATGTAGAGTCGTCTTTTTACATTGGAGCATACTCGAGTGCTGGCGCGGCAGGGATTTGGCAATTTACGAGAGGTACTGGCAGGCTTTTTATGAAGGTAGGTTACGACGTGGATGAGCGCAGAGATCCTATACTTTCCAGTCATGCCGCTGCAAAATTATTAAAGCTGAATTATAAGACTCTTAAGAATTGGCCTTTGGCGATAACTGCATACAATCATGGTCTTAACGGGATGAGACGTGCGCAGAGAAAAGTTGGTAATGATATGGCCAAGGTGATAGATAAATATCGTAGTCGTAGCTTTGGTTTTGCCTCAAAAAACTTTTTTGCCGAGTTTTTAGCAGCTGTCCATGTTGCTCAGAATAAAGAAAAATATTTCACTAATTTGAACATTGCCAAGCCCTTTAAGAAATCCACTGTCCGGTTTGATGACTACATACATATTGACACCATCTCGAAAAACTGGAAATTATCAAATGAGGAAATAGCCGAGTACAATCCATCATTGCGCAATCCAGTGATCTCAGGTGAAAAAAGAATTCCGATGGGTTACGTTTTTCAGGTTCCTGCGAAACGTTTGAGTAGTCTAGCGGCTTTGTATAACCGGATTCCTCCGCATGAGAAATTTCCAGGTCAAGTTCGTTCCCAATGGCATACCGTCCGTCGTGGGCAAACCCTTTCAGGCATTGCTGTTAAGTATGGCACCACAGTAAAAAAACTGAAATTATATAATTCGATCGGTAGAAGAAATCAAATTTATGTAGGGCAGGTGTTGACATTACCCGGGAAAGGGAGGGCTGCTCGAGAGAGAAGTTGGCGCAAAGCAAAGCCTGCCTTTAGCATTAGTAATGTCCAGACAGTGAAGTATCGGGTTCGTAAGAAAGATAACCTGACAAAAATTGCTCGACGTTTTGGTTCCAATGTGCATCAATTGGCACGCTTGAATGGTATTCGGGATATGAATTCTTTGAGACCCGGGCAATGGTTGAAAGTTCCCAGTGGAAAAATATCCTCAACTATCCAGAAGCCTGTAACTAAAACTGAGCCAGTAGTAGTAGCAATGGCGAAACCTGTTGTTAAGGCTAAAACAGAGAATTTCTCGCTGAAAGTAAAGCCGGGAAGGCAATCTGCCTCTCAGAGCAAATCAGGTCAGATAAAATTAGCGAACCTGGATCTATTGAATCAGAAACGTCCAGCTTTCAGACCCGTTTCTTTTAAGACCAGCTCCAAGCATGAGTCTCATGTTGGCTGGATAACGGTAGATTTTGACGAAACTCTGAGCCATTATTCAGAGTGGGCCAAGGTTTCTATTCGTAGTCTGCGTCGGCATAATAAAATGAGCCGAAGGAAATCACTTTCCGTAAGTGATAAATTTGTAGTCCCTTTTGATAGAGTTTCTGCTGATAGCTTTGAAGAAAAAAGGCAAGAATACCATAAGGCTATTCAGGAAGATTTTTTCAATAACTATGAAATAAAGAAATTGATTGTTCGTAATATCAAGAAGGGGGAAACGTTGTGGGAGATTTGCAACGATAACAACTCAGTGCCACTCTGGCTTTTGAGCAGTTATAATTCAGAAAAAGATATTCATTCCCTTTCCGTTGGTGAACCGATTGTTATTCCTTTGATTGCTCCCAATGCCTGAATTTTAGCGTCGCTTGTCGATGCTTTGTTTGGTTAATTATAGTAGGGTCAAATCTATACTTTATATTTATTGTTGGTCTAGGGTGAGGGAAGCATGTTTTTCAATGTGTGTGTCAAAATCCTCGCAATGCTGATAGAACGGCCTTGCAATGTCCTTCTACCCGTTTTTGAACAGGAAAGTTCGTTCCTGTCTCTAAGGTAAAGCAACAACAGGTTTTCTTGTGGAATGAGTATAAAGCCATAGGCCAAAAGTCCATTTGATCTGGATCTTTGAGCCGGCTGATGATTCCATTTTCTGCCGGCAACCCATCAATTTCATGCTGTTGATTGATGGGCATAATAGTGGAGACTTCTTGTAATATTTTTTTGCCGAGGTTCTGATTTTTATCGTGGAACTGGGATTTTTGGTACAGGTAATAGCCAGGGCTGTCCACGTCTTCGTGCAACTCTAAGGTCAGGTCAAATGGAGATGCGAAAACAGATTGTGCCAATTTTACTTCGAGAGGCGGATTGTCCAATTTGAATTGACGGTTCAAATCGATATCTTCAGCATTATTACGTGTGTTGTGTTCGAAGCCATAGGGATTCAAGCAGGGGAGAATAATTATCTCCCATGTTTCTAGAAAAGATTGCAGTAGCGATTGTTCGAGAAGTTGTAGTATTGCGAGTGCACCGGCTGGCTCGTCCCCATGAATCCCTGCGGAAATTAAAGCGCGTTTGTTGCCATGAGTGCCCATTTGGATTTTCAGAATCGGATAATTGGATTCGGTTTTTCCAATTTCATCCATGGACACATTTTCCCTTTGCACAGAGTGGGCCCAACAATTCAATCGTTCTAATACGGAGGAATATTTCAATGGTTTGGGATGCTGTACTTAATTATGTAATAGGGGAAGGTTTAAAAAATCAGTCGAGTGATTTGGCGTCAAACTGACATTCTTCAGAAATCGAACATTCCTTGCAGTTGAAGTTCCGCGCTGTGCATACATAGCGACCATGCAATATCAAGTAACGGTGAGCTGAGGCAAGCCATTGGGTCGGTGTGTTTTCTAGAAGTTTCTTTTCGGTCTCTAATACCGTTTTACCTGGGGCCAGCCCTGTTCTGTTGGAAACCCGAAAAACATGTGTGTCCACTGCAATGGTTGCTTGCCCAAAACCTTCATTCAAAACCACATTGGCTGTCTTTCTTCCAACACCAGGTAGTCTTTCCAAAGCGATTCTTGTAGAGGGGACCTTTCCCTCATACTCTTCCAATAGAAGCTGGCAGGTTTTGATGATATTTGTCGCTTTGGTGGGTGCTAGCCCAATGGTTTTGATCAAATTACGGAGCCTGATTTCGCCGCATTCGAGGAAATCCTGGGGAGTTTTATACTGTTTGAATAGTTGTTCGGTTACTTTATTGACCGACTTATCGGTTGCCTGTGCGCTTAAAATAACGGCAAGCAATAATTCAAAGTGATTATTGTAATAAAGCTCGGACTTTGCGTCGGGTAGGCTTTTTTTGAGCTTTTGGTAAAGCTTATTTGCAGTCTTGGCGTCCAATATTGTCGTGGGGGAGGAGCACGTGGCTAGTTTGAATAGAAAGGGTATTACTTCTCCAGTGATTTGGCGCATCGTACGCCAACCCAGTAATCTTCTGTCGCGTCGGCGAGCCCTCGCATTCTGATGGTGACGCGTATGTCTTCCTCCTCTTCAACCCAGGAGCCACCCCTTATAACACGCCAGCTTTGTTGTGTTTGGGGACCTTGAGGATTTTTTTCTGGACTGACTGAGTAGTATTTTATGGAGTACCAGTCGTTGACCCACTCCCAAACGCTTCCCATCATATCGTGTAAGCCCCAGGCATTGGGTTTTTTGGTTCCTCTAGTGGGATATTTTCTGAAAGAATTCCCTCCCCACCAAAGGTAGGCATCGTTGATTTCATCACCTTCGGGATTGTCCGTCTGGCTTCCTGCGCGTGCGGCATATTCCCATTCCGCCTCTGTTGGAAGGCGTTTTCCTTGTTTCTTGCAGAAAGTGCGGGCCGACCGCCAGTCTATTCCAGAAATGGGGAGGTTTGGGCCTTTATAGGTGGCATTATTAACGACCATGACCTTTTCCCATTTTTCTTGCGAAGCCTCATATTTATCCATATAGAAACTATCGAGACAAACCTTATGAGCAGGGCGTTCCCTTTCATTGTCCCAGCCTTCATCGTGGTACCAGAAGACTTTATCTGTTCCCATCATATAACAACCCTCTTTGATCAAAACCATGTCGGTTTCTTCAGAAAAAGAGGGGCTGGGGAGAGTTAGGCAGAGACTTAAAAGTAAAAGAAAAGCTGGAATAATTCGATCTGTAATTTTCATAAATATCATTGTACTCAGGGTTTATAGCAAGGTCAATACCAACAAAAAAGTTGATTGAACGGATAATGTTTTTCGGGTGGTTTTCAGTTCAATTGCAAAGAAATGAATTTTGAGATGATCAATTATTTTGAAGTTTTAGCTTTGATGGTCGATACTATAACAGATAGCCTTTAACTTGCGAAAAAACGATGACTACTCAGCCTAAAATAATTGCGATTTCCGTATTTGCGACGTTTTTTATTTTTTTAATTTCTATTCTTGACCTTGAAGCCAGTGAAAAAAGCAAAGAAGACTTCCGCAAAAAAATTTCTGTGGAAGATTTTGGGCCACCTGCTGGTTGGGCAAAAAGCTACAACCCTGGTACTTTGATTGCGGACTCGTTAAGAAAGGGATTAAAGGATAAAGGCTATACTGTTATTTCTTCCTTTGGCTCTGAAGGACAAGATTCCCAATCAATGGGGACATGGGAAGAAATGGTGAATGCTTTGGGAATAGGAGACACGGCAACGGTTCCAACGAAGAAAATGGCTATGAATGGAGATATGAGTGCCAACTCCACCGCGGTACCTTCTGGTATGAAAAGCGGAGAAATGGGGGCCATGCCAATGAAAAATGCTAATGGAAAAATGGATCCAATGGGTATGAATAGCAAAAAAAAGGGGGCGGTAGAGGTCCGAAAGCGTCTGAAAAAGAGGATCCTAAATCCAGCTCAATTATTGATTCGTGGCTCGGTGTGGACCTTTGATCCTTCCACTAAATCAATGTTCGTAAATAAAAATAGAAAAAGACCCGGTTTCGCTTCATTAGAAACTGCCAGAATTAAATTTGATGTAGAGTTGGTGGATACTATGTCGGGTAAGGTGCTTTGGAAGGATAATGTCTTATCTGAGATAGGTGGAGGAGAGAAGCTGTTCTCATCAAATATGTTAAAAGGCTGGCCGCATGACATTGATGATTTTTATTTGACCTCATTGGGGTTTAGTTTGAATACTGCGGTTGCAAGTGCTCTAGGTGAAATTGAGAAGCGTCTGAAGAATATTCCATTGGAAGGTCAAGTTATAGCCGCTGATGAAAGTAAAAAAATGGTTTGGATCAATCTGGGAAAAGATGTTGATGTCTCCGTTCGCGAAGTGTTCAACGTTTACGATATCAAATTTGACTGGAAAGACCCTGATACAAATGTGAGTCTTGGAGATGAATACATACTCCAAGGTGCTGTGAAAATTTTGGAAACTCAAGATGGCATTTCGCGTGCAAAAATATTGGCTGGCGATACGATAAGACCAGGCCACATTGCTCGCTTGAGAAATATAGAAAGGCTCAATGATGGAAGATGAAGAAGTATTAGAAAAATACGGTGATACCCCTCTTTATTTTTCTCACTACTACAACTTCTTATTCATTTTTAAAAGTAAAGTCCTGGAAGAGGGTGAACAAATTTTTCTGCAATTGGGTGGAAATATGGAAAAAGTATCCGCTATGGTTGTCTCTGCCGACGAGCCTCTTAGCCTCAATGAAGACAGCGAGGATGAAGTAGCCTACATAAAAAATAAAGAAAAAGAACTCATCTGGAAACAAGAGCTCGAATAATGGAGCCTAATGTAGGCTTTGTCTTTGAAGATTTTTCTGGCAAAGGCAAATGTAAAAAATTCAGGATTGGGATTGTTTAGTTTTTGGAAGGTTTGGGTAAAATGAGCTGGGCGAGTTCTTTCAATTGTTTTAGATTTTTTTCCTTTTCATTTTTGCGTGTCGAAGAGTCGGGTTTGTTATCAAATTTTTTTCGGTTTTCTATCAGCCATTCTCCATCTTGAAAACTGCTTTCTTTTTCCTGTGCGGGTAGCTCACGAAATTTTTTCAAGACCTCAGATTCTTTATCATCCAAACAGATATAAATATCCTCCCGCAAACCCACTAGGCTTAACCTGCCAGCAGATAAACTTCCTCCGATGATTTTGGGATCTTTAACGACTTTAGGTGGGGTTTGTGTGTCTGGAAATTCGAAGTCTTTGGCAGTGAGGCAGGTTGTTAAAAGTCTATCAAGGGAAATAGAACCTAATTGAGCGATTTGAACCAGTGTGGAAGAGGGGGCGTCTCGCTCGCCCCCTTCGTAGCGCACATAGGTTCGAAAACCTATGCCGAGCACCTGTGCCATTGCCATTTGGGTGCACTTATGATGTTTTCTTATAGTCCTTAAGTTTTCCGAAAGAAGGGTCATTGTGAATACCCTGTTCTATTACGGTTTCTTTTATGAGGATAATCCTTTTAAGAAAAGGATCAAGCGAGTTCTACCCCATTTTTTCTTAGAAATTTATAAGCTTCATCAATCCAGTGACGTTCCTTTTCGAGTTTGTAATCAGGCAAGTCCTTGGAAGATCCGATCATGCTTTTCATCGAACCGATAGCACCTTGTGTGTCCCCTTTTTTGTCGAGGAGTCGGGCGTAGTGGTATTGGGCTTTGAAAAAATGGAAAGTTTTGATCACTTCTTCGTAAATTTCAAGAGCTTTTTCATCGTTCCCTGCCAAGCGGTAACATTCTGCGAGTCCAAAGATAGCGTTGCCATAATCGTACTTTCTGTTGAGAGCCACGAGTTTTTCCAGTGCTTCGGCGGCTTCTTCGAAATTTCCCAGTGCGTGAAGGGATTTACCCAGTCCATAATGAGCTTCTTCCATTTCGGGATCTTTTTCAACAGCGGAACGGAATTGAGGAACAGCGAGGTCGAATTTCTTTTGTTCCATATAAACTTGTCCCAACTTATCGTAATGGTAGGCCTTGTGAAATTGACCGATGAGCTCCTTGAGCTGCAAGGTTTCCTCGGTTTCTATTTCCTTTGACGCTGAGGGACTGCGCTGGAACATTGAGGTGCTTGCTCTAGCTCCTTCCCCGGACCCTGACACAGGATTGGGCTTTTGGGCCTTGACGGCAAAAAAATAGACCAAGGCTCCAATCGGTGGGATCAAGGCAATAATGATGATGATCCACACGATGTGTTCTTTTCTTTGTAGGCAGTCCAGGCACATCCAACCTGAAAATGCTATGACAATGATTCCTATTAACGAGATATCCATCCAGTAACTCCGGTGACAAAAGCGGTTATTTAATTATAGCGTTGCTTTCGTCCAGCAAAGCTTCTTTGGGTTTAAAATCAGTTTGACTTGAATCAATCATACCATAGGCGGCAATAATGATGCGATCATTTATCTCTGCGAGACGGGCCGCCGCACCATTGATTGAAATTCGACCACTGCCTCTTTTGCCGACAATGGCGTAGGTGATAAATCGGCCTCCAGTATTGATGTTGAATACATGTACTTGCTCGTAAGGTATGATATCGACACGTTCCATCAGGTCTTCGTCGATTTCGATACTTCCTTCGTATTCTAGGTTTGCGTCGGTGACCGTCGCACGGTGTAGTTTAGATTTTAATACGGTTCGTTGCATTAAACACTCTCCAGGATACAATTGTCTATCAGGCGGGCGGAGCCGATTTTCACAGCCAATGCCGCCAATGTTTTGCCGTTAATATTAGTTACCTCTTCAAAATTTTTGGGATCACAAAGGCTTATATAGTCGATGCTAGCTTGTGGGCTTGCATCTATGATTTGACGTATTTCATCACGAATTTTGCTTGCCGATCGTTCTCCCTTTGCTGTTTTTTCCTGCGCCCTTTTCAGTGCGCGCGAAAGGAGTAAGGCGGAACTTCGTTCTTCCTTGTCAAGGTAGCGGTTCCTGGAGCTCATTGCGAGCCCGTCTTCTTCACGCAAGAGAGGCAGGCGCCTGATTTCCACATCAATATTTAAATCGCGCACCATGGTTTCAATCACGGCAAGTTGTTGCCAGTCTTTTTCGCCAAAATAAGCTCTGTGCGGGGCAGTGATATTGAATAATTTGAGTACGATTGTTGTCACCCCACGAAAGAGATTGGGGCGGCTGGCTCCGCATAACTTTTCGGTGATTCCTTCGACTGAAACATAGCTTGCATAGCCTTGTGGATATATTTCCTCTACTTTGGGTCGAAACAATGCATGGACTCCAGCTGATACCAAGAGGGCTGAGTCTTTTTCTGGAGAAGAGGGATAAGTGTCGAGGTCCTCATTTGGGCCAAACTGAGTGGGGTTGACGTAGGAACTTGCGACGGTGATGTCGCATTCTGCCAAGCTTTTACGGACGAGGCTCATATGACCTTCGTGCAAATATCCCATTGTAGGGACAAAGCCCAGTGTTTTTCCTTCACTACGCACTTTGGCGGACCAGTCCCTCATTTCTTTAACTGTCGTGAAGATTTGCATTTTACCTATCCAGCCTCTTCTACTTGACGCAAGGATGTCTCTTTTTGATTATAGGTATGCTCGCTTCCAGGGAATACCCCGGACTGGACTTCTGATATGTAGTTTTCGACGGCTGACTGGATCTGCTCTCCGAGATTGGCGTATTGTTTGACGAATTTGGGGCAAAAATCCAGGTTCATACCTAACAAGTCGTGGAGAACGAGAATTTGCCCATCGCAATGCGCTCCAGCCCCGATTCCTATCGTCGGAATCTTAATTTCATCTGTTATTTCCTGGGCCAAAGCTCCGGGGATGCCTTCGAGTACGATAGAAAATGCACCTGCCTTTTGCAAGGCCTTAGCATCTTGCTTGATCTGTCTTGCGGATGAATAATGTTTGCCTTGAACAGGGTAGCCGCCCATTTGATGTACCGACTGAGGCGTGAGACCAATATGTCCCATAACCGGGATTCCAGCGCGAACAATGGCAGACACTTTATCGACCTCGCAAGTGCCACCTTCCAGCTTCACGGCGTCGGCCAGACCTTCCTGAATCAATCGCCCGGCATTACTCACTGCCTGCTCAACAGACACTTGATAGGACATAAAAGGCAGGTCTCCGACGAGCAGTGCCTGGGTATTGCCACGCTTGACCGATCGAGTGTGGGCGATCATGTCCTCCATCGTAACAGGCAGAGTGTTTTCATAGCCAAGGCAAACCATGCCCAGAGAATCGCCGACAAGTATAATATCTATCCCGGTGGGATCTAAAATACGGGCAAATGCGTAATCGTAGGCGGTCAGTGCAACGATTTTTTTTCCAGTATTTTTTCTTGCAATTATAGAGGGTGCGGTTGTTCGTTTGCTTTTCATATTTGCGTCCCTGTTCTGGCCTGGAGTGGACAAATAGTGCCGCAAGAAAAGGGAGGAACGCAAAATTTATGGGCGGATAGGTGGTGCAACCGACCCAAATATTGCATGGGGAAGACAATTCTAAAAGACGCGTCCTTACCGTTTGGAGCCTCAAAGGTCTCCTTTAATTTGTAACCCTGCCACTGAATGGCTGGATTGCAAAAGTTTTTTTGGACTGCGATCTGCTTTGTAATGAATTGTTTTACCGTCCCGGTCCTTTTCAGGATCCAAGCGGATTGTAATACTCTCGACCTATTCTATGCTGATTGATTTTTTTTATCAACTCTTCCAAGTCCACTTTTTTTTCTACAAAGTCAATTTCGTTGGTATTGATCACTAAAAGAGGGGTGTCGGAATAGTAAAAGAAAAAGTTGTTGAATGCTTTATTGACGGACTCTAAATACTCATTTTCCATGTAGGCTTCATAGTCCCGGCCTCGTTTTTCTACTCTTTGTCGCAAAACATCGAGATTGGTTTGTAAATAGACGACAAGATCGGGTTTGGGTAGTTTTTGTCGGACCAAATCATAGATCTGCTCATAAAGTTGCAATTCATGCTCTTGAAGGTTCAATTGAGCGAAAATTCTATCACGTGCAAATAAATAATCTGTGATTACCACCGAATCGAATAAATCTCTTTGTGCCAAACTGAGGTATTGCTTGTAGCGGCTCATCAAAAAGAACAGCTGTGTTTGCAGGGCATGGCTCTGTCTGTCCTGATAAAACTTTTCCAGAAATGGATTTTCCTCATCTTGCTCAAGTATGACTCTTGCGTCTAACTGGGACCCCAGCAACTTGACTAAAGAAGTTTTCCCGGCACCGATGGCACCTTCGACAGCTATGAATCGAGGTTCAATCAGAGGCATGTATTAACCTTGGGACGACGAATGCATTTGTTTCAGAGTAAGGGATAGTTCACGCAAATTTCCCTTTTGGACGACGACAAAATCCTCTGCCCAGGTTTTAAAATCTATTTTGTAGTGTCCGTTCTCTGTCAGCAGGATGATAGGTATATAAGAACCAAGTGCAGAACGAAACGATTCAATTGTCTGAACACAAGAGGGGTCTCGATCCCATACAATAGCCGAGGGAGAACGTCCTTTTAAATAGTTACAGGCTTTTTCGGGTGCTATTGTGGATAGTGTATATCCTGATGCCCCCACGCACTCATTTGCAGGGTCAATTATTGCAGAATTTGTTGAAATCAGTATTATTTCTTTTTTCATTCTCACCAAGTGTGTTTGGATTCAAAGCCAATTTGTATAACAAAGGGGCGTGATTTTCAATTTTAATTAGCGTTTTCCAGGTAGAAGGTCTTGCGATACTCGATTTGTTACCTTATCACTGCCTCATGATAATCATTGGGAAAGTCATTGATCCTTTGACTATTAGGACATATAATTCAAAGTTCGAATATTAAATTCTTTGTCTTGGGTTTGAAAAATACAAAATGTCTGATTCTTTATCTGGAAAATCTATTCTTCTTGGCGTTTGTGGTGGCATTGCCTGTTATAAGGCTGTGGAGCTGTTGCGCATGTTGATGAAGGAGGGTGCAGAAGTTTCGGTTGTTATGAGTGGCAATGCGGACAAATTTGTGACTCCTTTAACATTTCAAGCTCTATCGGGCAGGTCTGTTTATCACAATACTTTTGAAGCAGGTTCTTCAGATTCAATGGATCACATTGCCTTTGCGAAAAAGGCAGATTTATTGATCGTTGCTCCTGCGACGGCTAATACGATTGCTAAAATGGCGAATGGTCTGGCCGATTCTGCCTTGTCGAATTTATTTCTGGCATACGATGGTCCCGTTGTGATCGCTCCGGCGATGAACTCTGTGATGTTTGAACATCCTGCGGTGAAGGCAAATATTGCTTTATTGAAGGAACGTGGCGCGAAGATTGTTGATCCAGAAGAAGGAGAGTTGGCTTGTGGTGCTGTGGGGACAGGTCGGCTGGCAGATTTGGATGATATTTTGTTCTCAACTCGATCTGTTCTGACTAGAAATCTGGACTTTACAGGTTTGCAGGTTTTAGTCACAGCAGGGCCGACGCGAGAATTTATAGATCCTGTTCGCTATATAAGCAATCCTTCCTCGGGAAAAATGGGCTACGCCATTGCAGAAGGATTCCGGGACAGGGGTGCCAAGGTTGATTTGGTGAGCGGCCCAGTGAGTCTGAAAAAACCTTCGGGAATAGAAATCTTCAATTGTGTTACAGCAAGTGAGATGAATGACTGGGTTCAGCGTCGCTTTCCTCACTGCGATATTTTGGTCATGACTGCGGCGGTGGGAGATTTTGCCCCAAAAACTATTCAGAAAGAGAAAATGAAAAAGGGCGGGCGGCAGTCCTTGAACCTGGAGTTGCACGCCACGGTTGATATTTTGAAGTCGGTTGCTCAAAAGCGGACGACACAATACATTGCAGGATTTGCCGCAGAGACTGAAAATTTAATAGAGAGTGCCAAGGAAAAACTGGTGGCCAAGGATGTGGATATGATTGTTGCCAACGATATCAGTGCACCGGGAATTGGTTTCCAGTCCAATGTCAATCAAGTCTCACTTGTTTTTAAAAATGGAACTGTGGAGCGTCTTCCTCGTGCAGATAAACGCGAAATTGCGGATACATTGATCGATCGTATCCGGGGCGAACTCAAGGCTTAATATATCTGTCGATTTCTTAGATACTATTGGTCAAATCAATTTGATAAACTAGGATTGTTTGATAGTGGTGTTGTTGTCATATTTTTGGATGATCCTAAAATAATAATGAGGTGAATTTTGGACGATTTTCTTGATACTTTAGTTCTGGTTGTTTCTGTAGGTTTTATGTTGTTCATGGGATATTCGTTGATCAAGTATGCTAGCTTTATCAATCATTACCCTAAAAATATTGAAGAAAAGAGCAATTCTGCCGACGAGGAAGATACGAACGGCAAAGAGAATTGAATCATAAGCTTTCTATTTCTTGTGAAATAAGGGTTTAGATTTTTACATCTAAAATAGAATGTTTTTCTTTCTTAAACATTGTGAGGCATGGGTAAAATGAGGGGTTCTGGTAAATTGAGCGGCATGAATAAAGTGAATTATTTCCCAGACGAATTGAACGGAATGAAAATCCTCATCGTGGATGATATTCCGGAAAATCTGGATATTCTGAGCTATATTCTCAAAAAGAATTTTGATCTTTCGGTCGTCAATAGTGGTGAAAAAGCTTTGGCGGTTCTAGAGAAATTTGAGGCCGATTTGATTTTACTTGATGTGATGATGCCGGGACTCGACGGATATGAAACTTGCAAAAGATTGAAAGCAAACGAAAAGACCAAAGGTATTCCGGTAATATTTTTGACAGGCAGAGTAGAGGAAGAAAGTCTTGTCGAAGGGTTTCGAGTTGGTTGTGCCGATTATATTGCAAAGCCTTTTAAGGATGTCGAAATTTTTAGCCGCATTGGCGCACATTTAAAAATTCAAAAATTGATTCAAGATTTAAACAAATCGAATAGAAAACTTCTTGAGCAAAAAGAAGAGATCATAGAGAGCCGGAACCAGTACCAGTTCATGGTCGAAACAGTATCTGACGGAATTTTCTATTTGGATGAAAATAGAAAAGTTACATCTATGAACCCAAAGCTATGTTTTGAGTTGGGTTTTGAAGAGGAAGAGATTGTCGGAAAATCAATCGAAGAAATCGCTGACATTGGAGCCATTCCTAACTTGGTTCAAAGTCTGAGTACGAGACGTTTTGGAGATCGAGCTACAAGAGATTTGAAAGTTCAGTTCTATACTAAATCTGAGGAAGCTGAGTGTTCAAAGACTTCGCCTTTGACAGTTAATTGTTTTGGGATATGGAATTTACAAAATCATGTTGTGAATAAAATCAAACTGGAGAAAAAGTTTAAAGGCACTATTTGTGTCGTTGAATTTTCCAGTTAATATTCTTTCCTCCCGGCAATATCGTCACTTTGTTTGCCCTCACTGAGAGTTGTCTATGTTGCAAAAAACCGACCCTCAAGAGGTCGCGCCCTACCTGAAAGACGCCTCTAATCATTCTGGCGGTTTTGCTTCTGCCGTAATCATCCCTGAAAATGAAGAGGAGTTGTGCCAATTCTTAAAAGAAAATACGGAGAATATTTCTGTATCCGGCGCTGGTACAGGTTTGACTGCAGGCCGGACACCGCAGGGTGGGGTCATCGTATCTATGGAACGTTTTCTGGATTTGAAAACCACCGACGATGGTTGCGTTGAGGTCGGTGCAGGAACTACGTTGAAAGATTTGCAGAGGTGTTTACAGAGCACATCATGGTTTTACCCTCCTAATCCCACCGAAAATTTATCATCTATAGGTGGAAACTTTGCCACCAATGCATCAGGAGCCCGAAGCTATAAATTTGGTGCCACACGAGATTATGTACAGAGGGCAAATATTATTTTGTCCGACGGTCGTAAATGCACATTGAGCAGAGGAGAAAAAATAAGCTCCCCTTTAAAGTTGGATGATGGTTCGAGCCTTACTTTTCCCAAGGTCGCATATGAGAGTCCCGAATGTAAAAATTCATCTGGATTTTTTATTCGTCCGAGTATGGATTGGTTGGATTTATTCATTGGTTCCGGCGGGGTTTTGGGTATTGTGACGGGGATTACATTGAAGGTGCTTCCCAAGCCGAGCCACTTTATAAGCGGCATTCTTTTTTTTAATGAAGATGAACCGTTATGGAAACTTGTTCGACGATTCAGAGAAAAAGAGGGTGATGGAATCTCTCCATGTTCTCTGGAGTATTTTGATTCTCACTCTTTGAAGATGTTGCGAGCGAAATTTAAATCCATTCCCGTTCGCGCAAGTGCCGCATTATTTTTCGAGCAGGATGTATATGGTGATGATACTTACGATAATCTTATAGAGCGGTGGTTTGATTTTTTAGAAAAACAAGGTGTGAATTTAGACGATTCATGGTTTGCTCAAAATGAACGAGATGTGGAAAGATTTCACGACTTTCGGCATGCACTTCCTTCTCTTGTTAATGAAGTGTTTAGCCGGAAGGGAGCCGTTAAAATTGGTACGGATATGGCGGCACCCTTTCAATACTTTGAAGATTTGATGCGATTTTATAAGCAGGAATTATCCTCAAGTGAAGTGAATCATGTCGTTTTTGGACACATTGGTGACAATCATTTGCATATTAATTTTTTCCCAGAAGAAGGCAAGAGGGAACGGGTCGCAGATTTATATCAGCGCATAGTGGACCAGATCATTGTTTGGGGAGGCACCATTTCAGCAGAACACGGTATAGGAAAACTTAAGAAAAAATACTTTCATCAAATGGTGGGAGCGCAGGGGCTTGAGGATATGAAAAAAATAAAGTCTACACTTGATCCAAGAGGCTTACTGGGACTAGGGAATTTGTTTTGACATAAGGACCCTATAACCCAGCAAGCCTTATCCCTGGTGCCTGCTTGACAGTGAACTTTTGGTCCCATAAACTTCTACCGGATACAAACGGAGTAGATCGTGATGGATGAACTGAAATGTTAGAGTCATTTAAAAGCTTAGTATTGAATTATTCCTACGAACCTCTGCAATTTTGTAACGCAAGGCATGCCATTGTCATGGTACTCTCAGGCAGGGCAGAAGAGGTCGAAAGCGATGGTTATCTTGTACGTTCGCCAACCGCATCTTTTCCTTTACCTGCTGTGATACGAACTTTAAAGCTGGTTCGAAAAAACCGGAATAATAAAATTGCTTTCAGTAAAAAAAATATACTTCGACGAGACAATTCGACCTGTCAATACTGTGGGGAGAAGAGTCAAACCATGACAGTAGACCATATTTTCCCAAAATCAAAAGGCGGGAAGGAACAATGGGAGAACGTTGTTGTTGCCTGTAAACCCTGTAATTTGAAAAAGGGTAGCAAGACGCTTGTGGAAGCTGATATGAAACTATTAAGACCCCCCTTTCAACCCAAATATCCCTATTTTCATTTTTCTGTGCCCTCAGGATCTTCGTCTCACATAAAAATATGGCAGAAATATTTACCGAAGAAAGTTTTTTCATCGACCGCTCAATACTAAATAGAAATTCTCCAAATAAATAGAGCATTGCTTATGGAACCCCAATCCCTTATTGAAATAATCAGTGAAGAAGAATTTCTATGCCTGATAAGAGAATCCTATGAGGGTTTTTGTAAAATATATACTTCTCTTGAGTGGAAAATTACAAATGGAAAGAGCATCTCTAAAAAATTTTACTCTACAGTAAATTACGAAACGGATTCTTTTGAAAGTTTTCTGGATGAGCATGGGGCAAGGGAAAACAAGCGCTGGTCATTTTTTTCAGAGTATATCGCTTCGATAAGAAACCTTTCGATTGCGGCGTTCTATATTCGCCATATTTTGGATAGGTACCCTTATTACAAATTGCGTGAAAGTCTTGAAATGGATAGCAAGTTTAAAGACAGCGCTCAGGAATCTTTAAGATTTCTCAATAGCTCTATATATAACTTGTTTAAAGAAGCGATTGTCACGGCTCAAGCCAATGGTCTTGAGTTTCCCCAAAAGTGTATGGGACTGGAAGAATATTCTGAAACCTCTGCGAATAAAAAGCTTCCAAGAAATATAAGTGAAGAAGATGTGACGGACGAGGAAGAGCGCATTGTTAATTTATGTGAGAAAGTCCGGGATGTTGCCAAGTCCATGATTGCTTTGTCTATTCCTCAAACGCATGATCCCGAAGAATTACAAAAGATTGTTCCTTCCAAACTTGATGAAAAGGTATTGCGAGAATTTTTAATTCAAATTCATAATGTGCAGTCAGAATTTGATACTTATGTGAAAAATACTAAAACGGAACAAGCTTACGTTGAATTGAAATACATTCGTGGATATATTTCTATGCCACTTCACTTATTGGAGTCATCTCTTTGGCTTTCGCATATGTACGAACGACATGCAGAGGGAATCCGACCGGGTGAGTGCAAACGAAAAATTTCTATGATGGCTGATAAAAATGATTTGTTGGGACAGATCGTTAATTTTGGTTTTTATTACGCGGTTTACTTTATTCAGGAGGGGGCGAGATTAGCGGAAGAAGTTTTACCTCAATTGATAAAATTTCAGCGTATCGTTTTGCCCATTCCCACGCCACTAGGGTTTCACGCACGTCCATCAACCTATCTTTCCTTGATTGCCCGGCAATACAACTGTGATCTTTTTTTAATCATAGGCGATGAAAAATTCAACGCACGTTCTGTAATGAGTATGCTTCAAGCAGGTGGGCTCCTTGCCGATAACGGTATGCAGTCAGTTCAGTTTGAGAGTGACCAGCGCGTAATAAATGATCTCAAAATTTTGGCTCAGAATAATTATTGTGAAGAAAAGCCCATTCCTCCTGAATTGAATTACCTTCGGTCGAACGATTGATATAAATTTAATTCCCTACCTATTACTTAGTATTCATGGACGATGAAACTGAAATTTTTGATTTGGTAGATGAGGAAGATCGCGTGATCGGTTGCGCCTCCAGAAGAGAGGTTCATCAAAAAAAGTTAATGCATCGGTCGGTGCATGTCTTTGTTTTTAATTCATCGGATGAGCTTTTTTTACAGAAACGGGCGGAGTCTAAAGATGAGTGCCCTGGATATTGGGACACATCGTCATCTGGTCACGTGGATTCTGGCGAAGATTACGCCACAGCCGCGAATAGAGAATTGAAAGAGGAGCTTTGTATCAGCGAGCCTTTGACTTTCGTTATGAAATTAAAAGCGGGACCCGAAACTTATTGGGAGCATGTGTGGTGCTATCGTTGTGTTTCCGAAAAGAAAATTATCATAAATCGTGATGAAATCAGTGAAGGGCGGTTTTGGTCGGCCGAGGAAATAGATGTGGCGATTGAAAATAATAGATATCAATTTACACCAACGTTTTTGTCTCTTTGGAGTCATCTGCGCAATATACAAGAAGAATGACGTTGCCCGGCTATTGACACAAGCACTCGATTGAAGAATAATTCATAAAGAAGAAGTTTTAGTAAAAACAATTAGTTTTTGCAGGACGTTTGTTTTTAATTTACCTCATCCAAAAATTCACAAGACCTTGTTCGTAATATAATCCACGAATAATTTGAGTAGAATTTAAAATTTTTATAAATCAATACACGGCTTTCCTCTATGACTCCATTTGATGTTTGTGTCCTCATCGTTCTTACTCTCAGTTTTTTATATTCCTTATTTAAGGGATTTATTCGAGAAATTTTTTCACTTTTTGCATACATAGGTGGTTACGCAGTAGCCGTCAAATACCATGAAGAACTTGCAAAGACTTTGAGTGGAACGATAAGTAGCGATACCGTTGCTAAAGTTGCGGCCTTTGTGATCATTTATGTTGGAACAATGATCGCGGTAAAAATTCTTGGAAATATTGTGAGAAAAATGTTTCAAGAGGCGGCAGGTCTTACTGGAATGGATCGGTTTTTAGGGGGTGTAGTCGGCTTGGCAAAAGGTCTTGTTATTCTTGTGGTATTGATGGTACCCCTGAGCTATTTCCCCGATTTTCATAAAAAAACGGTAGAGGATTCCAAATTTGCCCCCCATCTACATGCAATCTCTGGCACCGTAACAGAAGCTTTGGGTGCCTCTAAAGATTTCATAGAAAATTTACCTGGGGTGGAAAAGGATATGTTTAAAGGCCTTGAGGATAAAATGAAGGACTTGAAAGAGCTTACTAAAATGACGCAGAATGGGGCGAAGGAGCAAGGCTCGGAACAAGCAAAATTTTCTCCTGAAAATAAATCAAAAATGGGAGATCAGCTTCAGAGGGCATCTGAATTATTGGGTAAGCCTCAAGAAGAATACACGGTAGACGATGTTGAAAAATTGAATAAGCTTTTGCAGACTGTTTCGGGTAACCAGGCAGAATAGATATTTTTTTACTGGGATTTGTATTGACTCAATCGATAAACGCCACTCCTGCTTGATTCAAATATGACAACGAGAATTAATTTTAACGGTGATATCACTGAAAATTTGTCTATATCATTTTATGATCATGGTTTTCTTTTTGGAGACAGTGTTTATGAAGTGATATCGACGAACAAGAATCGCCCTTGTTTCCTCTATCCGCATTTACAACGGCTACAAAATTCTGCGAAGGGGATATCGATGAATATCCCTTGGTCCTCCGAAAAGTTTACAGAAGAAAT
Source organism: Nitrospinaceae bacterium (assembly GCA_029261475.1). Classification (GTDB taxonomy): domain Bacteria; phylum Nitrospinota; class Nitrospinia; order Nitrospinales; family VA-1; genus Nitrohelix. Next base: position 29,886 of record JAJDBG010000115.1, read on the forward strand.
AGATCGCACTTTACTGGCCGCTGGCAACGAAGAATCCTATATTCGTTTGATTGTGACACGAGGAGAGGGGGCGGTAGATATTGATCCTTCTTCTTGTTCACATCCCAATGTCATTGTTTATGTGAGTGATGAAAAAAAGTATCCCGAAGAGTTGTATATGAGTGGCGTAAATTTAGCTGTTGTCTCTGTCAAAAGAAATGCGAAAGAGGCTCTGAATCCCGGCATTAAAACAGGAAACTATTTGAATAATATCCTTGCCGTTGTTGAGGCTCATCGTTTAGGTGCTCATGACGCCATCATGTTGAATGCCAGTGGTAATCTTGCGGAAAGCACCACTAGCAATTTGTTTTTTGCTCACAATGGAACCTTGTTTACACCTGCGTTGGGTTGTGGAATTCTTCCGGGGATCACCCGTAGCATGGTCATGCGATTGGCTCAGGAAAATGGGATTTCTGTTGAAGAAGGCTCCTTGCCATTAGAGGCCCTTATTTCTTCCGATGAAATATTCATTACAGGCACCGTGAAGCGTGTTATGCCGGTAACGCAGATTGATGGTGATAGCATTGGAAGTGGGCGGCCAGGGCCTATATCGAAAAAAATGATGCGATTGTATGAAAACTTATTGGATTCGGAATTACCCTACGATCCAGCTTTTAAACTAAACTTTTAAATATCACTGCGCCGTGCTTATAGGATTAACAGGAGGGATAGGATCTGGAAAGTCTTTAGCCGCATCCATCTTCCGCGATTTGGGAGCACGTGTGATTGATGCCGATATTCTTTGTCGGGAACTGGTTCTTCCTAAACGCCCAGCCTGGAACGAAATTGTTGCACATTTTGGTTCAGAAATTCTCCAAGACGATGAACGCCTGGACCGTATTAAAATGGCCGCTCTTGTTTTTTCTGATCCTGCAAAAAAACAAATACTGGAAGAGATTCTTCATCCTAAAGTTTTTGAAGAGGAACGACGCATCTATCAGCGTATTATCGATGGAGATCCCAATGCCGTAGTGATTGTTGATGCGGCGATGCTGATAGAGTCTGGTAACTACAAAAATATGGATAAGGTGATTGTCGTTCGATGCAGAGCAGAAGACCAGATTGAGCGCGTTATGAAACGTAATGGATGGAGTAGAGAGAAAGTCATAGAACGTCTGAACTCTCAGATGAGTGCTGAGGAAAAAATATCTTATGCCGACTTCATTATCGAGAACGATGTTGACCTTTCTGTCTTGAGAGAAAATGTTTGCAAGGTGTTCAAACTCCTGACCGTAAAAGTAGAAGAATGAATTGCCTGGTAACAGGTGGGGGTGGGTTTCTGGGAGCCGCATTGGCAGAGCGCCTATTAAATGATGGGAACGTGGTCACGGTTCTAGGGCGCCGAAATTATCCTGAATTGAATTCTGAAATAAAGCAGGTCTGCGTTGATATACAAGATCGTTCCGCAGTATTCAATGCCGTGAAAGGGATGAATGCCGTATATCACTCCGCGGCTGTACCCGGCGTTTGGGGTTCTTATTCCGATTACTACAAGACCAATGTCGTTGGAACGCAAAATATCATTGACGCTTGCAAGGCGCAGAATGTCCCTCGGTTGATTTTCACCAGCTCACCCAGCGTGGTTTATGATATGAAGGACCAATCGGGCATAGACGAGTCGGCACCCTTTCCCAGTAGTTACCTTTGTCATTACCCTAAAACCAAAGCAATGGCCGAGAGGCTCGTTTCATCCGCCGATGGAGAGGGTGGCCTGCGCACTGTGTCTATCAGACCCCATTTGATATGGGGACCGGGCGACCCACATTTGGTCCCGCGATTGATTGAAAAAGCAAAACGCGGCAAACTTGTCCAAGTGGGAGCAGGGAAAAATAAGGTGGATATGGTCTACATCGATAACGCAGTCGAATGTCATGTGCTTGCCGGGAAAGTGCTAAATTCCGATCCAGATAGAATCGGTGGAAAAGCATATTTTGTTAGTGACGACCGACCGGTTGAATTATGGAGATGGGTCAACGAATTGTTGAATGCGTTGAACCTCCCCAAAGTAGAAAGATGCATATCTTTTAGGACTGCTTATATTGTGGGATTTATTGCAGAAGGAGTTTATGGACTTTTGCAAAAAAAGGAAGAGCCACCCATCACTCGCTTCGTGGCCGGACAATTAGCGACCGATCATTATTACGATATCAGTCGGGCACGAAACGATTTAAAATACGTCCCCCTGGTATCACCCGAAGAAGGTTTCTCCCGCCTCATCAATTATTTCCAGCAAACGAAAAAAAACTAAAATAATATTGATACAGGTTTTATCAATTCACTGAAATTTTAAGGGTGGAATTTAAAAATTTCAGAATCATTCTATTCTGAGTAAATGGATTGTTTTAGTTTTTTTGGAGTGGGGAATCAGTTCAATAAACTGTCGACTGTGTTTAGAAGTTTTTCTACGTTTATCGGCTTGGTCAGGTAATTGCGGAATCCCATATTAAGTGCTTCTTGAATGTCTTTATTTATAGCGTCAGCAGTCAATGCAATAACGGGAATGCTTTTGGTTTCTTTCATTGTTTGTAATTTTTGGAACGCTTCAATTCCACTCATTCCGGGCATATGAATGTCCATCAGGATGATGTCAGGGAGTTCTTTTTGAGCCATTGCAATGCCATCTAAAGCATTGGATGCTGACAGTAGTTTTATATAAGGTCTTTCCTCCAGAATTTGTTTGACGAGTTCTACATTCACTGAGATGTCTTCAATATACAGGATTTTTTTTTCACCAACTGAGGTTTTGATAGCAGATTCATTGGTATTTCCTTCAACTCCAATTTCACCATTTGAGGGTAAGGGAGTTTGGTCTGCAATAGGAATGTCTATATAGAAAAAGCTGCCTTCCCCGAAAACACTTTCAAAGTCAATACGCCCTCCCATCATTTCTATAAGTTGTTTTGTTATTGTGAGTCCAATGCCGGTTCCTTCAATTTTTTCCGCATTGGCGTCAAAACGCTCAAAGGGTTCGAAGAGTTTATTTTTTTTGTTATCAGAGATACCGTTACCCGTGTCTCTTATCCCTATACGAACCATGCCGTTCCTGTTTTTTTCAAAAGAAATAACTATCGACCCATTAGGTTTATTGTATTTAATTGCATTGGAAACCAGATTTAACAGAACTTGCTTGATGCGAAGGGGATCTGCCAGAATAAAACAACTGTCCTCTGAGGTTTTCTTATACTCAAGAGATATATTGTTCGATTTTAGCAATGTCTTTGAGAGGGATATCACATTATCCAGGATGTGGTTGATGTCTATTTTTTTGATGTCGAGGTCGATTTTTCCAGATTCTACTTTTGATAGATCAAGGACTTCATTGATGAGCTTTAAAAGATGCTCACCAGCCGAAGATATCATCCCAATGTTTTTCTTTTGCAGGTCTGTTAGTGTTTCTTCATTCATTCTCAATAATTGAGAAAATCCGAGTATCGCGTTCAAGGGAGTACGAAGCTCATGGCTCATCTTGGCTAAAAAATTGGATTTAGCCAGATTGGATTTTTCAGCTCTATTTTTTTGCTCAAGGAGTTCAGCGGTTTTAGACTCAACTTCAAGTTGAAGGTTATCCCGGTTCTCACTCAGGAGGTTGAACAAAGAAGTATTTTGGAGGGAATTTGCGGCATAATGAATGACTATCGAGATTAATTTTAATTTTTGCTTGAATGATGGCTGGTCGGTATCCTTCAGCAAGCCCGAAAACATGCCAATCACTCGGGACTGTGTTGCCAAGACATGAAGAACAAGAGAACGGTCTTCGGATGAGGATTTAGATAAAACAGGTTGGTTCTGATTTATAGCCCACGCAAATTTCCCACTTTCTGTGGCTTTCTGAACTTCGTTGTCCAATTCGATGCGCTTGTTTTCAGGTGAGATATATTTGAGATCGAAGTCACAGTCATCTTCTTTTACAATGTAAAAACCAACCGCCTGGAAAGGCAAAATTTTAACAAGGTATTGAAAGGTTTTTTCTAAAATAACATCTGGATTTCTATTACTCTGCGCATTGCCATGAAATGTTCCTAATGAAGCAAGGAGATCTAGTGCAAAAAACTGAGTTCTGCACATTTCTTCAAGGTGCTCAAGTCGAGCCTCTTTTCCCATACTATTTTCACCTTGTTTCATCATTTTATCCTAAGCAAAATATGAAGCGATAACTTCCTCGTATCGCTCTGCAACGACTCTAAGTATCGTTGGTAGCATCTCAACGGGAATGCCAATATTTCCCCAAGCATCGACTGCAATTTGGGGGATATAATGCTCGCCACTCTTACTGTGATTGAGAAGGTGCGCAATGATGTCACCGAAATGAACGATACTTGCCTCAACTGAAAATTTTTCTGATTCCATAGGATTGTGGTGATATCTAACGACCTCCTGCTGGTATTTGGGGAGATTCCACGATTCTAGTAGAGCTTCACCGATAAGGCAGTGGTCTACTTCGAGCAAATTATTTTCGATTATGTGTGCTGGAGTTGCGTCATTGTAATTTTGTTGTATGACTTTATCTATGTCGGCCTGAAACTTGACGAGTAAAACAAGCCGCCCGATCTCATGCAGTAAGCCGGCCATATAGAAACGCTCTGGATTTAATTCCTTTTTGTAGATGGCTAATGTTTGTGCGGCAATACCAGTAGCAATACTATGTTCCCAAAACGATTTCATAGAAATCGTTTGGCTGGGTAATTCTTTAAAAGTATTGATGATAATGGAACCCACAGCCAGATCACGAAGTTGAACCATGCCAACGATAGAGATTGCATGAGAAATGGTTCCCACTGGCTCCTGAAAGTTATAGAGTCCGCTATTAACAATTTTTAGAAGTTGAATGGAGAGCCCCACATCTCGACTGATGACTTCTGCCAAGTCCTCGAAAGTTCCTTCGGGGTCATTGACGATAGAGTTTATCTTCATAGCCAACTCAGGCAGAGTGAACAACAGGCCTTCCTCTTCAATTAATTTTTTCAAGTCAAGTGACATCGAAAGGCTCCACATCGGGGTGGTTTCTAATGGTGTATCCTACAGCCAATCGAAAAAATTCTTTAGTGAGGGGGACATTGACATCATTCAATTTGAATAAATGCGAGCACTCTTCTATCGCATTAATAAGCAGGGCATCTGAGATTTGTTCGGGTATTGAGTATTTGTCCCTTTCTTCTTCTGTGACTACAGATTCTTTTTCATCTTCCCCATAGACTTCTATCTGAGTGATTCCCCATTTTTTTAATATGCTCAGGTGCTTTTCCTGAATTTTAACTCCACTGAGAATCAATGTTCTTCCATTCAATTCGACAACATTTGAAGAGGGGATCATTCCGGGTCGAAGTTTATTCAGTTTAATAATTGGCATAGCTGGATAAGGTTTGTGTCTATATTAGAAACCAAGATTCTATCTATATATCATAATAACGCAATTGTATTTTCTTTTCCAATACTCGGAAATTTAACAGCCAAATGATGTTTAAATTTAGGGATTTTGTATCTATAAATTAGTGGATTATTTTCATTGATTTTTAATTTGGAAGATTCTAACCTCAAAATTAAGAAGGTTATTTTGTTTTGGCGTATTGTTTCCTATTATTTTAATAATCTATTGGAGAAAAATTTATGAAATTTAATTTAAAACAATCGTTGGTTGCCGTGAGTTTCGCTTTTTTGTTCTTATTTGTGCAAATGGGAGCGGGCATCATTATTGACCATCCTGTTTTGACAAGCTCAGCCTTTGCCAAAAAGGATAAGCATAAGAAGGGTCATAGCAACAAGCATGGTGACAAGCATAAAGACAAAGGGAAGGATATGGACAAAGGGAAGGACAAGGATAAAGGGAAGGACAAAGACAAAGATGGAGACAAAGATAAGGACGGTGATGCTGGGAAGGATAAAGACAAAGACAAAGACAAAGATAAGGACAAGGACAAGGATAGAGATTGAAGATCCGAGTAAGTTCGTATGCCTCTCGTCAATAGGGGCAACGAAGTTTGTCTTTATCTTTTGTCTGTAGCAAATATGCTTGCTTTCTTGTAGCTGAGGCTACAAGAAAGTGAGTTTCTAAGCAGTATGCAGTGGCTGGTGGTTTAGAGGGGTTGACTTTTTATGGTGTGTGGAAAGCGATTGTATGGATAGCTTTTCGTGCTTACGGTAGTGAACTGGAAATGTTGATACGGTGTGCCAGGCAACCCGCTCCAAACCCATTGTCTATATTGACGACGCCAACACCGGGCGCACAGGAATTGAGCATCGCGAGTAAGGCCGATAGCCCCCCAAAAGATGTTCCGTAGCCGATGCTCGTCGGCAGGGCTATGACAGGGCAACTCACCAGTCCTCCCGCAACGCTGGCCAAAGCCCCATCCATTCCTGCTGTGACGATCAATACCCGGGCTGAACGGATTTGCTCGATGTGTTCAAATAATCTGTGGATACCCGCTACCCCGACATCAAATATTCGTTCTACATGACTGCCGTAAGTTTCTGCTGTGATTGCAGCCTCTTCGGCAACTCCGATATCGGAGGTTCCTGCCGTCAGAATGCATATTTTCCCCTGAGAAGTTTTTTCTGAATCATTGTTAACGATAAGAACGCGTGCCAATTCATTATAAATGGCATTTTCTGGCAGTGAGTCAGCGATTTCCTTATAGCACTCCATGGAGAGCCTTGTGCCCAAGACAGTCGCTCCTGTT
>JAJDBG010000116.1 GCA_029261475.1 Nitrospinaceae bacterium
CATCGTACTGGACTCTTATGAGAAAAAAGCGGGCAATGTGATGTGCAGTTGCGTCTCTCGTGTGAAGGGAAACCGGCTGGTGCTGGATTTATAAGAATTAATGATGTTGATAAGCCTATCCAAAGCCGAGAAACTAATTTACCAGGCACTACCTGTACCAAAGACAACCTCTATTCCGTTGGCCAAAGCTAATGATTATGTGTTGGCAACAGACATCAAGGCAAAACGCGACTACCCACCATTTGACCGTATTACTAAGGACGGCATTGCCAGCGCCAGCTTCACTGGCGAGGGGCAACAACACATGGATTCGAACGGTTATGCGCAAGCAGGTAAGCCGCAGGCTGTATTGGAAGACACAGGCAAGGCTAACGAAGTGGCGACCGGCGCACCACTACCGCAATGCACAGATGCAGTGATACCTTATGAAGAAATCGAAAAACAAGCTGATGAAGTTATTCTCAAAACGAAACAGGTTCGCGCTAGGCAACACATTCACCCGCAAGGAAGTGACAGTAAAAAAGGGACTATTCTAATTAAGAAAGGTGCAATAATCGGCAGTCTGGAAGTAGCCATCCTAGGCTATAACGGCATACATACTGTTTCGGTCTATGCCAAGCCGCACATCGCGATCGTCACAACGGGAGATGAGCTAGTAGCGACCGACGCAAAAGCCGAGCCACATCAATTACGTCGAAGTAATGATGTTATGTTGCAGGCAGCACTCCAAGGGTATGGTTTTGCCAATATTCACTGTAGCCATGTGCCCGATGATGCAGCACAACTCCACGCTGAGTTTGTAAAAGTATTGGGTGTGGCAGATGTGGTGCTAATTTCAGGTGGTGTTTCTAAAGGTGTCTATGACTTAATTCCCGATGTGCTGAAAAAATTGGCAGTTAAAAATATTTTTCATGGCGTGTGCCAACGTCCTGGAAAGCCGATGTGGTTTGGCAAAAAAAAGAGCTCATTGGTATTCGGTTTGCCCGGTAATCCGGTATCGGCACTTACTTGTACTTTACGCTACGTAGTTCCTGCGCTGAAGAAAATTAGCGGATGTATCGAACCGCTCATTGATTACAAAACGCTAGGTGAGGCGGTCGATGTAAATGTGCCGTTCACGGTGTTTTTACCGGTGAAAACCAAGCTTGATAATGAGGTGGTGTCGGTGCCAAATAACGGTTCGGGTGACTTTACCAGTCTTGTCGATAGTAGCGGCTTTATCGAGCTATCCAGTGATACCCGTCATTTTTATGCGGGCGAATGCTACCCATTTATTCCGTGGAGGACACCATGTCAGTTTTAGATGATCACATGGTGGATAAGCATGGGCGGCGCATGCGCAAGCTGCGCATTTCGTTGCTCGATGCATGCAATTTGCGTTGCCTCTATTGCATGCCCGAGCATCCGGTATTCATGCCGCAGAAGGATTGGGCAAGTGCCAAAGAGCTGATGCACATTACACGCAATTTAGTGGCACTGGGTATCGAGGAGGTACGTTTAACCGGTGGTGAACCGCTAATGCGCCGGGATTTCTTAGAAATCGTTGATGAGCTCTCTACACTGCCAGTCAAAAAATTAGGACTGACTACGAATGCGTTGTTGCTTGCGCCGTATCTACCATTGTTGCAACATACCAAGTTGCAACAACTCAATATTAGCCTAGATAGTCTGAATGCTGAGAATTTCATGCGGATTACCCGCCGTGATGCGTTTAAAACGGTGATGGACGCGATTTTTACTGCCAAGACATTGGGATTTGCAATCAAGATTAATGCAGTAATTATGAAAGGCGTGAATGATCATGAACTGACTGCTTTTGTTGAGTGGTCTGCTATGAATGATATTCCGGTACGGTTTCTAGAAGTAATGAATATCGGCGTGATGAAATCACAGTTTCAAGAACGCTTTCTTTCTGCTTTCGATATGAAAACTATACTAAAAGAGGATTACCAGCTCAGCAGGCTTAACGATACGCCGGATAGCACTTCCCGCAACTTCCGTGTTTCTAACGGAGCAAAGGTCGGCTTTATTGCTTCCGAATCCAATCCGTTCTGCGCTGGCTGTTCACGCCTGCGCCTAACGCCTAAAGGTTATATTCGCCCCTGCTTGTTCATGGAAGAAGGCATCGACCTGAAAGCGCTGGCACTCGAAGACTATTCAGAAATGCTTCCCACACTAATGGCGATGAAACCGATCAGGCGGATTCCCCATCAACCGCAACCCATGTACCAGATTGGAGGATAAATGAGCAATTCATTGTCACATATTGATAAACAAAATAACCCCGGCATGGTTGATGTCAGCGATAAAGCGATCACCCAGCGTATGGCTGTGGCGGAAGCTATCTTGCGCCTACCACAAGAGGTACTGGAAACCATGCAAGGAGAAGATATCACCTCTCCCAAGGGACCGGTTTTTCACACCGCTATTATAGCTGGCACACAAGCAGTTAAGCGCACGTATGAACTGATCCCATTTTGTCATCCATTGCCAGTAGAAGGCATCACCATCACGATTAAACCAAAGGATGACATGTTAATAATTCGCTGCCGCGTTACTTGCACCAACAAAACCGGCGTCGAAATGGAAGCGCTGACAGGTGTCAGTGTTGCCGCACTCACTATCTACGATATGTGTAAATCCATGAGCCAGGCCATGGTTATAGAACACATAAGATTGCTGGAGAAAAGCGGCGGAAAATCTGATATTCACACAGGAGAGTAATATGCATAACCCACTTTATGGACTCATTCTCGCCGGAGGCAAGAGTACCCGAATGGGACACGACAAGGGCGCACTGATCTATCACAACGGCAAAAACCAGGTCAGCTATTTACATGAGATATTGAGACCATTTGTTGATCAGGTATTTGTCTCCATTCGCAGCATACAGCTCCCCAAGACTCATCTGCAAGGTTACGACGTAATTGAAGATGTGCGAGATATTGCTTCACCGCTCAATGGCATTCTATCGGCGATGGACAGATTTCCTGCCGCAAGCTGGCTGGTGACAGCAGTGGATATGCCTTATATCAACGTTGCTGCCGTACAAGCATTACTTGATGTACGCGGCCCAAAAACACCCGCCACCTGTTTTATCTCACCAACAAAAGGTGGTGCTGACCCTCTCTTTGCTATCTGGGAAGCGCATGCCAAAACAGAAATAGAAACATTGGTGACCAATGAATCCATAACTTGTCCACGTAACATATTGGCATTGTTAAAGACACATCTCGTACAAGATGGCATCAACGCAAAAGTACTGCGCAATATTAATACGCCGCAAGAATATATTGGTGCACTATCATGACAACTCTACAAATCACCTATTTTGCTGCATTACGTGATACAACAGGATACGCAGAGGAAACACTGACGACAGAAATGGCAACGGCTAAAGCGTTATTCCATGAACTGACAGCAAAGTATCATTGGCCATTTGCTGAAACAGATATCCAGGTTGCCATTAATGACCGTTACCAGTCGACTGATACCTTGCTGAAGGAGGGAGATCGAATCGTGTTTATCCCACCGGTGGCTGGCGGTTAGTACTCCTTCAACGTGCCACGCCTTGTGCCGAAACATCTTGTGAACGCTGTACCCGCAAATATCAAATTGAAGGAGTACTTGTATGTTATTTCAACTCACTAATCAGCCTATCGAAACCTTAATCAGCTCCTCACTGCATCCCCATACCGGGGGTATCGTGACATTTGAGGGTCGTGTAAGGGCAATAAATGATGACAGGGAAGTCTCATCCCTTGAATATGAAGCTTATCCAGAATTGGCACTGCACGAAGGCCATACCATTATCAGCGAAGTGCTTGAACAATTTGATATCCTAGAGGCACGTGCTATTCATCGCACTGGCCATTTAGCGATTGGCGATATTGCGGTTTGGATAATGAGTGCAGCCGTACATCGCAAGGAAGCCTTCGCAGCAACAGAATATATTATCAATGCCATCAAGACTAGCGTCCCTATCTGGAAGAAAGAACATTACAGTAATGGTGAGGCGATCTGGGTACGTTGTGATCGTTGCGCCGATGAACATAACCATACGGCAAAAGAAGTATTTTCATTGTAACTAAAAGATATCGCCAATAGAGAAATGTTATGCAACAGGATGAACGTCAGTTTTATGCACGCCATTTTAGCCTTGCCGAGTTCGGTGAAGCCGGTCAACAACAACTCAAAAAATCCCGAGTGCTAGTGATTGGTGCCGGTGGTTTAGGTTGCCCAGCGCTACAATACCTGACTGCTGCCGGTGTCGGTCAACTTACCATCTGCGATGGTGATCAAGTAGAACTATCCAATCTACATCGCCAGCCACTTTACTGTCCAAATGACGTCGGTAAATGGAAAGCTAAGTGTGCAACTTCGCGCTGCCTTGAACAGAATACTTGGATTAGAGTGGAAGCGGTAACGACTTGGATTACACCTGAGAACATTGAAGAATTGGTGCATGCGCATGACTTAGTGCTGGACTGCACTGATAATCTTGCCACCAATATGTTGATTCATGATACTTGCTATTTGGCTTGTATCCCACTTATTGCTGCAGCAATTCACAGGTTTGAGGGCATTATTCATCGTTATAAATTCGATAATGAACGACAGGCCTGCGCGCGTTGCCTGCGTCCTAAAATTACTGCAGAGCCAGCAGGTGTTGGCAATTGCGCCGAGCGCGGTGTAATGGGTGCATTACCTGGGATTTTCGGGACTATACAAGCGGAAATTGCATTGCACCATATCTTGGAAATTGAAACACTTCCTCACGCCACCAGTTGGATCATGGATCTTAAAACCATGCAGACGCGCTTGCTCGGTTGGGGTCAACGAGAAAACTGTCCATTATGCGCAGCCAGCAAACTTCCTCCGCTTGCGGCACTGCATCCCGACGAAGCAGAAGTTAACATTACTTCATTAGATGCGGTGGACGCCAATGCGAGGTTGATTGATATCCGTGAAACAGAGGAACTCATAACCACGCCATTTCCACCTCAGTTCGCCTCGGAACACAGACCACTATCCACTTGGCAAAGCAAACATTTACTGAAACATCTACCCTACATTTTATTATGTGCAAAAGGCAAACGTAGCGAACAGCTTGCCAAGAAGCTGCGCCTGGAGGGATTTACGCAAGTTTATTCGCTCAAACACGGCGTAGATGCATTACCTGTGATTTAAACGGTGAAGTTATGATGCTATTAGCTGCGTTATTTGGTGTCATTGCACTACTCTATGCCAGCGTGGGATTTGGTGGTGGTTCGTCTTATCTGGCTCTGCTTGTGCTGTGGGGTGTGCCTTTCACCATCATCCCAATGCTGGCACTAGCCTGCAATATCATCGTTGTCTCCGGTAACAGCTTGCATTACGTGCGGGCAGGACATTTCAACAAACGTCTACTGATACCCTATCTAATCGGTTCGATTCCACTGTCCTACCTTGGCGGTACGCTAGACATTGATCAAAGAATATTTGAATGGCTAATTTTCCTAGCGCTACTAATGGCAGGTTTGCTGCTGATCTGGCAACATGAAGAGTTTAACAACCCCTATGCCAGTTATCATCTGCCCTCACTACCTTTTGCCATTGCCGTGGGAGCAGCGCTTGGTTTTCTCTCTGGCATAATTGGTATTGGAGGTGGCATTTTCCTAGCGCCAGTTCTGCATTTACAACGTTCCGGCTCTCCACACCAGATTGCTACGGCCGCCTCGTTATTTATATTGATTAACTCGACGGCAGGATTACTGGGGCATCTACAGAAGATTGGTTTTTCAGAGATATTATTGGCATACTGGCCACTATTACTTGCTGTTTTTGCAGGTGGCCAAATAGGCAACCTGCTTTCCATAAAGTTTTTCCCACTAAAGATTTTGGTCTTGATTACAGGCTTATTAGTATTGCTTGTGTCACTGCGTATGGGCATAAAAGTAACTGGGTTATTATGATAGAAGATTGGGATGATTATCGTTTTTTCTTGAGTATTGCTGAACATGGCACACTCAAATCAACTGCTGCTGCTCTGAAAGTAAATCTTTCTACCGTATTGCGTCGAATCAATATGTTGGAGAAGAAAATGGGCGCACGGCTGTTTGACCGTTCACACGATGGCTTTACACTCACTCCCGCTGGAAACATCATGCAAGAACATGCCAAAGCAATGCAGTATTCGGTGATTGAGCTGATGCGTAAAGTAAAAGATACCGATCACCAGTTCGGCGGGGTAATCAAACTTGCCACTACCGACTCCCTAATCCAAAACTGGTTAGGGCCGCTAATCAAGGAATTCCGCGAGCAACATGCAGATATTTATTTTGAATTACTTGTCTCGCCACTGAATATTAACCTTGCGAAACATGAAGCAGACATTGCTATTTCTGTTGGCAACATTCGCCCTGATTACATGGTTGGTCGCAAATTAATGGACGTGCATTACCGGTTTTATGGGTTGGCCTCGATTTATAGCGACAAAGCACCTATTGCGAATATAGAGCAGCTAAAAACACTACCAATCATGCACATGAATTCTGATTTCGCCCATCAACCTTTCTATAAGTGGCATAAAACACATGCTACTAATAGCATTGCTTTCGATAGCACTGACCATTTCACAGTCATGCATCAAATGATTAGATTAGGGCTAGGTATTGGCCTGCTTCCACATTATTTGGGCGACAGCGATTCAGAACTGGCTACACTGTTCACCTTGCCTGAAGAAGCAAACAAAGAGCTTTGGATACTGATTCATCCTGATTTACGCAATGTGAGCCGCATACGTAAATTTATGGAGTTTGTGCGTAAGTATTGCTAGGGACGAGGAAATAAACAGACCAATTACCTCTTGGATACCCATAAAACATTACTTTTCTTTAAGTAGGTTGAGGTGACAATTGGCGATTTGCGGGTTCGTTGTCGAGCCTTGCATAAACTGCTGTTGATTTTGAGCTAGAATGATTGTTTGTAAAATAATGTCAAAACCGACTAATAACCCAAAGGTCTTAAGTTCAAATACTACCCCCGCAACCAGCTTATCCTACCTCATATCATAGGATTATGAGGCTTTACGGAAAGCATTGATATACGGGATTTTTCATCATTCTCGTCAAACATCTCATTATTGCCTGTCAAATTCACCTACTTTTTAAGGTGAAATTTTACAAGCTGTTATAGTCATTCAACCGGACAACATAATTGTCGTCTAATACTTAATCATATTTCGACCACTTTTTTTAGCTAAATACAATGCCTTATCTGCTTCTTCGATAATAGATAACGAAAGAGTTCCTTTGACAGGTATGATTGAACAAACACCTAGACTGATGGTGACCACATCACAGATGTTTGAGGCCTCATGCAGAATATTCAACTGGTAAACTTCTTTACGGCATTTTTCAGCCAAATGGGTCGCCTGCATCAAACTTGTGTTTGGCAAAATTAATGCAAACTCCTCACCTCCATAACGAGCACACAAATCTATAGTGCGCTTTGCCATCTTGGCCAACTTTTGCGCAACCTTTCTCAGGCATTCATCACCAGACTGATGACCATAGTGATCATTATAAAGCTTAAAACAATCGATATCGATCATAATCAATGAAATGGATTGCTGTTCACGAATACACCTGGTCCATTCCAGGTTAATCCTGGTGTCGAACATTCGTCTATTTGCGATGCCAGTTAGACCGTCTTGAAGAGATAAAGCTTCCAGCTTCTTATTCAGCTCATGCATGGCTTGCTCATTCTTTTTGTGATCGGACATATCATGCCATACGCAAAAAATTTGATCTTTGCCATCGATTGTTATTCTGGACAGAATCACATCTACAGGGAAGCACTCACCACTTCTGCGTCGATGTTCCCATTCAAAACGATACATGCCTTTGCTTTTTACTAAGGCCAGAATCTTAATGGCTTTGCTCATGGATGCTTGACCATCTGGTTGGAATTCAGGAGAAAGTTCAGCTGGATGAATGAAATTTAACTGTTCAGTGTTATCGTATTCGAGGATTTTAACTGCAGCGTCATTGCACAGTATAAAATAACCATTTTCATCAATTATCCACATTGGGTCAAAGGATGTGTGGAACATCGTTTTAAACTTGGCTTCGTTCTCCAAGAGTTTTTTAGTACGCAGAGCAAGCTCCTCTTTTTCTCTTTTCTGCTCGGTAATATCGTGAACAGAACCCATCATCCGAATTGGAGTTCCTAGGTCGTCAAAGTTTACACCTCCAATTTCACGAACAACCCGTTCTGTTCCATCATTTCTAATGATGCGATGTTCCATATCGTAAGGCTTACCGGCTAAAGCGCTATCCACATTCTGCTGTACCATGCTTCTATCATCGGGATGAACAAACTGCAAGAATGCTTCATATGTTGCATCAGACTCTCGTGGTTGAACTCCGAATATCCTGTAAACCTCATCTGACCAATAAAGTTCATTATTAGCAATATCCCAATCCCAACTTCCTAGATGAACGATTTGTTCGGTTTTTTCCAAGGAATCTAAAATTAAGATCTTCTCATGCTCAGAAACCATGAGCTCTAGTGTAATTTCGATAACTTTAGCAAAACGAGAAATGATTTCCTTTTCGTCATCTGTGGCTGCTTTCTCTTTTTTATCGAGAATGCAAAATGTTCCAAATGGAATTTTATCTGGCCAGTTAACGGGTACGCCATAATAAGAAATCATTCCCAATTCTATGTCAGGATTATGATCCCAGACAGGATCCTTAAGTGCATTAGGAACATGAAGGTGGCGTTGAGTTTTGATCACTGTTTCACAGTATAATTTCCCTTCCAAGGGGGCAGTCTCTGATGCGTAATATGGTGAGTCTGGACGATCAGAAGCAGAAATCACTTCCATGGTATCGCTATTTATTCGCATCAATAGCGCTGAAGGGACATTACAGAGTCTAGCAACTAGATTAGTAATATCTTGCCATTCTTCGAATAAACGAGGTTTTATATCAGGCTTTCTCATCATCACGATTATAAATGATTTTTTTGCCTCATTCCCACGCGCCTGCGTAGGAATGCATACCGGCGTCATCGGTGGCCTCTTATGCATTCTCACCGAGGACGGTCACTGCTATTTTAAATTAGCGGATAATTCATAAAAAAACAGCGACAATAGAGATATTTTAAAGTTGATGTAATTAATAATGCAAACGGTGTCAGGCATTGTATTATGCATATAGTCTGCAAATTACAATGTCTGGCACTATTTTTAGCTACGGTCATGAAGGTGCAGCGTAAATCATGAGTGGTAAATTGAACGTCAGATGATTGCTCAATGACCTTCAATATTTGCTTATGCGGCTCAACAATCCGCCCTTCTCCACTACAATTACGTAACTGAACTGTCACCGTAATTACAATTCCAACGCTGTTTCATATCTATACCTAAGGAACGTGCACAAAACAACTTGAACAACTAGCTTTGTATTTATATTCATCTTCTGTGTTATGCAAACAGTTACATAGCCGTGCTATGCGCCTGTTTACACGCCTTGAATATGAGCATAAATCCTGCGCTAGTTGATCAAGTTATTTTATGCGCGTTCCTAAGCCAATTATTTTTTCAAGTTAAATCTCTGCTCGAGCATCCATAAGGGGTGCCCTTAGCTGCACAACAATTACTATTCAGTAACTTTGAAATTGCATTGGCATTGACTGGTTTACTAAACAGATACCCCTGTGCAGTTCCACAACCAAGGTTTTTGAGAATATTAAGTTGTTCTGATGCCTCAACACCTTCAACGATAATTCCATATCCCAGCTTGTGACCCATTTCTATCATAGAACCTATGAGAAGCAGGGATTTCTTATCGACGAGAATGTCATCCACAAAATATTTGTCAATTTTCAGGCTATCAACCTTAAGGTGTTTAAGAGAAGAAAAAGATGAATAACCTGTTCCGAAATCATCAATTGCCAGTAAGACACCCAAATTTCTCAAATCCTGAAAAACCGAGAGATTCCGTTGATCTGTTTGCACAACACTTTCGGTAACTTCTAGTTCCAATTCAGCTGGAGCCATACCTGTCTCATCGAGAATACGTTTAATCAGTGGCACAATCTCCTTATCGAGAAAATGGCTTGGAGAAATATTTACGGCCATACGCAGAGCAGGAAACTCTTCTTTTTTCCAGGCAATTGCCTGACTGCAAGCTGTGCTCAATACCCATTCGGTGAGTGGTTTAATCATGCCAATTCTTTCAGCTGTGGTGATAAAATCAGCTGGCGGCACTTGACCCAGCTTTGGGTGGTGCCAGCGTGACAATGCCTCGACACCAATAATTTCACCAGTATTTACATTAACCTGAGGTTGATAAACGAGTGACAGCTGTTGCTTTTCGATGGCTTCTCTAAGGTATTGCTCGACCTGAAAACGGTACTCTGCCTTACGGGCAAGTTCCGGATTATAGAAGGCATATTGATGCTTTCCATTTTCCTTTGCAGCGTAAAGCGAGGTATCCGCAGCTTTTAATAAAGCTGTTAGATTTTCTCCATCATCGGGGTAGTGTGCAATCCCAATACTGCAAGCCGGTGTAAGTTTTCTGCTAGAAATCTCGATGGGTTCAGATATTGCATCAATACAACGTTGCGCAACATTGGTAACATAACCATCATCTATTTCTTTAGCTAGAATACAGAACTCATCGCCACTGAGACGTGCAACAAAGTCAACATCACGGCAGGTGTTTTCCAAACGTCTGGCAATGTTCTTGAGGAGCAAGTCGCCAGCATCATGCCCCAGACTGTCATTAACACCTTTGAAATCGTCTAGGTCAATATATAGTAGACCGAAACGATGATTATGCCGACTAGATATTTTTATTAATTCTTCAAGGTTTTGATAAAAGTGGGCGCGACTTGCAAGCCCTGTTAGTTCATCGGTATAGGCCAGCGCTCGTATACGCTTTTGGGCTTGATCTCGCTCCATGACAATTCCAGCAATCCTTGCCGCAGATTTAAGATCATTTGATTCCTCGTCATTAGGCAGCGCAGGATAATTGTAATACATGCCAAATGCACCTAATACTTCTCCAGAGGAGTTTTTAATGGGTTCAGACCAACAACTACGCATACCATGAGGTAGTGCAATATGTTTGATTTTTTCCCACTTAGGGTCCGTCTCAATATTCTCAACTAGAACGCGCTTGCCGATATAAGTGGAGGTTCCGCACGAGCCAACACTGGGACCATTTTCCAGGCCGTGTACCGCATTACAATATTCTTTTGGTAGGCTTGGCGCTCCTCCGTGCATAAGCTTATTGCCATGTAATTCAAGCATTGAACAACGCAGTCCTGTGTGTCTCCCTTCATACATTAATGCAATGGCATTATAGATATCTGGTGCTGGACGCCCGATAGCAATCATCTCAAGAATCTCGGCATTTTTGTCATCAAATACTTCTGCTTTTTTGCGTTCTGTTATATCGACATGCGTTCCAACTAGACGAACTGGTTTACTATCAGATTCGCGAATCACAAGAAATGCACGGGATAGTACAAAAACCTCGCGGCCATCCTTATGATGCATACGCATTTCAACTTCAAATGAATCTTCTCGGCCAGCTAAGTAATCCTGAACCTTTTCTAGCACTATATCCTTATCATCGGGGTAAACCAGATTTTTCCAGGTGTTTAAATTAAAATCAAGTTCATTCTTTCCATAACCCAGCATGCTTTTCCAGCGTGGTGAGTAATAGACTTCATCAGTTTCAAGATTCCAATCCCACAGCCCATCGTTAGCTCCTCGCATAGCCAGAGAAAACCGTTCTTCACTTTTATAAAGTTCAGCTGTACGCTTTTCTGTTGTCAGCTTGACAGCAGCTAGTTCTGTACGTAATTGCAGAATCTCTTCAAGCAACGGCGACTTGGATTTATTCGAATTATTCATGATTAACTCATTAACAGGTCAGTTTGCGAGGATAACAGTCAAAATTATAATCATCACAATTATGTTTATTGGAACATCACAGCTGATTTAGCGTGCTATTTCGTGGCTAGCTTACCTCATTTTAGGTTCATTATTATAAACCGATAGGGTCTAAACCGACAGAATCAGACTCGAACACTGCTTCTTTAAGATATATCCACTTGATTTATAAAACATCACAGACATCTTTTCTTGGCATTGCTAATAATGGACAGAGCTTATGACGATGATTTGCCGCACGAGGTTAATTTTTCCTTCTTTGCGTTCCGGTACCTATCGTAATCATTGCATTAAGAAACGTGCATGGAATAAATTAGGCAACTAGCACAGGATTTATGTCTATATTCAAGATGTGTAAACAGGCGCATAGAACGGCTATGTAACTGTTTGCATAACGCAGAAGATGGGCATAAATACAAAGCAAGTTGCCTAATTTGTTCCATGCACGTTCCTAAGGCAACTTCTAGCTCGGAGGATTTGCAACGCAGCATTTCCATTCCCAGGTTGGTCTTAATGTTGTAAAAATCCAGCTAAATTTTCCAACGTGCTTTGTACAATATCGCCAACTCTTTTTTGTGGTATTTTTTAACATCTAATAGCGTTGTGACATAAACAATTCCACCAACGTAAAATTCTCTTATACAGATTTCGTTAGGTAATGCCTGACAATCCACTTCTGAGATCCATACCGGTTTTCTTTTAGGTTTTTTCCACTCAATAATATGACCTTTAGCACCCAATTTTTTCCTTTGGCAAAATTTGCTTTTCATTGGGCATGGTTTTGAACAAGTATGTGCGAACCTTGCTTTAATAGCAGCGCAATAGTGGCCCATGTGCAATAGTATCGACCTGCTAATAGCAGATTATTGGCCCCTATGTCACCAAGAAGCTGGGAAAACAGTGAGGTTTCACCCGTTACCTTTGCCTTGACAAGTGTCTTGGGCATAAGCAAACGGTGTCAGGCACCGTTTTTTGTCTTAACCCAGATGGTGACTAGTGCGAAGTGTAATGCCTCTGGCGTCAATGACTATGATATAACAGTCGTGATATTCGTAACGACGATGACTGTTTTAATCTTTATACTGTTTTAATCTTTATACTGTTTTTACAGCAGGGTTTTTATTGACAGGGGCAGGCTAATGGGTGACCCCATTGGTTAGAAAAGCATCGGCATGCATCTCTCCTCTAATACGTGTGTTGCGCTGAATGATACGTGACAGACGAATGTCCCGAACTTCTTGGCGTTCTATTTTTTCTAACAGCCGATTGATGCGGAGATTTTTTGATTGCTTTGCTTTCCATCTGTTTTGGTGCCAAAAGCGATCTCCATCTCGTAGTGCTTCAAATTGTTCTTTGAGAATATAATAGAATAGTTCGCCGACCAGCGCTTGTGGAATTCTGTCCTCGGCGAGGCCGCCAATCCATAGGTCTATTTCGTCTGTGCTAGCGTAAACTGATGCCAGGCGTGCTTGGAGTTCAAAGTCGGAAGTAATGGCTGCGAATGTTTCAGCACGCGTAAAGCCCATTAACTCTCTCGTATCGTTATAGCTAAGCAGGCCATGATCGCGGCCTCGTTGGATATTTAATGCCGCCAAGTCAAAACCGCCTTGCCCGGGTTGACCGAACAAGAAATTTCTAACATCATCGACGACATGCACGTCTAAAATCTGGCTAGCCTGCTTGGACAGGCCGCGCAATATGGGCTCGATTCCATGATCAATAATCTCATGTGGTGCGAAGAAGGCGTCACGTAGCGCTAAGTGACCCGCTTTGATTCTTCGGCCAGATTTACTAACGCGCAAAATGGTTGCGCTGAGCAGGCTATGTCCAAAACGGAATGCTGCGGTTGAAAACTCATTCATGATGCGTGGATCAACGTTGCTATCGTAACCTGTGTAGGGAGTAAGAGCACCTTCACCGAGCAGTAATGGGATAAATTCCTCATACGTAATTATCTGCATTTGTGCACCAACCAATCGTCTTGCATAGTTGTATATTTCATCGCCACTAAGCGATGGAAGTTTGCGCCGTATTAGTCGTGCCAATCGGTTATGTTCTCGCACAAATAAAGTATGCATCGCCGTAAGCCCGACCTGTTCATTTGCGCGCACATCGCCAGCGAGGAAAAACTGACTGCTGCTTCCACCTGCATTTGGTAACCCATCAATATTAAATGGCAACAATTGACCTTTGCTGGTTTTTAAATGTCCTGTACCATCATTTGTTCGAAGTGCATGGGCGCGTGTTTTATTTGATCCATAGACATTGGATGCGTCTATCCAACCAGTAATTTCATTTATTTGTTGGCGTGGATTGCTTAAGTCTGTACCTGATAAAGGATCGTAATATGAACGATTAAACGGTAGAGTTTGGTTGCCGGTGGCATCAGGATCAAAATATACATCGCCATTTGGAATTTGTATGGAGGTAAGTTCTGCGGGAGATATTCCATCCGTTAAGCTAATATCATGATCAAGAAATTGGCCCCATTGCCACAAGTAATCGCTAATACCACGTTGATTGATCATGTCATCAACCTGGGCTGATATAGCATTGCTAATCTCCCGTGCGCCAACGCGATTTTGTCCTGCCATTTGTTGCATAGAGTCAGAATAATCAGAGCTGGTTCGACGTATGAGTGGTGTTTTTGCTGCGTTATAATGAATATTGGTGAGGTTGTTGCTGCTGCCGTCAATCGTCCGAAAGTTTTTATTAGCTTTTTCAAAAGAATGGTGCAATTTAGGGTTGCGTTCTATGTTTCTAACCGGAGATTCTTGTACTCGTTCTTTGCGGACTTTATCAGCTTCATTTGTTTCCTCAGTCGCAGCAACGCTAGTGAGGAACATGGTTGCCAGTATAGCGAAGATACTTACTTGTATTTGTATGGATTTTTTATTCATTGCGTTAATTTGGTAATTAATTATTCAGGCTATAGTATTACTAAGCAAAACATGTGACATTATGAAAACATCAGTTATATTAGCCATACAGATTGTTATTGGTTATCGATGTGCTTATTTTTTGTAAAGAATCCTGACATGTTTTTTAACAATTTACCAACATTAAGTAAGGTTTGATTTATTCTTTCTCACTGTTCACTTAATTTATAAATCAGTTATCCAGGTAGTTTGTGCGGCAGTTACTACACGGCAGGTTGAAATAACTAAAGACCTTCTGTTGCTTATCCAGCCTTCTTCTTCAAGTAAGCTGTCATCCCTGCTGCTGTTAAAATACACCAAACTGCAAAAAGTGCACCTGGTAGTGCAGTTTCTGGAGAAAAATGTTTCAGTGCAAGTGCAACACCCAGGCCTGCATTTTGCATGCCGATTTCTATTGAAAGTGCGATTTGGAGTTTTTTCTCGAAGCCATAAAATCGGGCTAATTGCCAACCTGCCAGATAGCCGATTAAGTTAATCGCTACGACAATTAAGAACAGCTGCATGCCTACGTCAGCAATACGTTCCTGATTTGCCGCCACCGCATAACTACAGATGATGATAATGGATAGCACCGCGATTGCGGGTGCGATTTCAGTCATCATTTGTGTTTTCTTGCCCAAATAGTGCTTCACAAGCATGCCGAGAAAAATGGGTAGTACAACGATTAAAAGTATCGTTTTCATCATCGGCCAAAATGGAATAGGCAATAATGCGCCGCCTATCCATTCAACTAATACTGGGGTTAATAGGGGTGAGATTAAAGTAGCGACGGTTGTCAGTGCAATAGAGTAAGCCAAAGCACCACCCGCCAAATAAACTACCACATTGCTCGCCATTGCACCGGGTGCACAGGCGACGATTATCAGTCCCAATGCAATTTCATTGGGCAAGCCACTGCTATATGCTGCAATGGCACCAAGTAAGGGCATTACCGTAAATTGTGTTAATAAACCAAGACTGATTTGTTTGGGTTGATGGCGGACTTGTTTTAGTTCGTCTAGGTTTAGAACGATACCCAGTGAAAACATAGTGGCAGCAAAGAACCAGAGAAAAACATGCTCAAAAATTAAAAATATATCGGGTAATAAATAGGCTGCAATGGCTATAAATAGTGTTAATGGGGCTAGATTGTTACTGATAAAATTTATTGATTTCATTTAATTGTAATTTAGTAAGGAAGCACTAACAAACGGTGTCAGGCATTGTATTATGCACATAGTCTGCAAATTGCAATGCCTGGCATAGTTTTTATATTTTCCAGGTTATTTAGCGTACAAGGTACTAGATCAAGCTAGGTACATTTATTTACGGGACCAAGTTGACTATTGCAAATTAGAGCCAAATCTTTTCTCAAGTTCTATGTGTTTTTCAATTTTTATAACTTCCTTAAACTCATTAAAAGACATTTTTTTATTGATATTTTCTGTTGAGCCATCTTTTTTTAATGAGCTAAAACATTCTTTTGTAGCTTGAGTTGCAGAAAACAGGCCGGACAAAGCGAATGCAACCAATTTATACCCCATTTCTTCAAGTTCCTTAACGGATAAATTGGGAGTTTTTCCGCCTTCGATAATATTTGCGAAAAGTGGCACACCTTCAAAGTGCCGTGAAACTTCTTTGAGTTCATCTCTCGATTGTGGAGCTTCAATAAATAGAACATCAGCACCAGCTTCCAAATACTTCTCCCCTCTTTTTATGGCGCCTTTCAGCCCTTCTATCGCTCTAGCATCTGTTCTGCCAACAATAACTAAGTTTGAGCTTTCACGTGCATATACGGCAGCCTTAATTTTCTCAACTTGTTCATTAATTGAGATTATCTTTTTTCCCTCAAAATGACCACACTTTTTTGGCCATTCTTGATCTTCAAGAATGATGCCTGCAACATTTGATTTTGCAATGTCTTGAACAGTTCTAATTACATTAAGAGGGTTTCCGTAGCCTGTATCTATATCAGCTATCAATGGAATTGAAACGCTATCAGCGATTCTGCAAGCCGTCCCAACCATTTCATTTGCGGTTAAATAACCAAAATCTGGTTTACCTAATAAGGCAGCGGCGATCCCGAATCCACTAGAAAAAATATAATCAAACCCCTCCTGTTCTGCCACCATTGCACCGATGCAATCGTATACTGCAGGGGCAGACTTGATGCCAGGTTGTTTAATTAGGGTTCGGAGTGTATTTTTCATTGTTAATTCCTTTAAGTTAAGAAAAATAATAGGTTAGATATTTTCATTATTCTCTCAGATAATCAATAGAGCCATGAAATTACTTCGCGCAAGACTGTACTCTTAACCGTTCGATTTTGTGATGTACATAATCAGGACGAATGGCGACAACATGCTTACGAAGAAATGGGACTGCAGCGAAACAGAAGAACAAAAAACAAAGCGGTAGAAACCAATAGTATAGGCACCCCAATTGTATATAGAGCTTCCTCAAAAATAGTTAACAGTCTGATATATAGGAACAAAGCTAGTTTTATTGTAGAGTGTAACAAGGAATGCCAACCTTTCTGCCCAAAAGGCTCGCATATCTCCCGCGTCAGAAGTATATACTCTTACGGCTATGTAACTATTTACATAACGCGGAAGGTGAGCATAAATACAATAATGTGGTCTAATTTGTTTCATGCACGTCCCCTACCCTTTTTGCCAAATTAATACCAGTTGTTGTAATCTTCATATCATGTGCTCATTTCTAGCTTGGTGGTTATAAAACCACTACTTTGGTACTTCGTTGCCATCTTGGAAAGTAGGTGCTGATTTCATTGCTACAGCTTCAGTCAGAGATAACAATAAATTGAATACCGAACAACTAAAACAACTCGAAAAAGATCTCTGGTCTGCCGCTGATAATCTGCGTGCCAATACCGACCTCAAATCCACCGAATACGCCACCCCTGTGCTGGGGCTGATTTTTCTTAAATTTGCCGATAATAACTACGCCAAAGCAGAAAAAGCCATTAACGCAGAATTTGCCAAATTTACAGGTACGCGCCGTGAAAAATCAATTGATGATATCGCTATTAAAAAATGTGGTTTTTATTTGCCGCCCCATGCCCGCTATAGCTATCTGCTGAATTTGCCGGACAAAGAAAACATCGCGCAAAAAATCAAAGAAGCGATGCAAGACATTGAAAAGTACAAGCCGGAGCTAGACGGCGTGTTACCCAAAGACGAATACCTGCCACTCATCCGTACCGACAAAACCATCCCTGCTGAATTGCTCAAAACCTTCTCCAACATCCCGCGTGATGCCACTGGCGATGTGCTGGGCAAAATTTACGAATATTTTCTGGGTAATTTTGCGTTAGCCGAAGGCCAAGGCGGCGGCGCATTCTTTACACCCACCTCGGTGGTTAAACTTATGGTGAAAATCATCGAGCCGTACCAAGGCACCGTGTACGACCCCGCCTGTGGTTCGGGCGGTATGTTTGTGCAGTCGCAGCAATTTGTCGAGCAACACCGCGAAGAATTAGATGCATTAGGTGAAGCGCACGAAGAAGACCAACTCTATGTTTACGGCCAGGAAAAAACGCTGGATACCGTCAAGCTCGCCAAAATGAACCTGGCGGTGAATGGCCTGCGTGGAGAAATACGCCAAGCCAACAGCTACGCGGAAGATCCCTATGAAGGTTTTGGTAAATTCGATTTTGTCATGGCCAATCCACCGTTTAATGTGGATGACGTGCCCATTGCCACGGTAGAAGCCGACTCACGTTTTAACACCTATGGCATCCCGCGCAACAAGACCAAACTCAAAACAGCCGATAAAGTCAAAGAAACCGTTCCCAACGCTAACTATTTGTGGATTAATTTATTTGCCACCAGCCTAAAACAAAAAGGCCGCGCCGCTCTGGTCATGGCCAACTCAGCATCTGATGCACGCCACAGTGAAGCCGATATTCGTCGCAGCTTGATTGAGAACAACCTCATCTACGGCATGCTCACCTTGCCGTCGAATATGTTTTACACCGTGACTTTGCCAGCCACATTGTGGTTTTTTGATAAAGATAAATCAGACGACAAACTACTGTTTATTGATGCACGTAATATCTTCACCCAAATCGACCGCGCCCACCGCGAATTTAACCAAGCGCAAATTCAAAACATCGCCATTATCAGCAAGCTGCATAAAGGCCATCACAGCGCTTTTGTGCGCTTGGTCGACAGCTACTTTGCCCAAGGTATGACGCTGTTGTTAGTAAACCAACAGCAAGTCGCCCCCGTCAGCAAACAACTGCTGGACGTGTTGGACGACCAACAAGGCCAAGCCGTGGTCAACGATTTGGTCAGCCAATGGCAAGCGCTGGAGTCACTGCAACAAAGTTTTCAAGCCTATCGCAGTCAGGTCAAAGGCCAACTAAACAAGGCCAAACAAGTTGCTGCCATTAACCAAGCGCAACATGAACTGCGTGCCACCTTTGATCCGTTTTTTGCATCGCTACACAGCGGCCTAAAACAGCTGGATAAAATCGTGCGTCAGCATGAAAAAACCAGAGCCGAACAAGCCAAAGCGAAAGGCAAACGCACCGCCACCGACCGAGAAACCAAAAAGCTCAAAGAAGCCCTGGAGCTACTGCATAAAGAAGTCAAAATTTCCGAGAGTTATTTTAAACATATTCACTGGCTGCAAGAACGCTTTCCCAAAGCAGTCTATGAAGATGTCACCGGCCTATGTAAATTAGCCTGCCAGGAAGAAGTGAAAGAGCAGGATTATTCGTTGAACCCTGGGCGTTATGTGGGGGTGGTGATTGAGGAAGATGGGAAGACTGAGGAGGAGTTTATTGCTGATTTAGTAGAGTTAAATGATGAATTGTTAGAATTAACTAATGGTGCTAGCGATCTTTCAAAAATAATACAGTCAAACCTCACCAGTTTGGTGGGGGATAAATGAGTGGCTGGATAAGAAAAACCATTGGTGAGTTATGTGATCAAGGTGGTGGCAAAGTCAAAACTGGTCCTTTTGGCTCACAGCTCCACCAATCTGATTATTCTGATGTAGGTACACCAGTTGTGATGCCAACTGACATAAAAGACGGAGGCATTAGTGAAGAAAAGATTGCTCGAGTTGGGCTTGGTCATGTTGATAGGTTAGTAATGCATCAGTTATCCAAAGGAGACATTGTCTATGGTCGACGTGGAGATATTGGGCGACAAGCATTAGTGAAAGAGGTTGAAAAAGGTTGGCTGTGTGGTACTGGCTGTTTAAGGATAACGTTAGGGAATACAGCTGTTATCCCTAAATATTTACATCTCTATCTCAAAATGCCTGAAATTATAGGATGGATTCAAAATCAAGCTATCGGTGCAACAATGCCAAATCTGAATACTTCAATTCTGAGGCGAGTTCCAGTAAATTTTCCTGCATTAAAAACGACTCAAAGAAAAATTGTTTCACTTTCGTTTGCCTACGATGACCTGATCGAAAACAACAAACGCCGTATCGCCTTATTGGAAATGATGGCCGAAGAAATTTACCGCGAATGGTTTGTCCGCTTCCGCTTCCCCGGTTATCAAACCGCTGAATTTGAAAAAGGGATTCCGAAAGGATGGGAAATGATTAAGGTAGAAAATGCGTTTGACTATTTTGGTGGAGGTACTCCTTCTAAGGATAATGAGGCATTTTGGTCAGACGGCACTGTTAACTGGTACACACCTTCAGATATAACTGGCGCTGAAGGTTTATATTTAACAGAATCTGAAGATAAACCAAACGATGGAGGTATAGCTAGAAGCTCAGCCAAGATGTTTCCTGCCTATTCTATTATGATGACTAGTCGAGCAACTATTGGTGCAATTGGCATCAATCGAACAACTGCCTGCACGAATCAAGGATTTATAACGTGTATTCCAAATCAACAATACCCACTTGTTTATTTGTACCATTGGTTGAAATTAAGTAGAAATTATTTCTTATCCCTCTGTGGTGGCGCGACTTTTCCTGAGTTAAATAAGTCAACATTTAAGCGGATTGAGATCTTGACGCCAAAGCAGGATATTGTAGATTCATTCAAAACGATGGTGAATCCAGTTTTTGACCAAATTGAGTCACTAATGAGTGTTAATGAAAATATCAAAATTACGAAGGAAAGTCTTCTGCCCCGCCTTATCTCCGGCAAACTTTCCGTTGAGAATTGAGAATTTAGACATTCAATTCCCACCTAATATGCAAGAAGAAGTCGTGAAAGCTAAAAAGAGCGTTGCATAATGGGTTTCCCTCGTTCCCACGCTCCTGCGTGGAACGTATACCGGCGGTATTGGTTTGCTTAATGCGACAGAACCGTTTCATATGCTGATCGCTCAACTGATGCTGAATTTTTCGCCTTCACATTCCGGTTTTTATCTTATTAAGCTGATAACCCATCATACTTTTTGATTGCAAATGAAGCATGTATAGTGTATCAAATATTTCTGTACATCTACTAACTATGGGGCTATACCATGACAATCGAAGGTATGAATCATTTTACTGTTTTAAGTAGTGATTTGGAAAAGACCAAGGTTTTTTATCTCAATATTTTGGAGCTCACCGAAGGCTATCGCCCACCGATGGAATCTTCAGGTGCTTGGCTTTACGCTAAGGACCTAAATCATTCCGTTCTTCATATCATGGCCGAAAGACCAATGCCGGAGAATGCACCGGGCGTGATTGATCATATGGCGTTTACTGCCACTAACCTGCAGTCAGTTATCGATACACTCAAGCAACAAGGTGTCACGTATAGACTGAACCGCATGAAAGAACTGGGTATCTGGCAATTATTCTGTTTTGACCCGGATGGTGCCAAGGTTGAGCTGGATTTTTCCGCAGATGAGCCTGAACCTGCGGAATAAGTTTTTTTTGGTAGTTAGGTCATTCCCCAAAAGCATGGATTCTGTCGCATTAAGCAATTCTTAGTAATTTATCTTCAATGAAATCAATGATCAATTTGGACGAAAAACGCTTAATGCGACAGAGCCAGTTAAAGTCTATTAGCTCAGATTGGCTCGGGTTTCGGCAGCAGTCGGCCAACAATAGCCGGTCACCAGATTCCAGTGAACGGCTGATCAACCTTAAAAGCGGCCATTCAGTGACAGCCAGGTGCCCAAACTGGACGGTAGAATGGTGAAATATTATTTTAAACAGTAACAACGTATGACATAAGGGGTGCTGTTAGACTTCCCGTGATGGATGAACCAACAGTTTATACACCTCTTCAACAACCCGAGCAACCTCATTGCCACATACGGCACAGCAACCATTAAGCACAAGGTCTCCGCGACTAACCATGCCCTTGAAATCAACGATCTTTACAACATCACGGCAGTGAAAACAAAACACATTAGCAAGTAATTGATGTCTTGTTGCGGCTGGAATAGTTGCACAAAGCTCCGCTGCCTTTGGTGTAAATTGGGGTAGTTTAGATATTGTCATTTTCTACAATGATCTCGTTAGCTGTATAGTTCAATTTCTATCGGCAAATGATCGCTTAGTACCAGCCACATTTCTTTTTGTCCTATTTTTATTTTACTGTCCAAGAACTCATTTGAAACAAATGCATAATCAATATGATAAGGTTTACTCTCGTTTCTTTGTAAAAAGAAAGTAGGGTTTTTTTCAAGCCCTTGTTCTTCCCTAAAATGATGATGATATAAGCTATTTAAACCAATTTCATTTAATTCATCGACAACATCGGAGTGGCTCCACCATCTATCTGGTTTATCCCAAATTTTATTGCTATTGAAATCTCCTAGTATTATTTGCTTTCCTTTTGATAAATCCTCTTT
>JAJDBG010000117.1 GCA_029261475.1 Nitrospinaceae bacterium
CCAGCATATTCTGCACAGTTTGGCGACGATGAAGACGGGGGGGACGACGCAAATTGAAACAGTGGTTTCCAATCTTGCGGAACGTTTGCCCAATCGCGGGATGGTGATCCTCATTTCCGATCTGCTGACGCCTGATGAGCAATTGCCCAAGGCACTCAAACTGCTCACTTCACGCGGATTGGAGGTGATGTTGTTTCAAGTCCTTGATCCCGATGAAATCGAGCTTCCTTTTGAAGGTGACATTGTTTTTGAATCGCTGGAAGACGATCCCTCCGTCAACCTCGACCCGCGCGACATTCAGACAGCGTATCAGGCAGAGATTCAGGAACTGATAAGGAACAACCGCAACACTTGCCAAAATCTTGGTGTCGATTACGAATTGTTGGATACCGAAACACCCCCCGGTCAGGCCTTGAGTTATTTTTTATTGAAACGAAAAAGCGGGGCGCAAAGATGGGCTTGAACTTTCTATCGCCACTTTTTTTATTCGGATTGATCGGTGCCGCTTTACCTATTCTTGTTCATTTATTGACCCGACGGCAGAAAAAGAAGATTGTCTTTTCGGCGGTGTATCTGCTCAAAAAATCTCAAAAACGCTCTGTCAAACGTTCCAAGCCGAATCGTATTTTTTTAATGTTGTTGAGGTGTCTGGCACTGGCCTTATTCTGCATGGCATTGGCGCAACCCATCTTCTCTTTCGACGAAGCTTCTGTCTCTGGAGGGACGACGGTCTTTGTTCTGGACGATTCTTTCAGTATGCGAACACAAGCGAAAGATGAAGAGTCGCTTTACCGCTCCGCTGTAGAAATTCTGCAAAATCAGATCGATAAATTACCCTCAGATAGTGAATACGCTATTGTACTGGCCTCCTCCCCGCCGCGTATTTTGCAGGCGATGACGAATGATAAATCTGCTCGGAAAAAATTTCTACAAGCGTCCTCCCCTTCGTATTTATCGACGGATATCGGATTGGCTTTGCAGAACGCTTTCGATTTGCTGAAAGACGATAGCAAGCAAAGTAAGGGCATTGTGCTATTGACCGATCTGGATATGAATGGGTGGACTGGGGATGAGTTTTCCGAACTGGCACCGAATGTCCCGATTCAAATCATCGATCTTTCCGAACAAGCCAGAGATCGCAATCATTCTGCCTTGATAGATGTTGCGGTTTCGCAGGAATTTCTGACCGGAAGCCGAATCATTCGAGTGAAAAGTTCGGCACTGAATTATTCTGTTTCGCGTGAGCTGAACGATTTAAAGCTGGAAGTTTTCAGTGACGGACAAAAACAGACAGAAGGGGTTTTCAAGATTGCGCCACGTGCTGAAGGGCAAAGGGAATTGACTTTTCCTATTTTCAAATCGGGTTGGGTGACAGGGCGAGTGGAAATCGGATCCGATGCTCTGGAGGCTGATAACAGGCGTTACTTTGCCTACAAACCCGACCAGAGCCTTCAGGTCCTGGTGGTCGATGGGGACCCGCGTACGGTTCAACACGAGAGTGAATCCTTTTATGTAGAACGTGCACTGGATCCCTTTTCATCTGGAGCATCTCAAATATCCCCTACCATTTCTACTCTGGCGGAGTTGCCACAAAAAAATCTGCTCGATTATTCAGTCATTATTTTATGCAACGTGCGAGAATTGCCTTTTGGATTCGAAGCTGAGCTTGAGCAATTTGTAATGCAGGGCGGTACCTTGTTTGCCAGCCTTGGCGATCAGACAGACCCAAAGTATTTCAACGAAAGTTTGGGCAATTTGTTTCCTTTGCAGTTGGATCGTCTGCTCAAAGTCAAGATAGGTGCCGAACCATTCAAGCTCAATATCGATTCTGACAGTCACAAGGTGATGGCGATTTTTAAAGGTCAGGCCTTGCGGGAAATGCAGAGCATTCGATTCAATTCCATCTACACAATCAGCCCGCGTCCCGAGCGTGAGTTTTCTACCCCCTTGACGTTCACCGATGGCAAACCAGCCCTGATAGAAACCCCATTGGGGCGAGGTAAAACCTTTTTGTTTGTTTCCACGCTGGACAGGGATTGGAATGATTTTCCCATTCAGCCGACTTTTCTGCCCTGGTTGCAACGGTGGCTGAAGTATTCGGCATTGGGGTTGGATGCGATGACGCAGCAAAATTTATTGGCAGGGGAAATGCTTTCCGATTGGAAAATTGACCTGAGCGACAAGACGGTTTGGGTTAAGAAACCAACGGGAAAGGTTGTTCAGCTTTCTGCGGGGGAAAAAGGGGCACCGCAATTTACAGAGACGGATGAGCCTGGTATTTACCAGATGTATTTGACATCTTCAGAACAGGCCGTGGCAAGCAAAGGCCGTTTGCCTGTCGATGCGGAACTGGCTGGTGTCTTTACAGTCAATCTGGACCCTGTTGAATCGGACCCTCGGAAAATTTCTCCCAAAGAAATCTTCAGGTTATTAAAAGGCCGCGTGGTGGATATAGTTTCTGCCGATCAGTTGGCAAGCCCACAAACGCCGCAAAGCGGTACGCCTTTAACGGTGCCTTTCCTCATGGCCATGGCGGGAATTTTTCTGGTGGAAGGATTCATTCTGCGGAGTGAATAGTCTGGGCGATTTAGCATTTGGCTGGGGATTCTCTTCGTGTCACCCAAGCCGCCTTTTTGCTATAATAAGGAAAACTAAAACAATCTAACGGGGGTGTCGTCATTTTTACCATCGACCTCAAAATTTATAGAATCGCTTTACTATCGGTTTTGTTTGCATTTGCTCTAGCGATGCCTGCTTTAGCGGAGCGTGCGAGTCTGCAATCGATACCGACACTTTCTTCAGAGCAAATTGATTTGACGGAAGCTTTGCTTGCGATCTCCAAAGAATGGAATCCGCAATTGAATGAAGTCGATTTCCGCAAGCAGTTGGATCAACTGACAGAGCGAGCGCGGCCCGCGTTATCACTCAATTCTGCACGTGAAAAAGTCAGCCTGCTACGCCGGGTGATTCACGAGCAGGGGGGGTATCGCTACACAGAAAATGTGGATGCCCGCGGTTTTCCAATCGATTCAGAGGAATTATTCCTGCACGGTCTGTTGCAAAGCAAGCGTGGTTATTGCATGAACCTTTCCCTTCTTTATCTGGTTGTTGCCGACCGTTTGGGATTGCCGCTGAAAGGTGTGGCCCTTCCCAATCATTTTTTTGTGCGTTGGGACGATGGCAAAGAGCGGATAAATATTGACGGGACCGAAGGGGGTGCAGAGTTTTCAGATGACTTTTATTTGAGCCGCTTTGGTTTGGAGGGACAAGCCACTTCTCCTTTTTATTTGAAAAGTTTGAGTAATAAACAAACCCTTGGTTCTTATTTTTCAAACGTTGGGATGGTTTATTATCAGAAGCAAAACCCGCAGAAGGCAAGTTTTTATCTCTCCCTCTCAGTGAAGATCAATCCACTGTCTGTTGAGGCGCACAATAATCTCGGCAACATTTATTCGGAATTGAAGGAGAACGGTCAGGCCATTCAGCATTACCAGCAGGCGGCGAAGGCAGAGCCGGGCAATGCAGACACTTATTTCAACATGGGTTTGGCTTATGACAAGGCAGGTGACACTGATAAAGCGGTGGAATCTTTTTTACAGTCAGCGCAGATAAATCCTCAAGCTCCTGCGGTGCATGATTCATTGGCCCGGCTTTTTCTTTATCAGAAGAAATACGCCTCCGCTTTACTGCACTTGAAGAAACTGTCTAGCCTTGGGCCTGAAAGTATTTGGCCCTTCATGGAAATGTCAACAGCCTACCTGGGCCTGGGTGTTCCCGACATAGCTATTCTTTCTCTGCGGCATACGGTGAAGCGTTTTCCAAATCACAGTCATCCATTGGAAAAACTGGCTGAGATTTATTACCGTATTGGCGACTACGACAGCGCACTGGAACAACAGGCGGCTTTGATAGAAGGCTGGCCTTATGTAGCCAAAACACATATTCAGATGGGCTGGACGCAATACAAGCGTGGAGACCTTGCGAGCGCGGTCAAAGCCACGGAACAGGGACTCGCTCTTGCAGATTTAAAGAGCGACTTGATTCCTTTGGCAGAAATTAATTTGGGATTGTTCTCTCTCCTTGAAGGCCGATACAATAGAGCGAAATATTTTTATAAAAAAGCACTGACTGAAAATCCCGAAGCACTGAAGGGCATATTGTCTGATTTGCGTGATGCAAGCGCAGGTCGCTATTCAGACAGAGCTGAGTTGGATTATTTTTCAGGCTGGGCATTGCAGGCGAAAGGTCGAGACAGTGCGGCGAAAAAATACTTTCAACTTTATTTGGATCGCGATCCCAATGGACCATTTGCGGTAGAGGCGCGACAGGCCTTGCAATCGGGTGCAGTGGAGGATCGTACCGATACTCATTTAGAGAATCTTCCTGAAGGAATGGCTTATATTCCTGCGGGCTATTTCGTTATGGGTTCCAACGACCATGGCCTGGACGAAGCTCCAGAACACAATACTTACCTTGACGCTTATTATATTGATAAATATGAGGTGCGCGCCAAAGACTTTGCCAAATTCCTGAATTCTGTAAATAATACGAAGGGGTATTATGAGGAGAGCGGTCGGGGAATGTTAGTTTTCAATGAGCGCTTTTCCCCTCGCAAAGGGATGGAAAACTTTCCCATCAATAATGTCAATTGGTTTGGTGCTTCTGAATACTGTTTGTGGATAAACCGGCGACTGCCGACAGAGGCAGAATG
>JAJDBG010000118.1 GCA_029261475.1 Nitrospinaceae bacterium
GAGTACCGCGGTGTCTACCATGTCTTGATGGGCGTCATATCCCCACTCGATGGCATCGGCCCTGCCGACCTGACCATCGACGCATTGAAAGAAAGAGTAGAACGCGAAAAAGTCACAGAAGTCATCCTCGCCACCAATCCAGACATGGAAGGCGAAAGCACAGCGGTCTACATCTCAAAATTCTTGAAATCCCTCAACGTCAAAGTAACCCGTATCGCACGCGGACTGCCCGTAGGAGCCGAAATCGAATACGCCGACTCCGTCACCCTCATCAAATCCCTGGAAGGCCGAACCGAAATGTAAGCCCGCCCACCAGGCGGAAACGGAATAGAAGAAAACGATCTGTTGAATGGTTCTAGCAAGCTTGGCCCGCCCTTCTATAGGCTCGGGGTGACACACAAAAACACGCCCGCCGGAGCGGGGTCCATTTAGAAACCGTACGTTTTAAAGAAACGATCTTTTGAGAGTTCTATCCACAGCGGGCTTAGCCCGCCCCGTTTATTTGAAGAATTTGGCGAGGAAGACCAGGGCCACAGCTACCGGGGCGATATAGCGTATGATGAAAGACCAGGCTTTGACCCAGTGGAACTCCGTCTCGTGTTTTTCTATTTCAGATTGAGCCGCGTCGGTGCCCCAAATGTAGCCTACGAAAATGGCTGTCAACATTCCACCCAATGGCAGAAGGTAATTGGAAGCGATATTGTCAGCGTGATCGAAAAAATTCATCCCAAACAATTTCACGTCGGCCCAAATCCCAAAAGACAAGCCAGATGGAACGCCCATTACGAAAATGATGGATCCCATCACCAGCACCGCTTTTTTTCGGGGCCAACCCTTTTCGTCGATGAAATAGGCCACCACCACTTCAAGAAGCGAGATCCCGGAAGTCAGTGCGGCAATCAATAGAAGTACGAAGAAAACAATGGAAACAACATTGCCCTTTGGCATTTGCGAGAATACGGCTGGCAATACGCTGAACACAAGGCTGGGCCCCTCGGCGGGTTCCATGCCCATGGCGAATACGGCAGGAAATATGACCATCCCCACAAGCAAAGCGATCATTGTGTCAAACAAAACGACGTACAATGTCGCCGAGAGCAGGTTTTCTTCCTCAGGCAAATAACTGCCATAAGTCAGCATCGCACCCATCCCCAGACTGAGGGAAAAGAAGGCTTGCCCGAGCGCAATCAAAATGACTTGTGGGCTGATTTTTGAGAAATCCGGCTTCAGGTAAAAGCTCACACCCTCCATGGCCCCATCGAGAGTCAGCGAGCGAATCATCAACAAAAAGAGGATCAATAAAAGCGTGGGCATCAGAATATCGCAGGCTTTTTCTATACCGCCATGCACGCCCTTGATAACAACACCCACACAGAGTGCCATGAACAGGAAATGATATAGAGTGATTTCAACCGGATTGGCGATGAAGGTGCCAAAAAATTCACCCGCTTCTTTGGGAGATCCAAAATGAACCGAAGCACCGCTCACTGATTTCACGATATAAGCCAGCGTCCAGCCACCGACAACCCCGTAGAAAGAGAGAATGAGAAATCCCGCCACGACACCCATGAAGCCCACCAGCGTCCAGGTACTCCCCGGAGCCAGTTTTTTGAATGCCCCCACGGGATTGAGCTGAGTCTTCCGCCCCAAGGTGAATTCGCTCAACATGATGGGCAGACCGATCACAACAATACAGGCCAGATAGACGAGTACAAATGCACCGCCTCCATTTTGACCCGTTATATAAGGAAATTTCCAAATATTACCCAGTCCGATCGCCGAACCTGAAGCGGCGAGAATGAAACCCATTCGACTCGCCCACAGTCCTCTTGCTTTGCTTTTTGGTGTCATTTTTTTAAGTGATTTTTTATTTGAGTGCCACAATCATTCCATTATCTCACGCTTGCTTTATAATGGGAAAAACCTTAGCATGAACGATTCATCGATCAAATAATCCATGGCCGATCCAAAAATAAACGAAATCATTGAGCAGATTCCCCAGCGTCCGGGAATTTATATCATGAAGGGTTCTAAAGGAGAAATCCTTTATATAGGCAAGGCCAAGTCATTGCGGAATCGAGTTCGCTCTTATTTCCAAAGTGCCCGGAATTTACACCCCCGCACTCGCGCCTTTGTCGCCAAAGTGGTCGACATCAAAACCCTCACCACAGAAACGGAAACCGAGGCTCTCATCCTCGAAAGCAATTTTATAAAAAAACATCAACCTCGCTACAATGTTTTATTGAAGGACGACAAGCATTACCCTTATATTTTGCTGACCACCGGGGAAACTTTTCCAAGGTTGATTGTCGTGCGACGTGTCAAAAAAGACGGACACACTTACTTTGGGCCTTATACGATGGTGAAAGAAGTTCGCGAAACCATCCGCCTCATCTACAAAATTTTTCCACTGCGGCAAAGTCGCGATGCTTTGGACGGAACTCCTATTCGACGCCCCTGTCTGAACCACCAGATGGGACGTTGCATGGCGCCCTGCGCAGGCGGCGTTTCGGTCGAAGAGTATGCGCGTATTGTTCAAGACGTTATTTTGTTTTTGCGTGGTAAGAGTACCGAATTGATTGATAGTCTGAAAGAAAAGATGAGCGAGGCTTCAAAAGCTCAGCGTTATGAAACGGCGGCGAGTTGGCGAGATAAAATCACTGCGGTTCAAACGGTTGTGAATAAGCAAAAAATCATCTCCACATCTCTACAAGATCAAGACGCCATTGGTTACTCCCGTGAAGGTGGATTTGCCATGGCCCAAACCCTCATCATTCGCGAAGGAAAGATGGTTGGTGAAAAGATTTTCAAGTTGAAATGCCGTGAGGAAACAGACAAACAAGAAGCTCTGTCCTCCTTCCTCAAGCAATATTAC
This sequence comes from Nitrospinaceae bacterium, assembly GCA_029261475.1. Lineage (GTDB taxonomy): Bacteria > Nitrospinota > Nitrospinia > Nitrospinales > VA-1 > Nitrohelix. The sequence continues at coordinate 2,876 of JAJDBG010000118.1, forward strand.
ACAAACGAAACCGTCATCCCCACGGAAATATTACTGCCTCACCCCATTGAAGATGCTGAGCTAATCGCCCGTTGGCTGACAGAAAAATGCGGCAAAACCGTTCGGCTGGAAATTCCTGTACGCGGCAAAAAGAGAGATCTCGTTTGCATGGCAGAAGAAAATGCACAATTTTCCCTGCGCACGGAGTTGGACAAGGGGGAAGTGAATTCCCGACTTTTGGAAGAACTGAGTGAAAGGCTGAAATTAAAACGACTCCCAAGAGTGATCGAAGGATTTGATATTTCCAACATTTCAGGAACGCATTCTGTCGGTTCCATGGTAAGTTTTGTCAATGGGCAGGCGGACAAATCGCGCTATCGGAAGTATAAAATTTCCCGGGTAGAAGGAATCAACGACTATGCGATGCTAAAAGAAGTCATCGAGCGTCGTTACACGCGGCTCCTCAATGAAGAAAAACCCTTGCCCGATCTGGTCCTGGTAGACGGCGGCAGGGGCCACCTGAATTCGGCACTGGAAGCACTTCAGAGTTTGAATATTGCCGATCGGGTTGATCTCGCTTGCATTGCAAAAGGGAAATACCGCAATCGCGTTGAAACCGATGAAATTTTACTCCCCGGAGAAAAAGATCCTGTCCTGTTCAGCGAAAACTCTCCACCCCGTTTTTTATTGCAACGAGTGAGAGACGAATCACATCGTTTTGCAATCAGTTTTCACCGACAGTTGCGAAGCAAAAGTAGCTTGTCTTCACCCTTGGAAAAAATCCCCGGCGTCGGTAAAAAACGTCGTCTTATACTGTTGAAAAAATTTGGCAGTCTTGAGAAAATTCGTTCTGCATCCCTTGAGGAATTGAAAACAGTTCCTGGCGTCACCGATCAAATCGCCGAACATTTACAACGCATATAATCGCTGATGAAAATAGAAATGGGACTGAATTTTTCCTTACAATCAACCGATAAGAAATCCACAACAGGAATGACTTTTCACACATCTCCATGAATCCACTAGCTAAGATAATTTCTTTTATATTATTGATTTCAGCATCCTGTTTCTCTATTGTTTTTGCTGAGGTTTCACCTGAGAATTATGAGAAAGCGGCGCAAGTACTTCGCGCAGAAAAAGATTATATTCTCCAGCGCGCTCAAAAAAACTGGCCGAAAATTTATAATTATCAACACCCTCGCTATAAAAATAAAATTTCGCTAGAGGAATTTAAGTACTTCAACGGAAGACTGGATTACAATTTTAGAGAAAAATCCAGGGCTCATATCAGCGGCGCAAAATACCCTTCTGCAGAGGAAATTAAAAAACAGGGATCTCCCAAAGACTTGATGGGCTTTCCCATACGGCCGAATTATCGATGGATCATCATTTCTCTTTTCACATTTGAAGGGCATAAAATTGAACGCATTTACATGAGTCGAGATGGGCAACGTGCCAAGGTGCAATGGCAACTTAAAGGACGCGAACAACTGGATCCACGCTGGGCACGCGGTTTTTACGATTATCCCGTCAAAAGAATTTATTTCGACTTTTGGGAGATGACCGAAGAGGGCTGGCGCATTGCAGTTGCCGCGCTCGCTCATAACGTCAGTGGTCGCAAGACCATTCATCATTTGGTGCCACATAATAAAGAAGAGTGGGATAAAACGGAATTCATCAGCATGACCCCTGAGGAAGTAAAATCAAATAACCCTGCCTTGAAAAAAGGAGGCACTTCGTGAGTATGGACCTGCCCTTTCATCGCCCCTGGATTGAGGACGATGAAATCAATGAAGTCGTCGATACTCTGAAATCTGGCTGGCTGACTACTGGACCCAAGACCCATCGCTTTGAAAATGCTTTTAAAGAATACGTTAGCGCGAAACACGCCATTGGCCTGAACTCCTGCACAGCTGGCCTGCGCCTGGCCGTTATGACAGCCGGATTCGAGGACGGTGATGAAATAATAACCACACCGATGACTTTTCCCGCGACCTCCAACGTTCTCGTTCTGGAACGATTGCGCCCGGTGTTCATCGATATTGAACCCGAAACGCTGAATATGGATGTCAATAAAATCGAAGCAAGCATCACCCCGAGAACTCGTGGAATCCTTCCCGTTCACTTTGGCGGGCACCCTTGCGATATGGATGTCATCCAGGACATTGCCCGCCGCAAGGGATTGGCGGTCATCGAAGACGCCGCGCATGCGACCGATGCAAAATACAAGGGCACTCCCATCGGTGGCCTTGGCAATCCAACAGCATTCAGTTTTTACGCCAATAAGAACATCACCACTGGAGAAGGGGGTATGCTGACGCTCAATGACGATGCTCGGGCCGAATCTATCCGCACTCTGCGAACCCATGGAATGAGTCGGGATGCCTGGAAACGTTTCGGGAAATCCGGCTTCGCACACTGGAGTCTGGAGGAACCCGGATTCAAGTACAACATGGCAGACATCAACGCCGCTTTGGGCATCCATCAATTGAAAAAAGCACAACGTTTCCTGAAGTTGCGCCAGGAATATGCAGAAAGTTACGATCGTGCTTTTCAGGATGAGCCTGCAATCGAAACATTTCAAACCCGGGACTATGCCCTGCACGCCCGGCACCTCTACCTGATCGCTCTTGACCTCAAACAATTGACCGTGACACGCGACGAATTTTTGAACCTGATACAATCTTCTGGTATTGGCGTTGCGGTGCACTATATCGCGCTCCACTTACAACCTTTTTACCAAAGAGAATTAGGTTATAATGCCAAAAGTTTCCCCATTGCAACTCGATACTCTGACAGCGTTTTGTCTCTTCCTCTTTATCCTAAAATGACCCCCGAGGATGTTGCCCGCGTCGTAGACACAACGCTTGGCCTTATACAAAAAAACCGCAAATAGCTTATGTCTACAGGGTCAGATAAAGAACCAAAGGTACCGATAGCATCCCGCATCGCCGGATGGAAAAATGCTCTTTCCTCTAAGTTGTTTGCACCTAAAAATGCAGAAGAAGACTCCTCTTCTGTTAAAGACAACGAAGCCAAAACTTCCGAGCGTTCCCCTAGCATTTTAAATGCCATTGCCGCAGAATTGCGAAAGCGTTTGAAAGAAAACCCCAAAAGCGGCGACTATTTTTTTAAGCTGGGTGAAGTTTTGATGGAAATGCACAATTATGGCGAGGCAGTGAGTTCCTTTAAATCAGCACTGCGCTTAGGCACTCGTAATAAAAGCGCGCCCTTCCAACTTGCAAGGGCCTATGTGGAAGTAGGCCGCGACGACGATGCGGTGCATCTGCTGGAACCCGAGTTGGAAAAACATCCCGAATCCAAAGCCCTCAAATTATTATTGGCGCGCGCGCACTCAAACCTTTCTGTTTCGTTTGGGAAAATGCGAAAAAATGACGAGGCAGTGAAACACTTCAACTCGGCGGTCAATCTCATCCCAAAATACGGGCCAGCTCATTTGGCAATGGGAATATGTTTTTATGAAATGGGACGCTACTCAGAGGCCCTCGACAAGTTTTATGAGGCCGAGGAAATGGATAAGAACCTGTATGTAGATGCCAATTTCCATTGCGGAAAAACCTATGTTCGACTGGGGAAGAATCGAAAAGCTATCAAACGCTTCAATCAGGCGATTTCGGTGACTTGTAAATCGGCACTTCCTTACCTGCACCTTGCGTTGCTGTACATAAAGATGAAGAAATACAAGGATGCCGTTGAACCCTTGGAAACAGCAATTCGCCTGAGCCCCAATTCTGTTCCAGAAGCGCATTATAATCTAGGCTGGGTTTTGGAAAAGTTGGGACGCTTTGAAGACGCGCTGGAACCCCTTCGAAATGCCTTGGAACTGACTCCTGAAGACGAACGTGTTCTGGATCTGCTATCGACCGTTCTTTACGAAAATGCACAACTTCGTAGAAAAGCAGGAAAACACCGAGAAGAACTGGATTTACTTCGAGAAGCAGTGCGCTTGCTTCCGGCAGATCCGGCTTTGCGATACGCGCTCGGGCAGGCCTTTGATAAAATTCAGGATGGCTACTTTTCCATTTACAACACCATTCTCGCCAAACAACTTTACGTCCAATTAGGGGAAGATAAAGAAGCAAAAAATGCCATCAAAACCCTGGCTAAAATGTTTTACAAATATCCCAATAAACCCGAAGAATTTGCCAAAGTAAAAGCACCCACAGTTTCCAAACGCTGAGGACTCTTCCTCTATAAATACTTTGGAGCACTTCAGGGGTCAAATCTTGATTTAATATGAAATCACACAGTGGAAGTGCAAGAATACCAAAACCCATTACAAATCGAGCGTTGGTAAAACAATCTCTTGTCAGTAGACGTCGAGACGATGATAGATATCTTCTTCCAGGCGGGCAAGGTGAGGATCGACTATTTTCAATGCCAGTCGAGTGTCTTGCAAAGTTTTGATTTGAGGGAGTGCATCTCGATCTGAAAAACTCTCTAATGCCTGACCACAAAATTGATCTATATCAACAATGTGTTCGAGAATTTCGATCGGCAGGTCTTTGAGGCCAAGGTCATTTTTTTCCAAATAACGCAACAGGCCAATAAGTCTCAATTTCGCACCGACGGCCTGATCCCGCAGTTGGGTCACGACCTGGGATTCAGGTTGTTTGAGATCTTCACAAATTTTCAGAAGAAGTTCACGCAGATGCTGGTAAAAAGCGGCGTGTTGTTTTTTGTCATAGAACAGCTTACCTTCACCACCAAATATCAAATCAAATACCGACTCTAGTTGGTAATTTTCAGATCCCATGATGGTGTAAAGAATAGCTTTGAATTCGTCTGCATTCACCGCCAGTCCAAGATCGTCAAAAATTTCTTTCAGCGACCCCATTTCTCCCTTGGGTTGACGCAAGGCCTCTTCGCAAAGATATTGGTTCGGGAGTGCGTGAGTCAACGAGGTTAGGCGTACGCCCTCCTCCTTTCCTCCCAATAAGGTCAAGCGTTCGATAGATTCTAGGAATGCTGTGAAATTGAATGTAGAAATCGTTTCTGATTTGAGCTGTAAATTTAACAGTCCACGCAGGAGCTGTTTCTCCAGCCCATCTTTATCAAAAGCGGGATTGTCGCAAATTTCCTCCAGCGTTTTTTCAAGGGCAACATTGACCGCCCGGTTCTGCAGTCGTTCTTTGCGCCATTGAGCTTTCGGATAAATGGAAATTTCAAAAACTCCGTGTTCGTAGTCGAGCAGTCGAAGCCGCAAATGGTCGCCTGTTTTGCATGAGTAATTTTCAAAAAATTCACTCAAATCCCAAACGGGAACGGTGAGCGAGCTTTTCCCGGGTGCGCCTTCATTGAAATGGATATCGTTTGGGAAATGTGGGCTTGCTGAATACTGATAATAATGAAGAACTTCTTCTATGAGAAAACTTTCGCGCAATCGTGGTAAATCACGTCCACCAGGATCTTTAAAAACGATTTGCGATTCTTTCAATTCATGGGAGATAAAAGGAATCAAACGATGACCTGGAAAAAACCGATGTCGAAGCAGTTCCATTTTCCCAGCTGGAATGCACAATGAAAGATGGCTCAGCTGTTCCATAACGGCTGGATAGGGAAGGTAATCGTTTTCATCAATCCCGATTAAATATTGATGATGGTCCAAGCCCTGACGCAGACGGGTGAGCGTTGCGGGTGCAATTTTACGACGCCAGCGGGTTTTAATTTCCGTGAGTATCTCCTCGGCGTTGCACAAGGAATTTGACTCGCGGATCACTTCATCTGTAATGGTTTTGAGAGTGCGTTTTTTGTTCATGACCGATGGCGTTGGGGGCTGGGAGAAAAGGAACGCAGACGGGCTGGGCAGGAACGGATTGTAAAGCCCAATCCTTTCTAAAATCACTCGAAGATTAACATAATTTTTCTTGTGGTGTTATTTTTTTTTGAATGATTTTTTATTTCGTTAAGGAATCTTTCTTTACCCGCTATAATGAAACACTTTATAATAAGTTATGCGGAGCCATCGCCCCTTTGCAACTCAGGCGAGATGATTTTACGGACAGAATACTAATTCAACATATAGACAGGAGCACAACATGGCCTTAAATTTAGAACCCGTTTACCAGGAAATGTTTACAAAATTTAAAACTCGTAAAAAATTTGTCATTCAAAAAGTTGAAAACAATGTATTGACTGTTGAGCAAGATGAGGAAATTTGCGGTCAAAAAGAACCCAAGATTTTTGAGTTCAAAAGCCCGCGTGAATTTGAAGCCTTCGTCAACGAGGAAAATTTATTTGAAAAACAAATCGAGCAACAACTCAATGGCAATCAAATGCCTTACCGCTAGGAAGAAAATTTTCAATACTCAGGGGAACCCGAATTTCCCGAAACGGGGGAATTCTGCAATGCCAGTGATCTAATGCGTTCGGCAATTGCCAGAAAACTCGTTTTGCTTTATCGACAGCTGAACATCTGCATAATTCTGCGAGTGAAGATTTCCAATCAGCTTCGGGTTCTACCCTGAGTGTCCTGTTGATTTTTTCTCACAGCATGAAATCGCTTCAAAAAAAATTTCTATCCAAACAACCCCCACCCCATTTCGCAAATATCTTCAATATTTTTCCCGGTTCGGATAAATATTGCACGAGCACGGAACATTTTATCCACCTTAGGGCAGAACAGCAGTGGTCAAACCACACGCGACGATCTATAATGCGATAATATTTTCCTGGATATTTCTGAGGCGGTGCTTGTGACTTCTTTAAAATTTAGAGGTTTTTATTTATTCTTTATTTTGGCAGTGGTTGGCATCTCCGTCGGTGCAACTTCAATCATTATTCTTTACGAAACCCATACACGTGAAGAGCTTGAAAGGTTGACTCAAATCGCCCAAAAAGAGGCGAGACTTTTTGAAGCTATTGCAGAGTTCGACTCAAGGCAAAGTCCTGATTATCCCGGGGGACCTCTGGAAGCAACTATTAGTCAATTCAGGGAAGCCTTAAGCAGGTCTAAAGAATTTGGGTTAACCGGGGAATTACTTTTAGGAAAAATGCAAAATGACAAAATTGTATTCATTTTAAGCCACACACATTCTGGATTAATAAAACTCCCCCCTGTCCCCAAAAATTCTCCAAATGCGGAGCCCATGCGACGCGCTCTCAATGGAGAGTCGGGTTCAATCATAGCTCATGACTATAGAGGCGAAAAAGTCTTAGCCGCCTATGAACCCATCCGAATTTTAAACTATGGCATCGTTATCAAAGTAGGTCTTGATGAACATCGGTGGTCATTCATACAAGCGGGATTTATTTCTGCTGGCATAGGACTCGTTATTATTCTTATAGGAGGTCTTTTATTTTTCAGGGAAACAGAATCATTTGTCACAAATATTGAAGAAAAAAATGCCAGACTTGAAGATAAAATCAGAGCAAGGGTTACGGCAATTCAGGAAGAAAAGAAAACCTCTGAAATGCTCAGGACCATTGCCGAGATAGCAAATTATGAAAAAAAGTTTGACCAGGCTATCGAAAAAAGCTTAAAGATATTTTGTAATTATTTAGGATGGGAAATTGGACATATTTATTATGTTGACCATGTCAAAAAATTATTGATCCCCCGAAAGATTTGGTACCTGGACGATGCCGAAAAATTTTCCAAATTCACAGAGGTCACAGAAAGCCGAAATTTTACACTTGGAGAGGGTTTACCTGGCAAAGTTGTTTCAAGCGGACATATGATGTGGATTGAGGACATCTATCAAGACATCGCATTTGTAAGAGCGCAACATGGTGACCTGGGAGTCGTAACAGGAATGGCTTTCCCAATTATTTCACAGGAAAAATTAGTTGGCGTTTTGGAGTTCTACACCACTAAAAAGTTAAAAATAAAACCGGAACTAAAACCAATCACAGCAAATATTGGTAATTTACTTGGGCAAATTTTTGAGAGACTGCAATTAGACCAGATGAAAACTGAATTCATATCCACAGTAGCCCACGAGCTGAGAACGCCATTGACATCGATACAAGGCTATTCTGAGCTTCTACAGATGAGGCCGGATATTGAAAAACAGGAAAAGGATGAGTTTCTCAGCTACATTCACAAGGAATCAATTGCTTTGACTAATATAATCAATGATCTTCTTGATATTTCCCACATTGAATCCAGTCAAGGCTTTTCCATCAAAAAGAAAAATACTTCTATACAGGAAATTTTTAAAGAATGTATCGATATTTTTCAAGGGGTAAGTGCTGAACATCAACTGACATTGACTCTCAACATATCGGATGATGAGTGGTTTATTGATGAAGATAAAATGAGACAGGTTTTAAATAATATTTACAGCAACGCCATTAAATACTCACCCGAAGGCGGCTTGATTGAAACGGTGATTAGGGATTCACCCACTCATATTATTGTCTCTGTTAAAGATCATGGTTTGGGAATGAGTCCTCAAAATTTGAGCAAAATTTTTGAAAAATTCTACAGGGCAGACTCATCAAATACCGCAATTGAAGGCACAGGTTTGGGTACAACAATTATGAAATATCTTATTGAAGCACACAATGGTAGTATTGAATTACAAAGCAAACTGGGCAAGGGAACGGAAGTGATTTTCAGTATTCCCAAAGAAAGCTATACAAATTTGCATTCATAAAACTGAAACCCATGGGAAAAAAAATACTTATAGTTGATGACCATAACCAGGTACGGAGGTTGATTTTTTTTACTCTGGGCCCTGATTATGAATTTTTAGAGGCAAAATCTGGAGCAGAGGCTTTTGAAATCGCCTCAACAGAAACTCCCGATTTGATCATCATGGACGCAATGATGCCCGGTGAGTTTGACGGTTTTGAAGCTGTGCGACGCATAAGGAAACTTGAAAATTGCAAGAGTACTTATATTTTGATGCTGACAGCTATGGGGCAAGAAATTGATAAAGAAAAAGGCCTCACCGCAGGAGCCAATGACTATTTTGTAAAACCATTCAGCCCAACTGCCTTGATAAAAACTATTGAGAAAATAATTGGCTGATGACGAATTCAACGGGTGGGGATAAATTAGACCTGGAACAGGCCTTGAGATATGCGGAAGAATTGTCCGCATTGTATCATTCTGAAAAAACCAAGCGGAAGGCAATGGAAATTGCCAATATGCAGTTAAAGGATTTTTCAAAAAATCTTGAGGCCGCCTATAAAAGAATCAACAACGCCTACTTATCCGCTCTTGAATGTTTAGCATTGGCCGCAGAATACAAGGATGGAGACACGGGAACTCATATTGCCAGAATAAGCAATTACACTCTAATACTGGCAAAAAAATACGGTTACGATGAAGAATCTCTCGAACATTTTATAAATGCAACCCCTATGCATGACATAGGAAAAGTGGGCATTCCCGATTATATTCTTCAAAATCCTGGTAAATTAAACGACGACGAATTCAAAGAGGTTCAAAAGCATACAACGATTGGATCTGATATCTTAAAGGGATTGAAATCTCCTCTCGCCAATTTGGCAAGAAAAATCGCGATTTCTCATCATGAAAAATGGGATGGATCGGGATACCCCAGTGGGATTAAGGGATCAAAAATTCCAGTTGAAGGAAGAATCGTAGCCCTTGCCGATGTGTTTGATGCTTTGACCAGCACGCGACCCTACAAACAGGCTTACCCCATCCTCAAGGCCATTGCGATTATAAAATCTGGAAGGGGGACCTATTTTGACCCTGAGCTGGTCGACATCTTTCTTGAAAGTTCTAATGAGTTTTTGGACGTATTAAACAAAGAGCGCACCAACAAACAAGTAGACGCTGTCGATTTCCAATTAAGCGCACGAGACTTGGAAGAAACAAAATAGCGAACATCTATTAGCTTTTTCCCGAGCAAATCTCACGCCTGCGAACCTTCGTCATCGCTGAGGGGAAAATTGATTGTAAAGGTAGTGCCTTTACCTTTTTCACTTTCAACTTGTATTTTTCCGTTATGCTCTTCAATGATTCCGTGAACAATGGAAAGTCCCATTCCCGTCCCCTCGCCTTCTGGCTTGGTTGTGAAAAATGGATCAAAAATTTTCTCCCTTACCTCTTCGTCCATCCCCATACCCGTATCACTTATTTTAACAAGCAAACAACCGTCATTGCCTTTTGAACAGGAAAGGGTCAACGTGCCCCCCTCGGGCATTGCATGATTCGCGTTATTTATCAGGTTCAGAAAGACCTGTCTCATTTTATCGCTGTCGTACATGATGGGTGCTGAGTCATCGAGGTAATTTTTCACAATTTTTATATTGTTCAACTTCAAATCTTCTTCAACCAATACCAAGACCCTGTCTATCTCTTCGCTCAGCAACCCTTTTTGAAAGTTGCCATTATTTTCACGAGAGAACGCCGATAAAGCACTCATGATTTTTGTGATTCGCTTGATCTCATGACCTACCTTGGCGCAATACTCTTGAACCACAGGGTCATCTGAAGTCTTTCTTTTCAACATCTGGGTAGACACCGAAATGATATTCACAGGGTTTAAGACTTCATGGCTGACCCCCGCGGCCAGTTCCCCGATTCCCGCCAGCTTTTGTGCCTGTATTACCTGGTTTTGGGCCATATCCAATTTTTTTTCAGATTCTTTACGCGCAGAAATATCGCGAACGACACCAACAATCAAACGCTCTCCTCGCTGTACCATTTGACTGACAGTGAGCTCAACCGGAATAAAGTCACCGTCTTTTCTTTTGGCCCAAACTTCAAAAGCATGTTTATTTTTCAAATGATTCGAAGCCAAGTACCCCTTAAACCCGATCGAATGCTTCGCCCTATCCTCATCACCCATTAATATCTGCACAGACTCATCCATTACCTCTTCTGCACTGTAGCCAAATATTTCCTCAGCACCTTTGTTGAACAATTGGATATTGCCATCGACATTTAAAATGATCAAGCCATCCTTCATATTGTCTATAACCGAGCGGATCAGCCTTTCATGATCGATGAGAGTGCTTTCCATGCGTTTTTTATCTGTAATGTCTTCCTTAAGACCAATGAAATTAGTGATATTTCCCTCGCTATCCTTCAGCGGAGAAATTATCACGGACTCCCAATATAAATTTCCATTTTTCTTTTTATTGTGAAAAACTCCCCGCCAAGTCTTGCCCTCTGCAAGGTGCTTCCACATCGTGTCATAGTAGCTCGACTCAAACCTTCCAGACTTAAACACTCGAGGAGTTTGCCCTTTCAACTCCGCCATGGAGTAACCAGAATGTTCTAACAGTGCTCTATTGGCGTATTCAATATGACCTTCTTTGTCTGTGATCACTACCGAGATAGGGTTTTGCTCAGTCACTTGGGAAAGTTTTTCAATTTGAGCTCGATCCATTTTTTGATCGTGGATATCCGAAATAGAACCCGACATTCGGATGATGTTTTCTGAAGATCCTTTTTGAACAGCTCCTCGACCTCGGAACCACCGATAGCCGTCTTTTTTTGTTTTCAAACGATATTCCATATCGAATATCGCTCCATCTTCAAAATAGCTCTTTAACTGTTCTTCCACTGCAGGAAGATCGTCTGGATGAAGCAATTGTTTAAAATTACTGGATCGGGCCTCTATTTCATTTGCCTTATAACCCAACAAGTCATACAAGACGTCGGACCACCATTGCTCATCTTTACTGACATCAGGCCAATCCCACACACCATCGTTAGAACCTTTCACCGCCAGTTTATATCTCTCCTGAAGCTCTCTAATCGATGCAATCAGTGGATCGCTCAAACGAAAAAAAGCAATGACACCTAAAAGAATGACAACCAGCCCCCCAGTACCCGCTATGAATGCGGTTTGAAAGAAAGGTTCTTTTATTTCGGACAGGTCAATTTTGACAACGAGGCCCAAATTGAGCACATGCACCGGTTCATAAGCGGCCAAAACCTCATGCCCTCTATAATCCAGACCCACCATGACTCCACACTTTCCCGCCAGAGCCAACTTCATAGGCTCTGCAAATTTGGAGTTAGAAGGAATGGACTTAATAGGAACGTCTGAATTGTGCCGGCTCTGCAAGAGGAATACTATTTGCTCGCCTTCTAATTCAGCTAAAGTATATTCTCCTGTTTTTCCAAAACCTTCAAACTGTTGGTATGCATCTCTGAGTTGAGAGAGAGTGGCATTGACATGACCTTCTGGAAAATCCGCACTTTGCTCCAGATCAAAACGGGCAACTGCCTCAATGACACGCGCCTGGCTTTTGGCAAGATTCATCAGGTCGGCTTTTTTTTCTTCGTAAACATACCCATAAAGTGTGTAAAGAGATAAGCTTCCGACGCCGAAGGCAACGACTATCATCAGGCAAACAAGACACAATCTCTGTTTAATTTCAACGCTCATGAGTTATTTACCGGGCAAGACTTTTATGTAAGCGAAAACGGCTTGATTGAAAATCAACCGACCCCGACTTTTTTAGGAAGAAACAAAAAACCCTGAAACCACAGGATCAATTTTATTCAACAACAGGATCTTATTGATCGTAGTGGGATTTAAAACCGTGTTGTGCGACAACACCAGCTTTCCACTCTTAGTGATCACATCGCGCGAGAGCATCATATTAGGAGCGAGATCCATTAAAGACACCTCATTCTCCCTGAGGGATTTGTATCGCCAGGCTTCAATGATCTCCGAAAGAACCTCCACGACAGAAGCATCGTATTTTTTACCACTCCCCTTTTTGATCACATCCAAAGCCTTACGGCCCTCACAAAGATCCTGCTGGATATTTCGTCGACCGCCCATACCCATTATTTCATCAAAAACATTCGCAACCGCAATGATGCGAGATTCGATAGGAATGGCATCCCCCACAAGACCATCGGGATAACCCGAGCCATCCATATTTTCACATTGGTGCCTGATGATTGATCCCAAGGCACCAAGCTCGGCCTGGGATTGAACAACCTCCTGACTCAATATGGGGATGTACCTGAAAAGTTTCTTTTTATCGGGACTCCATTTTTCAGAAAAGCCTCCCCACATATCTTCCGGCAAGCTGAGCTTTCCAATATCGTGATAATAAGCCCCCAAAGCAGTGCGCCATACGAATTTCAAATCCATACGCTCCCCAATCTCTTTAGACAACCAGGCGACATTATCGCCATGGCAACCAAAATTGGGATGATTGAACGCGAGTAATTTAAAAGGAAATTTTAGAGCGTGGTACAAGTCCCGATTCAACACCTTGTTCTGCTTCTGAAAACGAAGACTCTCTTCTTTTAAATGATCCAGTTCCTCTTTTTGTAGCTTCAGCTCATTTAATTTTTTCTGCCGATGCTCTAGCGCACCCTTCACTTCCTTGAGCAGATAATCCAAATCAACCGGTTTCGTAATGAACCCAAAAGCCCCTTTTCGCATACAATCTTCCGCAATTTTCATATTGGAAACAGCCGTGATCATAATCACCTCAACATCAACATTTCTCAGACGAATCATATCCAGAGCTTCGATTCCATTGAGAAAGGGCATTTTAATATCCAATAAAATACAATGCGGCTTAAACTCATCCAACTTAACCAACGCGTCTTCACCATCGTTAGCTGTCTCAACGTTGAATTTTTGATCGGCAAAAAACTCCTTCAGAGCCTCACAAATTTCAAATTCATCATCGACAATCAGTATTTTGGAATATAAAAGAGTCATGGTTTTAGGCTATTTTTTTAAAATATATTTTAATTTTTCGGAACTCGATCCAAACCCAATAAGAACCGTAATACATTATAGAGCGAATTGATCTTTTAGTGGCATAAAATTTCTAGCTAGCGATTATTTTACTTTTACGATAAAATTTTGATGCGCCATTATTTCTGTGCAAAAACGTAAACTCAAATACTTTGAGTGGCCTCCTCCTAATGGCAAAAGGCAATAAAGATGACCGATTCGCTTTTGTACGCCAAAATCCTTATTGTAGACGACGAGAAAAACATTACCGAACTTTTGAAAGAAGTTTACGAAACGGAACAATGTTTAGTGGAAACAGCTTCCAATGGTAAAGAAGCATTGGACAAGCTCGATTCGTTCCATCCTCACCTGATACTTCTTGATATAACAATGCCTATTCTGGATGGCGTAGAGACTCTGAAAGCCGTACAAGTCCGTTCGCCCGGAACAGAAGTTATTATGGTGACGGCTATGAACGACGTTGGATTAGCGGAAGATTGCATGCAAAACGGTGCCTTTGGCTATATCGTCAAACCAGTGGACCTTGAGAAACTTTTGGAAGAATCGTCCACTGCGCTAAGCCACCGGAAAACAGAGAAGATAAAACAAAGAAATCAAGCCGAAGAAGATCGAAAAAAATTACAACTGACACTGCAAAATAAAAATTTAAACAACGAATTATTTCATGCCTTGAAGTTCCCCATCAGCCTGCTCGAATTCAAAGATCCCGAATTTGTTGGGCATAGCAAAAAAATCGCCAATATGATGGAAAAATTATCCCAAAAAATGGGAGCCTCCAACAGTCGCCTTTGCTATTTAGCGGGCCTGTATCACGATTTTGGGAAACTCACTCTACCACAGCGTTTGATAGGCCTTAAGATCAATAAAAGTAGTCCCGAAGACCGTACACTGTTCAACAGCTTCCCCTTCCACAGCCATCAAATGGTTCAACCCCACGTACACCTGAGAGGTCTTGGAGCCGCCTTACTGCATCAATGTGAAAATTGGGACGGCACGGGCTTCCCCGATGGATTGCGGAAAGAAGAGATACCTGTCGAATCAAGAATGATCGCCGTGGCCAACGCATGGGACGAAGAACGACTCAGGATGAATCAAAAAGATTCCAATGGCCTGTGGCATGAAGAAGAAGTGCTCAAATTAGTTCGCCTCGGAGAAGGCGACCGCTTCGACCCCAGAGTAGTACAAGCATTGGAAGAAGTATTGAGCGACCCCGAATTTCGGAACACACCAGAAGAAATTTCCATCAGCGAACTGAAGCCAAAAATGATTCTCGCAGAAAATCTTTTCACCCGGAGCGGTCACCTCATAGCTTCAAGCAACCAAGCACTATCCGCCTCAAAAATCTCTCAGATTTTTGAAATGCATAAAACCGACCCCATCGCCTCCCCTATACACATCTCCCAATCCCAATAGACAAGAAAATGCACCCAAACAAAGCAAGTTATCTGGCGTAGGCGCACAGGAATCATACAAAACTGTTATATGGGGAAGATAAGTAAGAGCAAAAGCCCTTATGCAAAGAAATAAAGATTCTGGATGGGGGGGGAAGGTAAATAGGG
>JAJDBG010000119.1 GCA_029261475.1 Nitrospinaceae bacterium
ATTTTCCATAATACATATTATGCGACGGTGCAGTGCAACAAGTGGCGGAAATGCTAGGTTTTTGGCTAAATACGAAGGGTGCCACCCACCCCCTAGGGCGCCGGGTGCGCGTGCGCAATCACCCATCTAACATCCGGCCCATTTACAATCGGCTTTACATAATGTACAACATGCCTCGGGCTGGCATACACATTATGTGGAAAATGGGGTGTTTTATGGGTAAATTACGGGTCTTGGTGGCATGTTGGGTTATCTTCTCTGGCGCGCTTGTGGCTCTATGTTGACTGTTAACCCCACATCAACCGCGCCAGAGCATAAAAATATACGCTATCGCTGGGTGGTTGCTTTTGCGGCAGTGGGCGCGTTGGTGACGGTAACGCAGGTCTGGAAAAATATCCGAGATGAAGCCGCGAGAAGTGAGTTTGAGACCAAGTTAACCGGCGGTGAGAACTATTGTTATTTTCGTGCCGTTTTAGATGACCCGAAACCGGGCGGCGGCTACGAATGGGTTTTGATAAATAAATGGCAGCGCTCAATTCCGTTCCACAAGATGTGCCGATATCAGGCTGTCGATGGAAAGGACAAGTTTATTGAATGTTGGCCGTCGGATACCTGCATACCGCACTCAATTCAGCAAACGACAGCAAATGAAAGTCCGATCATGCCGGGCAAATACCGGTTTATCTGGTTTGCCGCGAATGAATGGGAGCAGATCCTTGAGATTTCCGTGTCTTCAAATGGAGACTCAGCCCAAACGGGCATCATTTATCGAGACGGTAAAGAAATATGGAGGTTTCCTGATGTTACGCGGTAAATATCTAAGCCTTTTTGTTGTGTTTGTTGTGTCGGGCGCTTTGGTCTTCGGCTCGATTTTGGTTACACTGGCTTCGATCCGTTTGCATCCGTCTTTTGAGATTATAACTTGGTCGTATTGGGTGTTTACCTTTTCGTCTTTGGTGTTTGCTGCTTCGTTCGTCGGCTTAAATGCTGACTGACACTCTCGCCTTGCTGGGTTGGACGAAGACCGGTCTCGGCAGGAGGTTAGGTAAGACACCGACGACGGTATCCCGTTGGGGCGAGGAGCCTCCTAAGTATGTTGTGGAATATCTGAGGGTCGCATTGTTGGCGAGGAAGATTTTGGAATGATATACAAACCGAAGGCAACTTGGGACGAGGAATTGGAGTGCGAGATCGAAGTCCCTCATTTGACTGTTTTTGAGCACGATGACGGTATCCCGACGGGTCTTTTGGATGTAAATGGTAACGAGCTTCATCGATACGAGAAGATCAAGCTGGGCTTTATTAAATGATCACATCATTAATTCAGTTCCCGCCTCTTAATGGGCGGCAGCCTGCTTTTACGGACGGGGCGAGTTTTAGCGATCAAGCGACGTGGACCGAGGTCGATAATGGGGCTGTTTTGGCTGGTGAGAAAGAGAAGGTGATGCGTGGCATCGACGATTGACAGCACGCTTGGCGGCGACCTAACGACTGAGGGTTCGTCTGTCGACAAGGCCAACCTGAAGGCTGCCCTGGATGCGGCTATAGCTGATATAGAGGGCTTGCAGGACGGTGACGCGGGAACCGAGGCGCTGCCCTCCCTAAGTTACTCTGGCGACCTGGATACGGGTGGTTATTGGCCGGCTGCCAACCAGTTTGGGATTTCCACGGCGGCGAAGTTGACCGCGTTGTTTTCAGGTGGCGGGGATAATTATTTATCTTTTGCTGGCGGTGCCACGCCAGTGGTTTCGGTGGCGGGCGCTGACGCGAATGTGACGCTTGATTTCAACGCGAAGGGAACGGGCGCTATCAGACTGGACGCCGCCACGTCGGTTATCAGGACGCAGGCGGGCGCGACGATGGCGATTATCGGGGCTCAGTCCGGTGGAACGAACTTGTTCAATATATTTGACGCGACGGCACCCACGTCCAATCCGAGCGGTGGCGGGTACTTGTATGTTGAAAGCGGCGCCCTAAAGTATCGTGGCTCTTCGGGGACAATTACGACAATCGCTAATGCGTAGAGGTGAGTAATGTTTGAATCAACGCCCTTATGGGGCCGGATTTTTAATCTTTCGTTTTGGGTCACGGTATTCGTGGCCCTTTTCATTTACGGGATCAGCTTGGCTCATGCCGAGTTTGAGCCGATGACTTCCACGCCGGATATTCTGTTGGGGGATTCCTCGACCTCGGATCATGTTTTAAGCCATCGCGCCAGGTGGATTTACCTGAAGAACGATTGCACTCAAGATGTTTATTTTGATCTCCGGGGAAGGCCTCAGACGAGCAATTATCCGCTTCGGCTGAAGTCTGGCGAGAGCTTTACGGCGCGCATGTTTCTGAAAACGGTTGGCGCTAGTCCTGGAGCGGGCGCTTCGGGTTGCACGATCACAATTATTCCAGCGAGGTAGATGATGGACGTTTGGGACATTCTTGCCAAGAAGGGCGAGGTTCAGCGGCTTGCGAAGATATATGTTGATTCCCGCGCCCGCATGGAGGCGGAAAGAGAAAAGCTTACCAAGGCGAAAAACTTGGATGCGGCTTTAAAGAAGGCCGTGACATCCAGGGATAAGGCTGCCGCCGAACTTGAAGCCGCAGAGGCCGATGCAAACAAAATGCGCGCTGAAGCGGAGGAGTATTCGCAGGATAAATATGTGGCTGCGGACCGGCTTCTCAAGGAGGCCAAGGAAAAAGAGGGCATGTCGAGAAAGACGGCACGGGAAACCGACCGCGACCGCGAAGCCCTGGCAGCCGAGAAAGCCACCTTTGCCACGCGCAAGGAGAAGCTGGACGCTGAAATCGCGGCCTGGGAAGCCCGGCAAGCCAAGATTGCTGCCCTTTAATGGCGTCGCTTTGGATCGCTGAATATAGGGAGCTTGCAAGGGACTTGGAGGGGAAACCCATAGCCGCCCCTCTGGAGCCGCCAATTGCCGAGCAAAAGATTACGATCTCAGGAACAACCGCCCCAAGTGCGGCTTTCCATAAATTGACAAGGTTCGTCCTCCTGCACACGGATACAGCTTGTCATATTGAATTCGGGGAAAGCCCGACCGCTACAAATGCTAACATGAAGATACCAGCCGACGGGACGATTTTTCACGGCGTCCCGCATACTGGTGGTTTAATGAAAGTCGCCGTGATTCAAACCTCATAAAGCCCCGTTTGGGGAAGGAGAAAGCATGAAGAAGTTGCTTCTGGCCCTGGTAGGGCTTTTTTTCATTATGCCTGCCTTTGCAGCCGATTGGCCGGGTGGCGTAACCTTTACACAGTTCGGCGGCGAACGCGTGAACATCGATTCCACGGGCACGACCGCCGGCACCACCCAGGTTTCCATTGACTTTGGATTCCAGCCCAAGGCGGTGCGGATTTGTCTTGTCGACGACTCGATTACCACGGCTGCGGCTTCCTCGGTCTGGATGACGGCGGCGACGACAACGGATTACTCAATTACAACCTCGGCCCTCTTTATCGCTCAAGCCGCGCCCGTCATGGTGCCCGGCGGCGATGGTACCGATAGTTCTTGTGAAATCTTCCCCATTGCCCGCCGCTTCCTGGTATTCCACGGAACAGTTAGCTCGACGCTGGATGTCTCAGGCTACCGCTAGGTACGCGGCTCTCCTGAAGGAAGAACGCCTTCGGGGGAGCCGTCGCCAGCTTTCAAGGTACGGCCCGTACGAGAAGCAGAAAGACTTCCATGCCGCTGGTCGTTCATTCCGTGAACGGCTATTGATCGCGGGAAATCAGTTGGGCAAAACGTATGCGGGTGGAGCAGAGGTGGCAATGCACGCAACGGGAGAGTATCCCGACTGGTGGGAGGGGAAGCGCTTCGATAAAGCGCCGCTGATATGGACGGGTTCCGAGACAAACGAAACCTCCAAGGAAATTATCCAGAAAATCCTTCTCGGGACATCGGAGCCCAACATGGAACTGGAGGAATTCGGTACCGGGTCAATTCCAGGCGAGAAGATTATCAAAGTCACGACAAGGCAGGCCGGTGTAAAAGGCGTGGTGGATGAGATTTTAGTCAAACACCCAAAAGGAACGTCACGGTTTGCCCTAAAGACCTACGAACAAGGTCGGGCGAAGTGGCAAGGCGCATCGGTTGATTTGGTTTGGTTCGATGAAGAGCCCGATTCAGACATTTACTCCGAAGGCGTGACGAGAACAAACGCGACCAACGGGATTACGTTTCTGACATTCACGCCCCTCAAGGGCATGAGTGAGACCGTGAAGCGATTTCTTCAGCCGGACCCGGGTGACCGCCCAAGACACACCACGACAATGACGATTTACGACGCCGGCCACTACACCGAGACGGAACGCGAAGGCATTATTTCGTCCTATCCAGAACATGAGCGCGATACCCGCGCTTACGGCGTGCCGATGATGGGCGAGGGTTTGGTTTGGCCTGTCGCCGATAAAGATATTGTGATTGATCCTATCCCGATACCGACGCATTGGGCGCGGATAGCGGGCTGCGATTTTGGAATTGATCACCCCGCCGCAGGGGCCTGGCTGGCACACGACAGAGACACGGATACGGTTTACCTCTACGACTGCTATAAGAAATCAGACCAAGGCGTTGCCTACCACGCTCAAGCTTTTAAGAGCCGCGATCCTCTGGACTTTATTAGGGTGGCGTGGCCGCATGACGGACTAAAAAGAGACAACAAAGACCCAAAAGCGGGCTCCAATATAGCTAAAGCTTATAAGGATCACGGCGTCTACATGATGCGGAATAGCGCCCGCTACGACGATGAGTCCGGTGGCGCTCAAGCCGTGGAGCCCGCGGTACAGGATATTTATGAGAGAATGACCACCGGAAGATTCAAGGTGTTCTCAACCTGCCAGCAATTCTTTGAAGAGAAACGCATGTACCACCGTAAAAATGGTCAAATCGTAGCTGTCGGAGAAGACATTATTTCCGCCGCGAGAATGGCAATGATGCAGCTTCGCTCGGCCCGGACTTACGTGCCTGCCCGCGCCAAGAAAGCAACCTTTACGAAGCCGATAGCCGCATGAGACCTGACGGCATGTCGGAAAAGGCCATGGTTCGCTTGGAACGCTGGTGTGAAACCGGTTTTAAAAGGGTTGGATTCACGCAGACGGATAACGGCACCGTTTTCGTTGCGAAGAAAGACGCCATCAATAACGGCATCATTGATCCCTATACGGTGTTGGTTCTTTGGGCGTGCCGGGATTTTGCACAAATCAATGAGGTCAGGACTTGTTCCAATCTCGACATGATGAAGATTTCAACAAAAGCAGCGGAGAACTTCTTTGCCCAT
>JAJDBG010000120.1 GCA_029261475.1 Nitrospinaceae bacterium
AAAAATAAGCTGATCTGGACCATGCTTGGAGTTGGGGCTTTGCCTTTAATGCTGGCAATGATCCTTTCCTACTTACAGGGAACAAAATCCCTGCAGGGAGTGATCGGAGCCAGCTTCAAGGCATTGGCTTATGAAACTTCGACCAAAATAGATTTGTTGATCGAGGGTGAAACCTCAAGCAATATTCGCCTCGCCGCTCACCCCGATATAAAATCCGCGATTCTGGATTTCAATCAAACACTCCTCTCTAGCAACACAAGAAAACAAAATATTCAGGAACAAGAGAATGCCTGGACCGAATCCCCTCAAATCATTCTCGAATCAAAAATCAGCCAGACGCTTCGAAATTTCCTAAAAAGAAAAACCCTATCTGCTATTGCAACGCGTGCCTTGTACATCACCGATGCCTTCGGGGTTCTCAGAGCCAGCGTCAATGACTACCCTGAGTTTTTGTATTCAGAAAAACCTGAATGGGAAAAAACCATAACAGGAGGAAAGGATTTCGTATACATAGGCCCCGTTGTTTTTGATGAAAAGCTGGAATCTTTCCTCATGACTTTTGCCTTCCCCATCCTCGATGATAATGAAAAAAACATTGGAGTTCTTCATCATGTCTTTGATGCTAAGGAATTTTTTTCTGGTTCCATTGAACCCATCACCTTTGGTGAAACGGGGCATGTCATGTTGATCGATTCCACGGGAATGGTGATCGACTGCCCCATATTGCCAACAGGATTTATTTTGCCAGACCCTATTCTGGTGAAAAGTGTCACAAAAAATAATCCGGATTGGGCTAATACCATGGGGGACGGTCACGGCGGTGAAGACCTTTCCATCATCGGATTTTCCCCTTTGGAAAGCACCCGGAAATGGATCACTCAATCGAATGGGAAAACCATATTCACTTTTGCCTGGCAGGCATCGGATGAATTGTTTGCTCCTATGCAAAAACTTTTTTCATGGATTTCTATGGCCGGAGTGGTTTCGATTTTATTGATTGGCGGCATGGGTTCCCTCGCGGCAAAAAAAATTGTCCAACCCATTCGCAAACTCCAGAAAGCCGCAGAGCGTATTGGCAAAGGCGAAAAAGTAGAAGCTCTTCAAATCAACACAGGGGACGAACTGGAAGCACTGGCTAATGAAGTGAATCAGATGAATAAACTTTTGCAAAAATCTTTTTCCGGCTTGGAAAATCAAGTCCGCAAAAAAACAAAAGAGGTCCTGTATCTCAAAGAATACACGGACAGCATTCTAAGAAGCGTTCCCGACGCAGTGGCCATTTTTGATCCCAATCTCAAAATAGAATACGCCAACGAAGCCTTTGAATCGGTTGTTCAGAAAACAGCAGAACAACTACGCGGTCGCTCTTTGGTCGATGGCATGCTGGATTCTTCATCTACCTGGGAAACGGTTCAGAATGCTCTCCTCAATTTTTATAATGATCTCATTTCCATTGAATCTCAAAATTCAAGAAATCGGGGCATACAGTATCGTCCTGCTCGCGATCCTCTGGCCCCCAAAGAGCCACCACCACTGCAAAGCATGAAACAAACTATCAAGCTGAATGAAAGAATTTTTGCTTTTCAGGTTTTCGATATTGTCATTCACGATGACAGTGAAAAACGTCTCGGTCTCCTTTTAAGAGATGTTACTGAAGATGTTGAATTGCACGACCAACTGGCCATGGCAGAAAAACTCGCTGGACTAGGAACTCTCACCGCTGGCATCGCACACGAACTGAACAACCCCCTGGTGTCCATCATGGGTTTCACTGAAGCCATTCTGGCGGAAAATAATTCCAGCAAAATTCAAAGGTATGCTGGTAAAATTTTTAATCGTTCCAAGCATATGTCATCCATCATTCTTAATATGTCGGGCTACTCTCGATCGGCGATTTCAACGGAAGCAAGGGATGTGAATCTCAACGAGCGAATCAATGCCGCTATTGATATTGCAATCCTCACTTCTTATCACAACGATATTACGCTTGATAAAAAGTTCTCAGACTTGCCTCCTATCAAGGCAAAGCCTGATGAAATCCAACAAATTTTCACGAACCTTCTTGTCAATGCGGTGCAGGCTATGGAAGGCAAAGGGGAATTGATCATTTCAACAGAAATAGAAAATGGGAATGTCGTCGCGAAAATCAAAGACACCGGTCCCGGGATTCCTGAAAAATTTCTGTCAAAAATTTATGATCCCTTTTTCACAACTAAAGAGCAAGGCAAAGGGACCGGGTTGGGCTTGAACATTGTCCATCAACTGGTAGTTAAATATGGCGGGAAAATAGATGTGTCTTCAACCCCTGGCAAAGGAACCACCTTCACTCTGAACTTTCCAATCAGCCCTGCCTGACAAATTTTCAAGGACATTATCTTGCCCTGAAATAGTGGACATCAAGAAAGTGATTTGTAATAATTTTACTGGTTATTCTAATGGCAAAGTAGCTCAGACCTTTGCCGAGGGGACTGACTTTTTCGATGGCTATTTTAAATGCAGAAGAAGATCGCCTGTTGTCTATGGAACGTGATATCTTTACGTGGAAACAAGGGCCATAATTTTCGAATAGAAGGTATTTTTTTCTCCGTTCGATGCTTTTTTCAGCACACCCCCTATCAGACTAAGACATTACACTGACCTGATTTTCTCAACTCAGGCGGTCGTTTTTTAACGACTGGAAACCACAAGGAATCAATATGGAAAAATCGCACAGAGGGGTGTTTGATCACCCTATTCTAGGATATGGATTCAGGCCCTTTTTCTTACTGGGCGCACTTTACACGACTATCAGCTTGCTAATATGGGGTGGATTTTATTTTGGATATGTCACACCACCTGTATTCCTGTTGGATCCGGTATCTTGGCATGCGCATGAAATGATCTTTGGATATACTCTGGCTATAGTCTCTGGTTTTTTGCTCACTGCTGTCGCGAACTGGACAGACAGCCCGCCAACACAGAAAATTCATTTATTCGGACTTTGCCTACTCTGGCTAGCCGGGCGTATCGTTATGAATTTCGACCTGGGCTTGCCAGACAGTTTCATTTTAATTTGTGAAGGAGCTTTTATCCCAGCACTCGCAATCAGCATAGCTATCCCACTATTTAAAGACTGGAACAAACGTAACTTCATATTTCTGGTCTTACTGAGCATTTTGTTTGCCTGTGATATGACCTTCATCATCCTGAAAGAGCGCATATCACTCTATATCGCTGTGATGGTCATTGTTACCATGATTTCCTTGATTGGTGGGCGAATCATTCCATCCTTCACCGTAGACGCTCTGGAACTGCGGGGAGAAAAAGCTGACGAAATAGATCAAGGCAAGTTAGATGTTCTAGCACTTATATCCTTAGCGGCGGTTGCCTTGGTACTGCTATTTGCGCAACAGGAAAAAAATGCTCTTGCCATAACAGCCTTTGTATCCGCTATTATTCATGCATTGCGCCTGCGGCATTACCATACGCGCAGAATATTGAACGACCCAATGGTCTGGATTCTTCATGTGGGTTACAGTTGGGTAATTCTTGGGCTGTTTTTGCTGGGAGGGTCGGCACTGGGTTTTCTTCCTTTCTCCGTTGCCTTGCACGCCTTCACATCTGGAGCGATAGGGTCTATGACACTTGGCATGATGTGTCGTGTGGCATTAGGGCATACAGGGCGCAGTAAGATAGCGACCCGGATGACGACCTTAAGTTTTGTTCTGGTGCAATGTGCGGCTCTTATGCGGGTATTTGGCTTTGTGATTGCCCCGGACTATAGCATTGAGTGGGTCATCATTTCCGCTGTGCTTTGGGCATCTGCTTTCACACTTTATATTATTGGCTATGCCCCAATGCTATCGAAACCTGCTCTCGATGAATAGGCCCTGATCTTGATTTAAGGAAGTTAGCTCTGGCGTAAAATAAAAAAGGCCCCGCTTAAAAAGCGGGGCCTTTCCTTTATCCGAGCAAGAGGAGCTTCCGTTAACCTGGCGTTAACAAGTTTCCTCGGAAGCTCCCTTCATACTGTGACTGTTAGACAAGGGATCACCTCCTTTTCATCAGGGGGATTCCATTTACACTGAAGGCTCCCCTGACGCCTGTCAGCGTAACGCACTAATGACACTATTTTGAGGTTATTTTGAAAAAATGTCAAGATTGAGATTCACATTTTGGAGGCAATAATATACTCCCCCAAAACACCTATTCACTTCAATTCACAAACAAGGTCTGTAAAGAAAAATACCTGGGAATGTGGCAATACCAGTGCCTGTTTCTTAACTTGGAGAATGATTCACTATCAATGTATGGAGGCTTTTCTTTTTCGCAACCATCCTGAGCTTGCAAGGCGGACGATAAGAGGGATCGTCCCGACTGTTTACATTTTCAATGGAAGGATTTTGGGGATCGTACTATTTGTTACAGGCTTGGCCTGTCTGCCGCCCAGACGCGCTTGAACTCATCGTAAAATTTGCAATCCATTCGAGTGCCACCCAAAACTTTGGCGGACTGACCTGTTGAGAAACCATGAAAATCCCGGCTTCCAGTAACGATCAAACCAAATTGTCGAGCCAGATCTTTATAGTATTGAACTTTACGAATTTTCTCGTGATAAGGATACACGCATTCGAGTCCCATCAAGCCCCAAGACGCAAGCTCTTCAACCATGACAGGTACATCCGAATACTCCCTGCCTTTTGCGGGGCAGTACAATGAGTAGGCTCGCTCACCGGGATGAGCTAAAACGGGTATGCCGCCGCTCTCTCTAATAAGGCGGAGGACTTCTTTCATATCAATATTTTTTCGCATTACATTGTAAGGCGCAAGGTAACGGTCGAAAGCTTCTCGAGTGTTGGAAACAATTCCAAGGCTCACCATTTCCCTTGCCAAGTGAGGACGCGCCAATACACCTTCTGCCGCTTTCCTGACATTATCAAATTCAAGGGAACCTTTGAAGCGATCGGGAACCAAATCGTTGACGCGGTCGATCAACTCGTGCATACGCTTGACACGTGCCCCAGCCATTTCCTTGACCCTAGCCGCCAACTCCGGCAGAATATCCTCCTGCGCGCTGAAATAAGCCAGAACATGCAATTGGAAATCCTGATAGGATACAGTGATTTCGATACCTGGAAATCCTTGAATCCCTGCAGAACGTGTCGCCTCGATAAACTCACCGATACCTTCAAAAGTATCATGGTCAGTCAAGCTCAGGATTGATACGGAATTTTTCCTGGCAATATCCACTAGTTTCTGCGGAGAAAACTCTCCGTCAGAATAAATGGAATGCATGTGAATTTCAGATTTCATCATTCGTTATAATAAGATAATCTATTGATATCGATATGATAGCAGTATAAGTTTTTTATTTCATATATTCTTTATCCTGTACCACCATTGCTAACTTGATATGCGTATTTTTTTGAGTCTCACATCTATTCTAAGCTTGGGATTTTTGTTTTCCTTTTGTTCGTCTCCAAGCGTGCGTGCCCATAGCGGCGAGGTCCTCGTTATCTATTCAGGCAATACTCTTGGAGAGTTGAAACCTTGTGGATGCTCTCGTGAAGAAGACCAGGGCGGCGTCGAAAGACGGGCTACTTATTTGAAGAAAACACTGACAAAGCATGGCAATGTCCTGTTGCTGGATACAGGAGATAGTTTTGATCAACCCACACAACAGGGGAAGATCAAGGCGCATTACCTGATGAAGAGTCTCCAGGCTATGAACTATTCTGCAATCATGCTGGGTGACAAGGACTTGGTGTATGGAAAAGATTTTATAAAAAATCAGCCCGGGATTCCATGGGTTGGTAGCAATTATAAAATCGACGGACTGCCTTTATCCCGTTATAAAATCAAGCAATTTAACAAAGGTCTCAAAGTCGCTATTCTAGCCGTCGGCGATCCGGCTCTCTTTTACTCTGATAAAAGTCAGCAAATGGAGTCGGCGGAAAAAACGGTCAAAGCTCTTGTTTTAGAACTACAGTCTCAGGAACAACCCGACTTGATTCTCTTGATGACACATATGAAACGCGACAAAGCACTCTCATTTCTATCAACTCCCGGAATTGATATCATCGTTAATGGAAACATTGAAAAAGCCACTGACGTTATCGACATGAATCCGGTTGAGAGGGATGGTAAAATTTTCGTACAAGCTGGGCCACGTGGGCAAAAGATGGGCGAACTGAGCATCAAAATTTCTGCATCCGGAGAAAAATCATTTTCACAAAAAATGGTCCCCCTTGGATCGGCTTTCGAGTTTGATGTGGAAATGACAGCTCTATATGAAAAATATAATGAGGAAATAGAAACACTGTTTTTTGAAACAATGACGGCACGCCGGAGCAAAACAACAGAAAAAGTATATGCGGGCGACACTATCTGCAAAACCTGCCATAGCAAAGGCCATGAGACCTGGACTCAATCGCGCCATGGTCACGCATATGCCACTCTGAAAAAAGTCAATAAAGCATTTGATCCAGAATGCCTCGTCTGCCATGTTGTTGGCTTCAATAAACCCGGAGGATTCATCAGCGAACTGGACACACCCGACCTGGAAAACGTTCAATGCGAGAACTGCCACGGTTCTGGGCTACAACATTCCCAATCACCCCAACCCGGTTTTGGATCTCAAGCGAAAAAAGCCTGCGTCCAATGCCATGTGAAAAATCACAGCCCAAAATTTCAATTCGACAAATACTGGTCTAAAATCAAACATTGAAGGAGAGATTCATGAAAATTGTTTCAGCACTCATTTTATCTATTCTATTTTTCATTCCCAATATGGCTTGCGCCGATGAAAAAATCAGAGGAAACTATAAGGTAATAGGTGATATCGAAAAGTTGAAAGGTGCCAAGCAAATCGAAATAAAGGAATTCTTTAATTATTCCTGCGGACATTGCTATCGATTTCTCACGGCTGTAAAAACCTTGAAAGCTAAATACAAGGATAAGCTTTACCATAAAAAGTTCCCTGTATACTGGGGCAATCAACAGCCCTACCCTGCTCGCGCTTTTTATATTGCAGACAATCTTGGCATTGAGGAAAAGTTCACACAAGAACTGTTCGATACCAATTTCAAATTGAACATCAATATTTTTCAGCCCAGAGTCATCCAGTTTATAGCCAAGGATTTTGGTGTCGAAAAAGAAATGAAAGCCGCAATGCAAGACCCCGCTATTCAGGCAAAAGTTCAAAAATCTCTGGATATGTCCAAGCAATACGGTGCCGACGAAACACCCACGATCATCATCAACGACGTTCTTAAAGTAGCACCCAGTCTCTACAGCGGAAGCGTGGACGAAATGACGAAAGGATTGGAGCAGATTTTTGATGACATTTTGAGTTACAATTAAAAGGAAATTCTTTCAAGACATTTCCAAGGATTTCTGAAACCATTCAAATCCATTCATTTATCAATCTCGCATCTTAGTTTGTTAGGATAGTTTGGAGCGGCCTTTTAGCCAAAGGGCCTGCAAGTTGTATTTGGGTGGATTGCCTGTTAATTATAGACACTCTAAAGACCAACGTAGCCTCTATGGAAAAAACTTTCAAATATTTGCCGGTTGTTTTTCTCGTCTTCATCGGCACCCTGATTCTTTCTATCTCCTTGGAGGTCAGAGGGAAATCTTTATTTTTTTCCTCAGCTCATGCGGGCTTTTTTGATCGTGATCTTGAGCTGTTCGAAGAAACAGTTGACCTTGTTGCGGAAAAATATGTCTACCCTCCCAACTTCAAAAAACTGTTTGATGGAGCCATAGAAAACATGGTGAAATCCATTGAAGATGAAAAATTGGTTCACAGCAAACGCCCAAACTTTCAATCCTTGACTTGGAAGGGAAGAACCATTCGCTTTCATCTAACTTATGAGCAAGATGAAAATTTTGCATCATTTGTTAGTGTTTATAATTTCCTTGTCGATGAATTTGAAGGGACAACTACCAAAGAAAAGCTGGAGCTGTCTGCAATTCGTGGCCTGATAGAAACGCTGGACCCCTATTCTCAATTCATGGACAAAGAGGTCTTCAATCGTTCCATGCGCGATACCGAGGGCAAATACGGTGGCTTGGGGATGTTGATCACGATGAAGGACAAGAAGCTGGAAGTCGTCGATACGATGCGAAACTCACCCGCGCAAAGAGCAGGAATTACGGCGGGAGATATTTTTGTATCGGCCGCTGGAAAAGAAACGAAGGACATTCACATTGAAGATTTGGCGGAAAGATTGCGGGGTTACCCAGATACCCAGGTAAAACTTTCGCTGAAACGTCCTGCTGACGAAGTGGTTCGCGATTACACTCTGACTCGCGAAATCATAGAAATTGAAACCGTTCAATATGAAACACTCGATGGACACGTAGGGCATATTCGCATCAGTGGTTTCTCTAAACAAACTGACAGCCAACTGGCAGACGCTTTCAAACAAGCCAAAAAAGACAAGGTCAAAGGTTTCATCCTCGACTTAAGAGACAATCCCGGTGGCTTGTTAACTCAATCTGTAAAGGTTGCGGGGCATTTCCTGCTTCACAATCGTCTGGTTGTGTACACGCGCGGTCGCGAAAAGCAGGATTATTACGAATATCGGGCAGATTACGATAATAGCCTGCACAATGCTCCGGTGGTTGCACTTGTTAACGGCAACAGTGCCAGTGCATCGGAGATCGTTGCCGGTGCCTTGCGAGACGTTGGGCGAGCCTTGATTCTTGGTGAAACTTCCTACGGGAAAGGATCGGTCCAAACCATCTTCCGCATCAGCGATGGAGCAGGCTTGCGTTTGACCACTTCTAAATATTACACTCCCTCTGGAATTGATATCACCGAACACGGCATCATTCCAGACATACTTGTGGAAACCGATTTGGGAGAAAATGAATCCGAAGAAGAGGCTCCTGACGACGAGATATATCACAAAAAGAAAACAGCTTTACCCGGTTTTCCCTCTCTGCGTTTGAAGGAAAAAGATGTAGAGAAAATTGTTATTCAAAGCGGCGGTAAAATCGACCGTGACCACGATCCACTGCTTGGCTTGGCACAAATGGCACTAAAAAATATTGTCAAGGCTGACAAGAAAAACACTCTGGAAAAAGTACGCGAACTGGCCGCTAATATTATTTATTAATTTTCAAACCGAAAAATATTTTTCATGGAGTAACAAATTGAACATCATCAGCATCGATTATGACAATAACAAAGTGCAATGCGAGTACAACACATGGGATATCGTTTCCAATAATGAAGGGAAGTTTTTGTTATTACAAAGAGAAGAAGGTGGCCGCTTCATCGCGGCAGAGGCGGATGTAAAAAAGAAACATATCTGGGAGGTAAAAGAAATAGCCTATCGTGGTCCCAATGGCGATACCTTTTTCTACGACGAAGACAGCGGTATCCTGCAAATTTGATCCTTGCTGGAAAATGAAAAGGAAGTGGTGTTCGTCATCAGCCCTTTCTACTGCCAAGGACACTTGTGATATCTGAAAACGTTTAAAGCCATTCAGGTGGGATAGATATGGTGGGGAGGATACCGATCAATTGATTAAATTTTTAGTGCTAATCGAGTTGGAATCGATTCCTCCCAAATTACGAGGGATCTCCATTTTTTTGAATTCTTCCCAATCGTCTCGAAACAGGTTAAACCCCAAGTAGTCTAAAGCCTGCATGATCTCCAAATCAGAAAACTTACCTTCTCCACACTCAACATCGTTGATAGCTTCTTCGAGTGCTTCACACAGGCGCCCAAATTTTGCGTCATCTTCAACCATCATAAAACTTTTCATAAAATCAAAAGCCATAAAAAATCCTTCCTTTTGCCAAATTCGCTAAAATTTACATGCTACTACTTTTTAGAGCAAAATGATTGCACAGGCAACAAAAATTCCTGGATTTCTTTTTGAATAACATCAAACGCTTTCTCTTGCATACGTTTAACAGAGAATATAGACCCTCCCATAGCCACCGCAGAGGCCCCTGCATTCAAGTATTCAATGGCATTTTTAGCATTCACACCGCCAACGGCCATTAAACTTATATCCTGAAAAGGACCTTTCAGCATCTTCAAATAATCGGAACCCATTTTCTCGACGGGAAATACCTTGACCATAAACGCTCCAGCAGACCAAGCCTTTTCAATTTCCGTCGGGGTCAGTGCTCCTGGGAAATAGGGAATATTCTGGTCTTTGCAGTAACTGGCCACGTCTTCATTCAAAGTGGGAGCCACTAAGAAACGCGCTCCCGACGAATGAGCCTGGCGGGCCTGATCCAAGCTAAGAACCGTTCCTGCTCCAATGCACAACGAGGGTAAGTTTAAACTATTGGCCTGCTCTATCAACTCCAGAGCATTGGCCGTATTGAGAGTGATTTCTATAAAACGGAGCCCGCCGGCGTGAGAAACCTGTAAAACTCCCGGCAATGAACCTTTATCCACCCCTCTCAGGATTCCCATAACCCGTTCTGCTTGAAACAGAACGGGATCAAAATCCAAACCACTTCGGGTCATACGATAGCTTCGTTGGTCAACTGTTCGTAAAAATCCAAATAGGCGTCCTTGTTCTCTGAGCGTCGCAACTTCATGGCCGCTCGCGGATGAAGGTCCAAAATACCGGTGATCGCATAAGGGACGGTATATCCCCATTCAATTTCCTCAGACAGCTTGACAAAATCCGATTCCAGAACTGACAGAATGGGCCGCAAATCAAATTTCGGATTTTTCAGGAATCCCAGCAAAAGTTCCAAAGGACAATTCCCTGCCGCGCGCCCAATACCAAGGATCGTAGCATCAAGATAATTGATGTTATTTATAATCGATTCAATCGTATTGGCATAAGCCAACTGCTGGTTATTATGAGCATGGATACCCAGTTCCCGCGTTTTCAAAATACGTTTGTACTTTTTCGCAAGATAAGCAATTTGTTCAGAGTAAAGAGCACCAAAGCTGTCTACCAGATAAACAACATCAACCGCACTTTCTTTTTCTATCTGCTCAAGTGCTTCGTCCAACTCACGTTCGCGTGCGTGCGAGACAGCCATGATATTTATGGTTGTTTCGTAGCCTTTCGCTTTAATAGAGTTGACCAAATCAATGGCTTTGTCGATGTCTTTTACATATGAAGCGACACGCATCATATCCACAAGACTTTCACTTTGAGGAAGAATATCGTCGGGGTTCACTCTACCCATATCAACCATGACCGACATCTTGCATTTTTTCTCTGTCTTACCAACGGCCTTTTCAAGATCTTTTTCCGAACAAAACTTCATAGGCCCAAATTCTTTTCTGCTAAACTGAGACTCATCTGCTTTATAACCTAATTCAATATAATCAACACCCGAAGCATTGACAGCTTGAAATACGCGATTCACAAATTCATCAGAAAACAGATGGTTGTTCATTAATCCGCCATCGCGGATGGTGCAATCAAGTACTTTAATTTCCTTACGATACATTTCAGAGGGCCTCTGGCAAAAAAGTCGCCGTCCTATTGAACGACGCTCTCTTGACCGCGAATCAATTTTACAAAATAATAGTTTGAATTATTTGATTATATTGGGATAATTCTTCCTCGTCAATCAGATATTTTGTATACAGGCTAAACAATACTAAAAATCATTTTTCCATAAAATAATTCCTTATATAACCTCCTAATAAATCAATCAAATCATGAGACATTGGCTAGTGAAACAGGAACCTTCCAAATACAGCTGGGAGCAATTTGTAAAAGACAAAAGCACTTTGTGGGATGGCGTGCGGAATTATCAAGCGCGAAATAATTTAAAAGAGATGAAAAAAGGCGACTATGTCCTTTTTTATCACAGCGTGGTGGGCAAGGAAATCAAAGGTGTCGCGCGTGTCATCCGGGAATTTTACCCCGATCCAACCATTGATGACGACCGCTGGGTTGTCGTCGATATTGAAGCGGTGCGTGCATTCGACCATCCCGTCACTTTGGAGGAAGTCAAAATCGCTCCCAAACTTCAATCGATCGCCCTAATCAAACAAGCTCGACTCTCAGTCATGCCTCTGACTGCAGACGAATTCAAAACCTTGCTCAAAATGGGAAAAATTAAACTATAGAAGATTGAGCTGTTCCCGGATTTTAAACGATACCATTCGGAAATAAACTGCGCGCTACAAGCATTAGTAAACAATAAAAGTCAATTGACTTGTTAGCCTTGCACCTTTAAATTGCATGGACTCTCAATATTACTAACAAATCAATTTCATTCAAATTTTCAAAATAAATATGAAAATCAAAACACTGATTCTTTTTGCCTTGTACGCCTTATTTTTTGCACCATCGGTCATTCATGCCAACGAAGCTCAGTGTTTAAAATGGATATACCCCTTCAAGCAAGCTCATGAGAAAGCTAACGAAGAGGGTGGAATATGGGCGCAGTTTGAAAAACGAGTCGACTTGAGAAACGACTCCACGCTAGCTTTAAAACTTGACTCAAAAATCAAGGAGTTGTTTGGTGCATTGAGCTATCTTTGCAAAACTCAAGAGGGCGTACCTTATGACGAGCTTGCTAATTTCGTCGCTAAGGAACTGGCGCAAATCAGCATCCCCGATTTTAAAAAAAAGTGGATACAACTTGGCAAGCCACCTGAGCGGGTGGACTCATGGATTGAGTATCATTCCTTTACCAAGAAAAACCTTCACCGCAAACTTGAGATAGAAAAAATTAAAACCTCCATTCAAGAGTCCAGTCTCTTTTTTGATCGCTACCAAAAGTTATTTGAAAAACTCTCTTCTCAAACTCAAACATCGACTCTCGAAGTTACCCGCGAGTTACTCAACGAAATCAGCCAATTATTTCAAACAGAGCCTTATTTATTACAGGCCACACATGAAAATTCCCGAGTGCTTTACTGGGATATCGACGAAAATTATGGCGGCTCCTGACAATTCATATCCGTTATGCAGGAAAAATTCATTCCAGGCAACGCCACTTGCCAAAACTCTTTACTAAAAGCAGTAGAAATCCTTTAAATAATAGTTCAATCATATTCTCATATGGAGGTACACATGGATAATGTATTAGTTGTCGGCGGTACAGGGGTAATGGGCACCGCAGCAATTCAAGCTTTACGCCATCGTTTTGGCAATAACTTAAAAATTCTGGCCAACTGGTACGGGAAAAAAGATGATGGGATTGCCATCGAAGGGGCCGATGAAACCCTATTTGGGGATATTACAGACCCTGAGTGCCTGGAAAAAATAAAAGCATTCAGTGATGGGAAATTCAAATACCTTTTCTACGCAACCGCATTGGGCGAAGTCGGATCACCCATAGCAAGCGTTACTGCCGAGGAAATTGCCCATTCCAACCGCCTCTCTTTCGATCCTATTTTGCATTTGGAAGAATGCTTTGATATCGATCTCATTGTGGCCTATTCCACCTTCTATGTTATCAAACATCAATTAGCAACTTACGGTGCCATGGGCTATTCAAAAGAAGCAATTGAAAAATGGACGGTCGAACAAGGCCGATCCCGACACGCCTGTATCCGTGCGGGATTATTTGAGTCGCCCTCCTCTCGCGGCATTAAATTACTTCTAAGGAAAGCCGCTAAAAATCCCGAAAAGATTAAAGACCCTGTGGTTCGATCCTATTTTGAAAATAGACCTTCAAGCGAAGGCATTAAGTTGTTTGAAGAAGGAATTTTTAACGAAGAAAAGGAATTGTACGGTGATTGTCGGACAACTCAGGAAGACCTTTACCAGTCCCACCTAGCCTTATTTGAAAAAGAAAATTCCGTATTTGTTAACGTCTGTGGGAAAAAAATATGGCACACAGCAGAGCCACTTTTACTAAAAGATTATTTATAGAGCCTAAACAATCAATCAGTTCACAATCACTTATTTTCAAAAAATCGTCTTAATTTACTTGGCTTTTTGAATAGCAAATAGGATAATACATAGAAACTCAATCTCACTCATTGTTCACAGGCTCAGCACAGATGACTTCTGGAAATACAAATCCAAATGACGAAGTGCAAAGTAAGCTTTCGGAAGATGACAATCTGAACGAACTTCTTCAGAGTGTCGTTTTCGAAGTAAAGACTTACGCCGATCACTTGGCGAATCAGATAACAAAGCTATCTGATATCGGCAGAGCATTATCTGGTGTCCATGATCTCAACGAGTTGTTGGAAATGATTGTAGACCAGGCCCGGCAGTTTACCAATGCTGACGCGGGGACTTTGTATTTGAGGGAAGACGGGTGTCTTCGTTTCAAAATCGTCCAAAACGACAAACTGAATATACGAATGGGGGGAAAAACAGGTGAAGCCATTCCCTTCCCTCCGGTGGAGCTCAAGGAAAGTAATGTTTCTGCATTCGTCGCCATCAAGGGAGAGTCCGTAAACATCCCTGACGTATATTACACAGACCTATTCGATTTCACCGGTCCTAAAAAGTTTGATGAGTCCACAGGCTACCGGTCAAAATCCATGCTCGTCGTTCCAATGAGAAATCATGAAAACGATGTCATTGGCGTTTTGCAATTACTCAACGCACAAAACCCCAAAACGAAAAAGGTAATTTCATTTTCTCCTGACAATGAAAACCTGACCGAATCGTTGGCCTCGCAAGCCGCAGTGGCGGTGACCAATGCAAAGCTCATTACAGACATGACAGAATTGTTCGAGTCATTCGTACAAGTCATGGCAACCGCAATCGACGAAAAATCTCCAGTAACGGGCGGTCACATTCGCAGAGTAGCGAACCTCACGCTCACTATGGCCGACACCATCAATAAGCAGGGCAGTGGCCACTTCAAAGATAAGCATTTCAACGCCGATCAAATTTACGAATTACGCATTGCCGCCTGGATGCACGATATCGGCAAGGTCACAACTCCTGTTGAAATCGTAGAGAAAGCCAAGAAACTCCAGACCATCTTTGACCGAATCCATTATATCAACGTCAGAATGGATTATTTATTGCAAAAGGTAAAACTGAATGGAATGGAGAAAAAGGTCGAACTCCTACAAAGCGGAGCGTCTCCTGAAACCATACAAAAAGTAGATGCGGAGATGGCGGTAAAAAGTGAAGAGCTTCAGGATATCAAGACATTCATCAATAGATGCAATGAACCTGGAGAGTTTCTCGAGGATGACAATATCGACCGACTCAAAGAAATATCGAAGCGGACCTACATTGATGAAGATGGTGCGGAACAACACTTTCTTGACGAAAATGAACTACTCAACCTCTCAATTCGACGCGGAAGTATCACTGAGGACGAGCGCAAGAAGATGCAGGATCACGCCGCGGTCACATTAAAAATGCTCAATCAGATCCCTTTCACCAAAAAGCTGAAAAACATTCCACTTTTTGCAGGTGCCCATCATGAGTACATCAACGGCAAAGGGTATCCATTGGGCCTTGCTGGCGATGAGATTCCCTTCGAAGGAAAACTCATGGCAGTAACAGACATCGCAGAAGCCCTCACGGCCTCTGATCGCCCTTACAAAAAAGCAATGCCTTTGAATGTTGTCTATAAAATTTTGAGAAGTATGGCAAAAAACGGGGAACTGGATAACGACTTAGTCGAACTGTTCATCAACGAAGGTGTCTACGAAAAATACAAAGCAAAATACGAAACCATAGCCGCTCCTCCTGAGACAGAAACAAAGAAAGAGCTACTCACAGCCAAAGCGGACTGAATTTATTGTAACTCCTCATCGTCACCACGAAACACACCCCTCGCCGCCCCTCAAAGACTCACAAAAGAACACTCACACGTTTATATTTTATAGCCTCAAATATGTCGCGTCAGCCTACTTTTGCTTTTGCAGACCGATCAATTTATTTTATATGACATTGAATGTCCGCTAGGGCTTCATTGATTTGGTCGCCCGAAAAAAATGAAGAAAAGAAATGAGTAAGGAAAGTTCCTGGTTACGGATGACAATAAAACCTGTTATTTCTTTTTAGGCTGGTAAGGACCTGTCCGCATATAATTGTCGTTCATTTTCATATGCTCATCCATTTGAACAGACCCATCTTCCATTGCAGAAGTAGTGTATAGTTTAGATTGCTTTAAGGCCTTTCCCATCGTTTTATCAGACAAAATAGCAGTCCTTCTTCTGCGTTGAGTCGTTTTTTGTTCTTTCAAACTTGCTTTGTATTTCTTTTTATCTTCATGTGAGATATTGAGAACCATAACCACCCTTATCTATTTTATTGAACAACACACCATCAAACTTTATGATAGTCAGATTCGCCCACCAATCGGGTCTATACAGCTAAACTATCGAAATACGATCCTATTTACCAGTAAAAAAAATGCCTCTGGAAAAAATCAAACTCATGCTTCAGTCACCCGACACCTCTTCACACGATTTTTCAGAGACTGTCAACCAGAGCAATCATTTTGAAATTGCCCGCCTGCTTCACAAATTATCAACAGATGAAAAAATAAAAGTATTCGAGGAACTTGATTCGGATGCGAAGCGACAGGATCTTTTGTACGAAACCGATCTCGACAGTCGTATGGAAATCCAGGAATCTCTCGATCTGGGATATTTGGCAGGTCTATTGGACGAAATGCCCGAAGATGAGGCGACCGATCTTTTAAAGGAACACGACGAGGAAACTCAAAAAGAGCTTCTTAGTAAAATGGAGTCCAGGGATGCCGAGGTGATAAAGGACCTCATCACCTACAGCGAAGAAACAGCTGGCGGCTTGATGACCCCACATTTCAATAAAGTTTTCACCGATCAAACGGCGACCGACATTCTAGTTCATCTGAAAACAGAATCTAAGCATGACACGGCACCCTATTTTTACGTTGTAGAAGACAGCGGCGAATTATTGGGTTATTTTGAGCTACGAGATTTACTCAATGTTCCAGCTTTTTCAAAGGCATCGAATTTCATGAGAACCGGTGGGGAGAGAGTCCAGTTACAAGACTCCTGCGATAAAATAGCCAACCTCATGGACCAAGGTAACTTAAGTGCAATTCCCGTCGTAGATGAAAAAAACAAGATACAGGGAATTGTTACTTTCGACGATGTCATTCGGATGATGCAAGACATAGCAAGCGAAGACATTTATACGATGGTAGGTACTGCCAAGGTCGACCCCTTCGCCAAACGCATCCGTGGAAAAATAATTGCTCGAGCTCCCTGGCTTCTAACCACATTTCTAGGGGGTATGGTCAGTGCCGCTATCATGGCTTCATTTGAAGCATCAATAATAGAATTTGCGACAATCATTCTCTTCGTACCCTTCGTCATTGGCTTGGCAGGAAACGTCGGAATACAAGGTGCAACGGTCATTGTGCGTGGTCTCGCAACAGGCGACATTCAGTCTGACAATCTTCAAACAGTGGTCCGTAGTGAACTCTTTGTAGGCATAAGCAATGGAGTCATCTTCGGCGTCTTGTGCGGTGCTCTTATTTCAGCGATAGCTTCGCCCATACTTCACTCGACACCACTTTTGGGAATAGTTGTTGGCGTGGGCATCATAATGGCAGTAGCCATGGCAGCACTCATAGGTTCGCTCATGCCATCGATTTTTTTAAAAATGGGAATAGACCCCGCCATTGCCGCGGGTCCTGTTGTGACCGTATCCAATGACATTTTGGGTATCCTGATTTACTTAACAACGGCCCGGCTAATTTTAACCACAGTTTAGTGCCCTTACTCAGCAAGTTCGATAGACATCAAAACCGTGTCCACTTCTACATATTCGTCCTCACTCACATAAAAATCCTTGACGCTCCCATTCACTTCAGATAATAAGGTAAAGTAGCCTTCTGAAATAATTTCGGCGACAGCCATACCAACAATGACTTTGTCCCCCGGTTGCACAAGAAATTTATCAACTTTGCCGGAGGTCATCGTCGGGTACATAGCCGACATAACAATATATTCTTCTTCCATGAAACACTCCTCAAATACCGCCAATACGCTGGTGGTATCCTATCTTTTTACTTAGCTGGAAAGGAAACAAGACACCTCAATGAAACTAAAAATCGGAGACATGCTGTTCGAGCCTCTTTCCAGGAACACTGGAGAAATCATCGATATCGAAGAAGGGCCCAACGGAAAAATAGTACAAATCCGCTGGCGCCCCGAGGAAAACCATTTGCCTCACGATACTGAGCATTTCTACAAAAAGGTTCTACGATGCGTTAAAAACGGAGAGTTTGAATACACACCAAAAGTCAAAGGGTGATATCCAAAACCAAACTCAACTTTTATACAGCTTATGGCTCGGACGACCGGCTAGGATATTTTCTTTCCCCCAGTTCACAACACCTTTAAACTTATCTGAACTAATAAACGTCTGGTAAGCTTCTTCCGAGTTCCACTCGGAAACAATCAAATACGATTGGGCATTGTTAACGTCTTTATACAGGGCAGACTTATCATGCCCTTCGCCCGCTTCCATAACACCAATAACGCTTGCAAAAGCCTTCTCAAAAGCCTCTTCCTTACCAGGAAGAACATTATAATTCATGCCTACTGTGACCATGATTTATCCTTTCATTTAACCTTATTTTTCATTCAATCGGAAGCTTTCCAGAGCCTTCATTGCCGCAGACTGCTCTGCCTCCTTCTTACTTTTTCCAAGGCCCTTGCCTTGAATATTTTTTTTAACCGATACAGCAACTTCAAAGAGCTTATCATGATCGGGTCCCGTTTCACCCACTACTTTGTAAACGGGAACACAATTCAATCTATTTTGTGTGTACTCCTGAAAATCACTCTTAAAATCACGGAGAGTGGCCGCACCTTCATTTCGTTCGATCTCCTTTTTCAGAAGAGGAAACAATGCCTCGCGAACCGGGTCTAACTGACCGTCAAAAAAAATAGCTCCTGCAAGTGCTTCAAATGCATTTGCTAATAAAGAAGACTTGTCTCGCCCTCCTGTATTTTCTTCACCCTTTCCCAGTAGCAAAAAACGTCCCAAATCAATTTCTCTAGCGAAACCAGCAAGACTTGTTTCATTCACCACCGCCGCACGCATCTTTGAAAGAACTCCCTCATTAAGCTCGGAGTACTGCCGTACCATAAAATCGCTGACGATCAAATCCAGCACGGAATCGCCTAAAAATTCAAAGCGTTCATTGTGTCTGAATGTCTCTCGATTTTCGTGGGTGTAGGATTTGTGAGTCAGGGCTTTATTCAATAATCCAACATCATTGAATCGGTACCCTAACCTATCCTGAAGCAACATCAGTGCTTCAAGCCGGTGCTCGGAAAGCATCGTTTTCAGCTTAAAAATTCATTAAAGATCAGAGCTCCATTGGTACCGCCAAATCCAAAAGAATTGGACATTCCTGTTGTGATTTTTTTCTCGCGAGCCTCGTTGGGCACGTAGTCAAGATCACATTCAGGATCTGGAGTTGTGTAATTTATCGTTGGAGGCAGGACACCTCTAGTGATGGCAAGAACAACAAAGATGGCTTCCACTCCTCCTGCGGCACCAAGAAGGTGGCCTGTCATGGATTTTGTGGAGCTTACTGCAAGCTTCCGGGCGTGATCCCCGAAAACAGTTTTGATAGCCGAGGTTTCCGTAGCGTCTGCGCCGGTAGAGGTTCCATGGGCATTGATATAATCAATTTCATCTAAATTAATGGATCCACTATCCAAAGCCTTCTTCATGCATCGCGCCGCGCCCTCGCCATTTGGAGAAGTTGCGGTGATATGGTAAGCATCACTATTCAATCCATAGCCTGTAAGCTCTGCATAAATTTTGGCACCACGTTTTTTAGCTGATTCCAACTCTTCAAGGATCATGACACCGCATCCTTCACCGATAACAAAACCATCACGGTTTTTGTCGAAAGGACGGCTAGCACCCTGAGGATCATCGTTATTCGTGGAAAGTGCTTTTGCGGCGTGAAACCCGCCCACACACAAAGGAGTGATGACAGATTCCGTTCCGCCAGAAATCATCATGTCGGCTTCGCCGTCACGAATCAAGCGGGCAGACTCTCCAATGCTATGCGTACCCGTTGCGCAAGCACTCACCACACAATTATTCGGTCCTTTTGCACCAAATAAGATGGAGACTTGTCCCGACGCCAGATTAGCAATCAGCATAGGAATAAAGAAGGGAGTGATCTTTCGAACACCCTTTTCCTTTAAAACGTCATGGTATTTTTCTATGGCTGGCAACCCTCCTAGTCCTACACCAACCTGCACACCACAGCGTTCCGCATTTTCGTCAGAAATTTCATATCCCGAATCTTCCAATGCCATCTTGCTACAAGCAACAGCGTAATGGATGAAACGGTCCATTTTTTTAATTTCTTTATGGTCGATGAAATCGGCGGGGTCAAAACCGCGCACTTCTCCTGCAATTTTTACGGGAAAATCACTTGCGTCAAATTTTGTGATGGGTCCAATGCCTGAACGCCCTTCAACTACAGAGGTCCAATTTTCTTCGATTCCCATCCCCAGTGGGGAAACCATCCCCATACCCGTTACAACCACACGTCGTTTCATCATTGCCTTATAGATATTTGAGCGGAATTAATTTGTGTGATTCTTAATATAATCGATAGCGTTCTGAACGGTAGCGATCTTTTCAGCATCTTCATCGGGAATTTCAACATCGAATTCCTCTTCGAGAGCCATAACCAATTCCACAGTATCGAGAGAATCGGCACCC
Organism: Nitrospinaceae bacterium; assembly: GCA_029261475.1. Lineage (GTDB taxonomy): Bacteria > Nitrospinota > Nitrospinia > Nitrospinales > VA-1 > Nitrohelix. The sequence goes on from JAJDBG010000120.1 coordinate 20,614, forward strand.
AAATCATCAATAAAAGATGCTGTTCCTTCTACTTGCTTGCTATCAACACCCAGTTGATCAACAATAATTTCTTTTACTTTTTCTTCTACGGACATAAATCAGAACTCCTGATAGGGGTTACATCAACATACCACCGTTAACATTAATCACTTGCCCTGTAATATATCGGGCTTTATCTGAAACTAGAAACGAAACACAGTCTGCAATATCTTCCGGCTCACCCAAACGCGCCAAAGGAATTTGCTCTATCAATTTGCCTCTTACTTTTTCATCCAGCACGCGAGTCATTTCGGTATCAATGAAACCCGGTGCCACTGCGTTTACGGTAATATTACGAGGGGCCAATTCACGAGCCATGGTTTTGGTGAGGCCGATCAAACCTGCTTTGGATGAAGAATAATTCGCCTGACCGGCATTGCCCATCACCCCAACGATCGAAGAAATGTTCACAATCGTGCCCTGCCTCTGCTTCATCATTTGTTTGGCCGCCTGCTGACTACACAGAAAGCTACCCTTCAAATTGATGTTGAGGACAAGATCCCAATCCTCTTCTTTCATTCTCATCGCTAAACCATCGCGGGTAATACCTGCATTGTTGACGAGAATATCAACCGGTTTAAATTCTTTGGAAATAGAATCAAAGACAGAGCGCACCTGTTCCGTATCAGCCACATTCAACTGCACAGCACTTGCAGACCAGCCTTGACTTCGTAGCATCTCTACCGATTTTTCTGCACCATCAAGGTTCACATCTCCCAAAACGACATGAGCCCCATCGCCAGCTAAGGACTGGGCAATGGTCAAACCTATTCCTTGAGCCCCACCCGTTATGAGTGCAACCTTATCTTTTAAAGACATAGTAATATCATGAAAGCTGTTTGAGTTGAGTCACCGTCTGCTCAAGTGTTTTACAATCGGAAACCTGAAAACATTCTGTTGTCTTATCAAAACGTCGCATCAAACCGGATAATACCCGACCGGGTCCCAGTTCTACAAATTTTTCAACACCTTGTTCTCGTAACTTCGCCATTGTGTCAGCCCATAATACGGGAGAACATACCTGAAGAGCAAGATTCTCTCGAGCCTTTTGTCCTTCAGACACAGGCTTGGCATCTACATTTGCGATTACGGGAAAAGTAAGATTTTTAAAGTCAACACGCTCCAGTTCAGGTCGTAATTTCTCTTCAGCTGGCTTCATGAGCGGGCAATGAAATGGAGCGCTGACAGGAAGCATGACTGTTTTCTTTGCACCTGATTTATTAGCTTCCTCAGATGCCTGTTCAACTGCCTGACGGTGCCCAGCGATAACCAATTGCTCGGAACTATTTATATTCGCCGCCTGCACCAAATGACCGGGACTCGAAATTTTATTGCAAATCTCCTGAAGGACTTCTGAAGACAAACCTATAATAGCGGCCATACCACCAACGCCGACAGGCACTGCCTCTTGCATGAAGCGTCCACGCGCCTGAACCAAGCGTACCGCATCCAGAAACTCCAGTGCTCCAGCAGCAACCAAGGCAGAATATTCACCCAAGCTGTGACCCGCCGCAACAACGGCAGATATACCATTTCCCCTCAGCATTTTCAAGGCGATTATACTATGAATGAGTATGGCTGGCTGTGTGTTTTCGGTCAAGGTCAAAGCAGATTCAGGCCCATTAAAACAAATGTCAGCGATGTCCACTCCCAAAGCCTCGCCGGCTTCTTCATACATCTGCCTGGCTTCGGGCAACTGGTCGTAAAAGTCCTTGCCCATTCCTACCGATTGCGAACCTTGCCCTGGAAATAAAAATCCTATTTTTACCATCGAATAAGCCCCGCTCCCCAAGTCAAACCAGACCCCACCACCATGAGAAGGACCAGGTTTCCTTTTTTAATCACACCCTTTTCATACGCCTCTGCGAGAGCAATGGGTATGGATGCGGCGGATGTGTTTCCATATTTATGAATATTTGAAAATACTTTGCCTTTATCAATATCGAGTCGCTCGGCCGCCGCGTCGATGATTCTGCGATTGGCCTGATGCGGCACGACAACATCTACATCATCGGTTGAAAACCCGTTGTGTGCCAAAGCCTCACGAGACACCTCTTCCAATTTTTGTACGGCGATTTTAAAGGTCGCATTCCCTGACATATGAATAAAATACTCGCCGTTTTCAACTGCTTGCGAGGACACACCTGTCCGCCCTATCCCTCCAGGAACTCGAATCAATTCCGACCGATTCCCATCGGAGTGGATATGGGTAGAGAGAACTCCCTTGCGCTCTGAACCTTGGCTTCGCTTCAAAACCATAGCACCCGCTCCATCACCAAATAGAATGCAAGTGCTACGATCTTTCCAATTGACTATTCTGGAGTTGACTTCACTTCCTATGACCAAAGCCGTTTCAAATTTTCCGGTTTTGAGGTATTGCTCTGCCACAGATAGGGCAAAAACAAAACCCGAGCAAACAGCAGTGATGTCAAATGCAACGGCTCGACTCGCGGCTAATTCCTTTTGAACAAAACAGGCGGTAGCGGGAAAAAGGACATCTGGACTGGAAGTCGCCACTATGATCAAATCCACATCTCCTGCTTCAAGATTTGCGGCAGATAAAGCGCGGCGCCCGGCCTGAGACGCTAGGACTGAGGAAGATTCTTCTTTTGATGCGATGCGTCGTTCTTCAATGCCTGTTCGCTTACGAATCCATTCGTCGTTCGTATCGATCTTTTCTTGTAGCTCAGAATTGGTCAAGACCTTTTCTGGAAGGTAAGAACCAATACCGGCTATTTCTGCTTGAAATGGGAGAGTAGAATTCATTAAATAACTGTTCAAACGTCCTTGTCTTTTTCACTAGTCGAGGGAGCTTCATCGCCACCCGTCTCGTCTTCCCCTACCACTTCTTCTTCAGTTTTTTTGTCGTCTTCAAGAGAGTCTGGAACAAAGGCACTTTTTATTTGTTTCCATATCCCAAGATCTAAATCCGCTAAGTTCGATTCTATATCTTCACGAATGTGATCGTTGATTTTTTTCTCGGCAAGCTCATTAGCTCTTTTAATAGCATTTTTAATGGCTTTGGGGGAAGAACTACCATGCGCGATAATACACACCCCATTAATGCCCAGCAGTGGGGCTCCACCCGTCTCCGAATGATCCACCTTTTTCTTGAACTCAGCCAATTGATCTTTTAATAAAAAGTAGCCCAGCTTGCTTTTCCAGTTGCGACTGAACATTGCCTTGAGATTTTTACCGATCATCTCAGCAAGACTTTCACTGATTTTTAACGCCACATTGCCTGTAAATCCATCACAAACCACTACGTCGGCGTTGCCTCGGTAAACTTCCTTACCCTCGACATTCCCGATAAAATTAACGTGGCTCTTTTTCAGCATATGAAAAACTTCTTTGGTAATTTCATTGCCTTTGCCATCTTCCTCGCCAATACTTAGAATGCCCACACGTGGTTCTTCTTTACCTATAATATACTTGGCAAATGCATGTCCCATGACCCCAAACTGAAATAATTGAATGGGCTTGCAATCGACATTTGCACCTGCATCTAAGAGTAGCGAAGAGCCTTGTAAGGTAGGAAGCTGTACAGTTATGGCAGGGCGACTTACGCCTTTCAGGGGACGAAGAATCAAGGTAGAGAAGGCCAAGACTGCACCTGTATTGCCCGCACTGACAAAAGCATCGGCCGATCCCGCCTTGACTAGGTCCAGACCGATTTTAATGGATGATTTGCGCTTGCTACGCAACACTTTTCCAGGAGCGTCGTGCATATCAACAATCTGCTCCGCATGTTCTATGCGAATAGGAAGCTGATCTACGTCGTGCTTGTCCAGCTCCTCCTGGATTTTCTCGTCAACACCAACCAGAATGACTTCAACATCACCTTCTCTGGCCGCAAGAACCGCGCCTTCCACAATAGCCGACGGCGCGTGGTCTCCGCCCATTGCGTCTACCGCAATTATCATTGAATCCTGCCTCCCGGAAAAGCCAATCTCTGATCTATGAACACAAGAGACATTCTAAATTTCCAGAAAAATACAAGAAACAAACCAACTCTGGATGCACCAAGAGCTAAGGTAAGGCCATGTTGTTTTTTCATTCTAAAGTAGAATTTTCAATCGTTTTCGAATGGCGAAGCACCAAGACCAAGTGGTCGCTACTTGCACACAATTGTCCACCAAGAGCCACTACAAACTGGCTCAGAGCGAATCGACTGCCATAACTTCTTTTTCTTTGTAGAACCCGCAGCTCGGGCAGATATGATGAGGGCGTTTCATTTCATGACACTCAGAGCACTCACTATACACAGGGACTTTCAAGGCATCGTGCGAACGACGATTACCTTTTCGGGATGGAGACATACGTTTCTTTGGAACTGGCATTTTAACCTCTCACAATTATTTTAATTTTTCTTTTAACAGTCTTAACTTTTCAAATCTAGGGTCTACAACTTCATCTAAACTGCAAGTGCAGGGGGCCAAGTTCAGGTTCGCTCCACATTGGGAACACAAGCCCTGACAATCGTCCTTACACAAAACCATCGTAGTAAAAGAAAGTAGTATTGCGTCGCGCACGACTTCAGCTAAAGAAATCGTTTCTCCCTCGTAATACTCTATTTCACAATCTTCCGCCCGAAGTTCTATCTCAGCCTCGGACTGAATCGCTTCTTCCTTCGGCTTGAACTGCGCCTTGGCATCACATTTTACATTTTGAGAAAATGTGCCCAGGCACCGAGAACATCTCACCGTTGCTTCAGTCCCAACTCGGGCATAAAACAAGATATCCCGCCTCACCCTCTTCAACTCGCCCTTAAGCTCAACGTCTTGATTTAGGGTGATATCCTCATCTTCAATATCAAAGAGTCCCCCATCGATTACCCGATCGAGAACCATCCCGTTTTCGGGAACCCTATCAATTTCAAACACCAGACATTGTCGATCCATCGGCACAAACAGAAACCCTTTTGAATTCCAATAGATAGAACTTTAGAAGGAAGGGATAAAATTGCTTCGATGGTAGCTTTAATCCCATTTCCAGTCAAGGGAAATTCCACACATCAAAACCTTAATTATTCTTTTTTTTTAAATTGCCTACAAACCTGAAACTTTCTTGCCTTCAGGGTATTCCACTTGAAAATCCATGACAATTCGTTTCTTTTCCCTTGGCGACAAATCAACCTTCCATCTTAAGACGTTTTCATTGTCCTTTTTGTCGGGTTTTGGTTCCAATCGGTTCACTTTAACAACAATATCTTCTTGATAAGACAAGGGTATTTGATCCTGCACTTCGATTGATTTTGCCTTAGAATTCAAATTCTCCAGCTCAATTTCATAAACATAACGTTGCCGATTTTTAGAGTTGAACAACCCGCCGTCACCGCCTTCTTTTTTGATCAATTTTTTTTCGACCCGAATATTCGGGTCCACTCCTAGAGCTATCTCCATTTTCCCTTCAGGAACGGCAGATTTTAAGTGGCTTGTTCCCACAAAATCTCCATCTAAATATTTCCAGACCCTTCCGGGCAAATACTCATAGCCTCCGCTATTTATCCAATCGGTCGTCAAATACACACGGTCGCTCTTCTTGGGGATGGTCAGGTAGTTCAAATGCGCTTCAAATTTTTTTCTGGAAATTTCGGCGCGCATTTTAGCAGATCCTGTTTCGATATTATGCTTGCCATTGAGCACATAAAGAAGCGCATGCCCTCCTTGTGCTTTTTGAATAGGCACCGCCTGACTGAAAGCTTTCGCCACTCCACGCCCCCGCTTCTCCATGGAGCTCTCTGCCATAGAATCCATCATCACTCTAGGACGATCATTATAATAGTCTACAATCCAGGGGAAAAGTTTAGGTGGCACACCTCCAAACTGCGGATTGCCCGTAGAAAGCTCTAGCTCAACACCATTCCAGTCTTCACCAGACGATTGAGAAATTTCGCCGTAATACTCCAGTGTCATTTTTTTCCCGATGCTATCCGCACGCGCAACATAAGCAGGATTCCAACGTGCCTGTCGCGTTTGATACTTCAATTCAAAAATACGATGCCCCTGTCCGTTAAATTGCCCTTGCCCCGAAAGACTCCAGGTCTGCTTTTTTGCACCTTTTTGCAAATCGGCCAACTTCTTTTTTGCCGCCACCAGCTTTTGCTCAATCACATCGCTCTGACGTTTCGATTGCCGCAATTTACCGGTGATTTCCATTCCTTTTTTTGAAATATAATCAATCGCCTGATCCGCCCAATCGGCGTTAAAGCTTGTAGATATTTCGCCTTTTCCACGCGGCTTGGCATTGCCGCTTGTAATGCTATCCAGTGCACGCAACTGGCGCCCTAAAATACTTTGAGTGTCTCCTTGAGCGTTTAACCTCTCATTCAATGCCAAGATCAGCTCCTCCTGCTTCTGTATCGCTGGGCTGGAAAATCCAGTGTCGAAGCTTCGTTCTGCATTCAATATGGAAAGCTCCCCCGGCAAGCCATCGATCAATGACACCCGAACTGAATCCGGGATCAAAGAAGCCGGCAAGCCTTTCACGGTAAAGACTCCCGAGCCGCTGGGAAACGTCCGCTCAACATGGCGTGTGATTTCAGCTCTGTCGGTATAAACCCGAACACGAACGATGGAACCCGGCTCAACTGAAGCTGAGGACTGCCCCAAAACAATATCTGCAGGAAAGAAAATCGCCGACAGGAATACAAAAACGATTGCACGATAGCGGTATGAAAACATAATTAAGGCCCTATAAAATTTAGAAATCCCACAATATTTTGTGGCTTAGAGAAACTATCGAAGTGTTAATTGACCATTCCTTTATTCCCCCAATGTGACGATCCTAAAAACGAAGCATTTTGCTGGGAATTAAAAGTCTCGATCAACGAATCTGAAAATGCAGAGTCGCATTCATGCAGATACTTCAGAACGGCGATGCCCCACTCCGATTCATCTGGGGCGCGAATCACAGCAATGTTGTCCTCTTCATAAGATTTGCAAATTTCAGATTCTGTGCGTGCCCCTTTAGCAAGAATTTCTTTTTTTTCGATGGTCAAAGGGCGGAGGGGATCGATTTGCACAATTTCCAGGCCACAATATTCATCAGGGAGATCATCTGAAATAAATTCCTCTATAGGGACCCCTGAGACATCGTGAACTCTCGGATCAACAAGCGATGCAATATAAACGGGTGCTCTCTGAATGGTCGCCTGCTCGGCAAAACCTTTACGTAAAACAATATCTTCTTTTCCCGAAGGACCAAAAACAACAAAGTCCCAACGACCCAAAACCATCTTTTTTTGCCGCTGTAAAATCTCTGTATTACTGAAAGCCGCAGATACCCTATCGAAAGTTTTTTGATCTTTAGCTTTGAACTTGAAACGTGGCATGGAGTCATCCTAAAAAGGGACTGTTGAAAAAGATATTTCTTGGGAATTGTTCCGTTCGAGGCTTTAATCAACACACCCCAAACAGTACTTCCGTAAAGTATAGCATGATGCTTTCTCATCTGGATTGACGAAAAATACTTTTAAATATTATTTTCCCTATCTAAAAACCAGATCGCAAGCAATACCAGCAATCCAAAAAATTCATACTTATTTCCATCACAGCTGATTGCCATAATTAGGGTATGTCGAGACTTGACCCTTTTAAAGAGGAATATCAAAGGCGGCGGCAGTCAACCAGATCAATACAAATCAATCCCATGGTCAACAAAAATTTTCTTAGCCGATATCCTTGCAACAGGATATTTGGATAGATTCACTATCAAATTTCTCAGGCACTCTTCCTGAGGACCCAAAAAAGATTTTGGCTCTAACTCTTCCGATAACTCTATCAACGATTGTTCAAAAATTTCCTTGATGACTTTGGAGGAGTCGGAGACCTTCAAGGAAACCTTAATAATTTCTTTCAATGCCGTAAATTGTGGTTCTTCCACAGATCCATTCCTCCCCAAAAAAAAACCGCCTCCCCCTGCACGGGAAAGGCGGCTTGATTGATAAATTTAAATCTTGAAACGCTGAACCAGCGATTGAAGATCTGAAGCCATTTGCGCCAACTCATTTGCCGCTGTTTGGGTTTGGTTAACCCCAGAGTTGGTATCGCTTGCCGCTCGTGCAACGCCTTCAATGTTGCTCGATATCTCGCTACTGCCTTGCGCGGCCTGGGTAACATTGCGACCCATCTCCGATGTGGTTGCAGTTTGTTCCTCAACCGCACTGGCGATGGTATTGGAAATGTCGTTGATCTCATTAATGATCTGACTGATCTCTCCAATTGCCTTAACAGCGTTAGAGGTATCGCTTTGGATAGCCTGAATTTTCTGGCTGATTTCTTCCGTAGCTTTACCGGTTTCTTTCGCCAGTTCCTTGACTTCATTTGCGACTACCGCAAAACCCTTGCCCGCTTCGCCTGCACGTGCCGCCTCGATGGTGGCATTTAGTGCCAGCAGATTCGTCTGTTCTGCAATAGAGGTAATGACTTTGATGACTTCGCCAATTTCGGCAGAACTATCGCCTAGCTTACCAACGGTTGTGGTCGTGCTTTCCGCGACAATAACTGCTTGTTGTGCAACAGAAGCGGCCTGTCCTGCATTCCGGGCGATCTCTTGAATACTTGCATTCATCTCCTCGGTACCAGTCGCAACGGTCTGAATATTTCTGCTGATCTCCTCTGAAGCGGCTGATACGACACCCGCCTGATTGGATGTTTCATTGGCATTACCAGCCATTTCCTGACTGACAGAGGTCAACTCCTCAGAAGAACTTGCAAGAGTCTGAGAGGTGTTAGCAATCTCAGTGATATTGTCTCTCAAGTCGCGGAAGAACTTAGCCAATCCTTCACCCATCTTACCAATAGGATCGTCACCTTTAACACTAACCTCTCTAGTCAAATCACCCTCACTGGCGGCAGATACAACCTCCAGCATACTTCCGACCTTTTGGTTGAGTTCTTCTGCTTCTTTTTGCTCCTGCTCCATTTGCTCGCGTTGACGGCGGCTCTCTTCTTCAGACTGCCTACGTGCCTGCTCATTTTGCTCTGATTTGAGCCTTTCCTGCTCTTTAGCGGCGACACGTCCTTCTTCTTCCGCCACACGTTTTTCCTCAGCCTGTTTCGCCATATTGTTCAAAGATTTCAAGAAATCACCTTCGAGGTTGAAAGCCTGGTTCTGTGACTTTCCAGCCAGTATTTCCTCTGTGTATTTAATGAAATTTTGCAGTCGGCTTATCATGTTATTGCATGACTGACTGAGAATCCCCACTTCATCTCCCGAGGTAACTGGCAAAGATTCCTGGGCCAGATCGCCCTTCGATATCTTCTCAAGAGTGTGTGAAATCTGCACTACAGGCCCAACCACTACCTTGCTCAGAAAAATAGTTATACCAACCAACAACAATAAGCTGATGATACTTGAGATCAAAATGGATCTCTGTATCAACTCTTGTTGATGGGTTACAATTTCTCCCCATCTGCCCACCAATTCATTACTGATCTTTCTGAGTACATTGGCTTCAGAAATGATTGTCGCCTGAGACCTTCTATAGGATAAAGAATTTGGCTCCGACTTTGTCAGCGTTTGTATTGCAGAGTTAAAAGTTTTAAAACTTTTCTCAACCTTTTTAATGAGACCCAGAACAGACGAATCCTCTGTGGCTGAAATTGTTCTGAATTTTGTCATTTTGAGATCGAGTGGGTACTTACCACCGGTTTTAACTGCTGAAAGTGTTTGCTCAAATACTTTCTTGGCATCCTTATACTCGTCTAAAGACGCTTGCAATTCACTTCGTCCCAATGGGATATTGTCTGAAAATACCAATTTAAATTTTCGGACACCCAACATATCACCTACCTTGAAAGGTTTGCCTTTCATAGCCTGATGACAAGAAGCGCATGAAGGGACAACAGCATTGTCTGGTGTATAAACCGTGATGTACAGCTTCCCTTTTTCTTCTGAAGTTTTAGTAAAGAGCTTCCCTTTTCTCGACTTCAGGTACCTATTAGCCTCTTTATCCATTCCCGTTTCAAGAGTCTGATCGGGATTGATTGGATCTTCAGAAATAATATCAACTTTAAAATCTTTGCCTTCGCCAAACTTCCCATTCACCATTCGTGTGAAAGTAGCAGGAAAGGGTACCGTCGGATGATCTTCCTTAGAGGGGTCCATACTGATACCAACCCCCTCAACTTTTTTGGCGACACTGACAATGGACTTGGAGTAGGTCCCGCGCATTTTTGTTATGTAATTGTCTAAATCTTCAATGTTTTGCTCAATTGTACGCACACGGCTTTTTGCCATGGCATAACCCAAACTTGCCTTGCCCATTGCCTGCGACAACATTCTCTGACGCCCCAAAGCATCGTAAGTCTTTGTTTCTTCAGCCGCTCTCTGTAGTTTGTCATAAATGAAAAAACCCGAAGCGATGATAACTACAAACAAAACCGCGATGACACTGTTCACCTTCTTCTGAATCGTCCAATCACGCATAACCGAACTCCCCCTTTGGAACTTTAATATGCCTGCCTCAAGGAAACTTGGGGCAAAATAAGTACATACCTTTTTAACCAAAACTAATAACAGAAAAAAATATTTGCCTATCGGATACTTAAAAGTAACGGTAAGACAATCGTTTCGTTTTAATTGTATATGCTTAGTTAAAGGCAATTGGGAATTTTTGTCAAGCCTTATTACATTGAATTTCCCACACTAAAAACCAGAAAAAGTCCTACACGAAAAAGAATCTAACCTAATTTCAAATGATTCAATAAAATGCGAGGAAATCCGTTCTCATGCCAAGCCTGAAGACTCCCATTCATCTGGTGTGTAAGTCTTGATCTGCAAGGCGTGGATCAATTTCGGTTGGCCGTTGATCTGATCATCAAGGGCACTGTAAACCAATCTGCATTTATCGATTAGGTTCACATCTCTAAAGTGCTCTGACACCACCGTCACTGTATAATGCCCTCCGCCACCTGCGGCTTTATGCCCTCTATGCTTATCGCTATCGTCAATGATGCCAACGTGCTTGGCGGCAAGCTTTTCTTTTAAAATTTGATCAATCAATTGAACTGTTTCCATAATTTATCCTTTAGTTTATATAATTTTTTAATCTTTATCCGAACGCAAGCCCAAGTCAGGAAGACCCTGAAAGCCCTTCAGCGACTCTTCAAACTTGAAATGAGCTGTACTTTCCTTTTCAGTCATCAGATGTCCTTTGCATTTCGCACAAACGGGAATTTTCCCTTCGCGAAGGCGTTGAATTCGGTTTTTGACACCGCATTGCGGGCAAGCTATAATTGTAAATGTGGGTTCAGTCATACTTTATCCTAGCAAATTCTTCTCTGTAATAAAATGTCATCTCGCAATTGAGAGACAACTTACATTTCATTTAATAATACCAATCCAGTTCTAAGCTGGATACGGTCTATACATTTATACCTTGAGAAATCCTAATGTTTTTTCGTCAATTTGCTTTTAATCCAAATCAAAAGATGTCTCTCGGTGCCAAGATAACCCTGACCCTCTGGATTATTATTGGGTTGGGGCTGTTATTTGCCTTCACCTTTAGCCTCTTTGTGATTGCCATTTTAGCCGGACTTGTCATACTCATTTTACGCTTATTTGGAGCAAGAACTACCCCAACTATGAGTGTCCAGAATCCAGAAATTTTTATCGACAACTCACGCTCACAACAATCCGAAAAAAAACGTAGTGATGACATTATAGATATATAAAAGGATACGCTAATGGCTGATTCGCTCAAATCAGCGAATGTTGCCCTATTCCCCAAATTATCAAAAACCTTTTGGGGCCGATCCTTTCACCGCTTCAACATTCTGTAAATTGTATTAATAGCAATTATAGGTATATGTACGTATTTGCAAATAATTTCGCCCTCATTGCTCTTAATTTGATATAATTCCTCGCATGTTAGTTTTGTTTCAATTCTCTGAGTGCTGTCCCCTCCATTAGCCCTTCCCTTTCACATGCAAGAAAATATTCAAGTCGGGAAAGCCGCGGGAACCGTCGGCGGAATGACTCTCATATCCCGTATTTTGGGCTTTACAAGAGACACCATCATCGCCATGACTTTTGGTTCCTCCATGGCCGCAGATGCCTTTTTCGTAGCCTTTCGCATTCCCAACATGCAAAGACGTTTGTTGGGGGAAGGTGCTGTGTCTGCCGCATTCATTCCTATATTTTCCGAGACCCTCAATCAAAGAGGAGAATCCAACGCCTGGATTCTTGCAGGCAATCTGCTCAATATCTTTTTGATTCTTCTCACTTCCATGGCCCTTTTTTTGATTCTCCTGGCCCCCTGGGTGGTGATGGCTTTTGCGCCAGGTTTCATAGACAATCCTGAAAAACTTGAGTTGACGGTCACATTGACGCAGTGGATGGCTCCTTACTTGATTTTTATAGGAGTCGGGTCTCTGTTCATGGGTATTTTGAACACATTCAAGGTATTTGCGATACCAGCCGCCGCTCCAGCCTTGCTCAACGTGTCAATCATCCTGTCGGCATTAACTGTCGCACCAAATATTGAAGAACCTGTCATGAGTCTGGCTTACGGTGTGCTGGCAGGGGGAATTTTGCAGGTCTTATTTCAACTGCCGATAGTTCTGAAAAAAGGTCTGCGATGGTCACCTAAATTAGACTTGAAACACCCCGACCTCATAAAAATTGGCAAACTGACCCCGCCCATTGTTTTTGGCATGGCGGTTTACGAAATCAACATCCTCATAGACACATTACTGGCTTCTTTATTAGAAGAAGGTTCTATTTCATACCTCTATTACGGAAACAGGCTAGTGCAATTGCCATTGGGGATATTCGGAGTTGCACTGGGCGTAGCACTCCTTCCCACGCTTTCAGGGCAGGCGGCTCGTAAGGAATTTTCGAAATTGACCGAAACCCTTGCATTCGGAATTCGTCTGATATTTTTCATCACTATCCCAGCCACAGTCGGCCTGATTTTATTACGCCATCCTATGATCAATGCACTTTGGGAGCGTGGAGAGTTTACTGAGATCAGCACAAAGGGAACTGCCGATGCCCTGTTATTTTACTCAATTGGCCTTTGCGCCTTCGCGGGAATCAAAGTAATAGCCCCGGCATTTTATTCATTAAAGGACACCAAAACACCCGTCAAAATAGGTGTTTATGCCTTGATTTTAAATGTCATTCTGAATCTCGTTTTAATAGGCCCTTTGGGCCATGGAGGACTGGCACTTGCAACTTCACTGTCAGCTTTTTTCAACGTTGCACTACTGATATTTCATATCCGTAAACGATTGGGTCCTATGGGTGGAAAGCGCATTGCGATTTCCCTTCTAAAATTTTCATTTGCCGCTTTCATTATGGGAACCGCCGTCTTCTGGACTCGTGAAATATTTTTCTCCACAATCAGTTCTGCAAGCGTTAAGATTGCAGTCTTGTTTTCCTTAATCGCTCTGGGCGTTTTCACATTCACCCTGATGTCACGGCTAATGAAAATTGATGAGCTCGATTTCGTGCTCAAGATCGTTCGCAAATCTAAGGGGACAAACAACTGATCTCTCGATCAAACGAACTTACGAAAGGTTATCTATTATGATTGCATGTCTGGATTTGGAAGGGGTTCTTATTCCCGAAGTATGGATCAAGTTTGCAGAAAAGACTGGGATAGAAAAGCTGAAACTAACAACGAGAGATATCCCGGATTATGATGAATTGATGCAGGGTCGGCTCAAGATTCTGCGCGAACATAATTTGAAATTACAGGATATTCAAAAGGTAATCGGTGAAATGTCACCTTTGGACGGAGCCTATGACTTTTTAAAATGGCTTAAATCTGAATTCCAGGTCGTCATTTTATCCGATACTTTTTATCAATTCGCAGGTCCTTTAATGGCTCAACTGGACTACCCCACACTTTTCTGCCACAAATTGATCGTGGACAACGATGGCAATATCAGTGATTACAAATTACGCATCAAAGATGGAAAAACAAAGGCAGTTGCTGCATTTCAGAAATTGAATTTTCAAGTCATTGCCGCTGGAGACTCTTATAATGATACCGGAATGTTGAAGCAAGCCGATGCCGGAATTTTCTTTCGTCCGCCCCCATCTATCACCGGAGAGTTTCCACAGTTCAAGGTAACAGAAAAATATGATGACTTTCGTTCGGCATTCTTGTCCGCAAGAGAAAGTATCCAAACCGACTGAGAAAATTCAATTTCCACGCGAGACCGGCGAAGCACACAGCATTGGATAAGTGTTGATCTTTTTTAAAAATCGGCTGATATAAAATTTATCTCATTGCGTCCAAAGTCAAAAAATCAACCGCTTTCACGATAAAAACATTTACACATAACGTTAATCTAAGTAGAATGCAGTAGAGATCAGTAATTCAAAGAATTTATAAAAATCAATACGATATAATTTTCCAATAGGGTTTAAATGGCATAGCAAATAGCCTTCATGCAACCCGCCACAAACAACACTGGCTTGCTAAATTTTAATGGTGATATCCGCATGTCTCAAACGCCGGCAAATCCATCTAGAGAAGAAGAGCAATTCAACTCGATTGCAAACGTTTCTCTGGACGGAATTGTGGTTTTTAACCAAAATGCAGTCGTTTGTTTTTGCAATCAAGCGACAGCTTCGCTGTTTGGTTTCCATGCCTTTGATATTGTCGGAAATAATATTGCCTGCCTCCTTTCAAAGTCCGACAATCAAGAATTTAGAGATGATTTTGAAAACTATTTAAAGACCAAAGAAATCTGGGATCTAGGATTACAAAAAAATTTCAAAGGTCAACGAAAAGATGCCTCAATAATTTTTCTAAACCTAACCGTTCACCCTGTAAATTGGGGGAGCCGGCCACTTTTCATTGGAAGAATTCGCGACCTCAGCCAAGAAAAAAGACTGTTTGAACAACAAGAATTATTACATAGACTGACTGTCTATCTTGCTCAATCCGGCGACTTGAAACAAGGTTGTATAAAAGTTTTACAAACTCTCTCCGAGTTCATGAGTTCGGAAGTCGCTTTTTGCTGGACTCTGGACAAAGAAAACCAAGTCCTACGCTGCAGCCATTCCTGGTATTCAACCGAGAACAAAGAACTCTATCAGGAATTTGTCAATCAATCCTTGAATATGACTTTCAAGAAAGGAAGCGATTTTCCTGGCAGGATATGGGAAATTTGCGAACCCTATTGGGTCAAAGATATTGGTCTGGATATGAATTTATCCCGACGATCACAGACACCTCAAGACAACCTTATATCAGGATTTGGATTTCCAATAACAGATTCTAGCGGCCTGATTGGAGTGATCGAACTTTTCTCTACCAAAGTTCTAAAACCAGATCCAGGTCTTGCGAATATGGTAAGTAGCATGAGCAAGCAAATGGGTCTGTTTTTTCAGCATTACGAATCAAAACAGGGCTTGGCAAAAGATCGACAGAACTTTTTTAATCTACTGGATAATCTTCCCATCTCTTTCCACCTCCAGGCTTCAGATTATTCGATCCCCTATGCCAACAAAATGTTTAAGGAAAAATTTGGGGTACCAAGAAAAGAAAGAAACTGCTTTGATCTGATCCACAAAAGAGAAGAGCCTTGCGAGGTATGCCCTACCTTTGACTCGATAGAGAGCAATAAAACTATCGAATCGGTATGGACCGACCAGGCGGGTCGCACTTTTTTGACAGTCGTAACGCCCTTCTTCAATGAAGATGGCGCAAAGCTGGTCATGGAAATGGCTGTGGATATCACCAAGGAAAAAGAGGCTGAGAAAAAGAACCAGCTCTTCCATCAAAAATTACGCAAGATCGTGGAAAGCTGTGCGACCACCTACGACGATGCAGACTTTTTCCATTCGCTTGTGAAAAATCTGGCCACAACCTTACAAGTCCGTTGTGTTTTCGTTTCAGAGCTTGTAAGCGACAAGAGAGCTAGAACCCTTGCATTATGGCTAAAAAATGATTTTATTGATAATCTGGAATATGAATTGGAAGGCACCCCCTGCGAAAACATTTCCAAGAAAGCAATTTATTACTGCCCTGAAAATGTTCAGGAGGTATTCACAAAAGATAACACTCTGCTCCAGTTTGGAGTTGATAATTACATGAGCATGCCTTTTTTTGATGCGGCAGGGAAGCCTTTGGGGCACCTAGGTGTAATGTGTGCTAAGCCTCTGGAAGACCATGAAACAGTTCAAACTATTTTAAAAATATTTGCTCAATATGCAGGATCAGCTCTTGATCGGAAAAGGATCGCCGACAATTTAAAAGCCTCTTACCATAAGCTAGAAGTCAGTAATGACGAGTTGAGAGACTTTGTACATATCGCTTCGCACGATTTACAGGAGCCTTTAAGGAAAATTATTTCCTTTGGCGACCTTTTGAAATGGAGTTCCAATACGCTAGACGAAGAAGGTACTTTTTTCCTGGAAAGAATGAAAAATGCAACTCGGCGCCTGCAATCACTATTGAGTGATCTCGTTAAATTTTCGACTTTAGACGCTTCAGTCAATGAACGAATGGACCCTGTGAAATTGGCCAGTATCATTCAACAAGTCATAATCGACCTGGAAATATTAATCAAAGAAACAAACACAAAAATAGAAATCGGTGACTTACCGATTATCGATGGCAACTCATTTCACTTGCTTCGTTTATTTCAAAACCTGCTTAGCAACGCTATCAAATATGGGAGGGAAGGCGTCGCACCTAAAATCAAAATCTTTGATACGACCCCTGCCCATAGTAAATATTGCGAAATAAATATTCAGGACAATGGAATCGGGTTCGATGAAAAATACATTGACCGAATCTTCAAACCGTTCCAACGTCTGCATCGAATCGACCAGTTTGGAGGAACCGGGATGGGATTGGCGATATGTAAAAAAATTGTAGATCGTCACAACGGAACAATCACAGCAAAAAGCGTATCCCAAAAAGGAACAACGTTTACATTAAGGCTTCCAATAAAACAAACCCGAAAAAGTAAAGCCAATGACAGACACTAGCAAACAACCCGTTGTTCTTATCGTTGAAGACGATGCAGACGATTTTTTCTTTATTTCAAGGGTTTTGGAGAACATCAAATCAAAATTTAAATTTGATGCTATTTGGGTCAAAGATGGCCTTGAAGCAATGGACTATCTCTTGCGGCGAGGGAAATGGGAGAATCCTGAAAAATCGCCCCTTCCGTCTCTCGTCCTGTTGGACATCAATATGCCCAAAAAAAATGGCCTCGAAGTATTAAAGGAAATGAACGAGCACGAAAACTTGAAAAATCTAATCACCATCATTTTCACGTCGTCAAGAAATGAACTGAACGTCGTTTTGTCCTATGAGCTAGGAGCAAATTCATATATCTACAAATCTTCAGAAATAGATAAATTGGGGAAAAAACTAGAATTATTGTTCTCTTATTGGTTCGGGATCGTCGAGCTTCCTTCCCATACAAAAGAAAATTAACTCAAGCGACAGACAGATTGCCTCATAGAAAAGAGAACCTTTTCAAATAGCAACTTTCGCGAACCTTTGACAACAGGAAAGAAGCCCCGCAAAATATCCCCATTCTATTCCATATTTTTTTCGATGTTTATTAGACAATCCTGACAGTAGCCATGCGATAACTCCAAGTCCGATTTTTCTGTCAAATACATTTCATAATTGACCCACCTACCCTTTCCTGGAGCGGTTTGCGAATCGTCCCGGATTTTTTTACAAACACAACAAATGGGTAAAATCTTCTCATAAAGTTTTATTTTCTGCTTTAATTCCATTTTCTCAAAACAATTGCTTACTCGAAGAAGCAATTCCCCCCTCTGATAGGGTTTGATCAAAAAATCTGTGGCACCAAGACGCAAGGCATCAACCGCCGTGTCGAAAATGCCATATCCTGTAAGCATCATTACAAAAGCTTCGGGGTCTACTTTCTTTACTTCCCTTAAAAACGATACGCCATCCATTCCGGGCATCTTAAGATCAGTTATGACCAAATCGTGACGTTTTTCTTCATACTGTGGAAGTGCCTCATCACCAGATAGTGCCGTATCAACCTTATATCCTGCATATTCAAGATCGTAACTAAGGACTTTTAATATTTCCGGTTCATCGTCTACCAAAAGAATAAAACCCTTATTTCCTCCTCCAACCATCTATTTCCCCTAACTGATTATATAAAAAATACACTCACACTCTAAAGCTAACGGTAAAAAAATAATTTTCAATCATAAATTTCAATTATTACCGAATGAGTCAAAAATTAATCCGCGAGGGAAACCAATCGGCCTACAAGAGTTCCCCTATTCAGAGAGTCGTCCAAGAACCAAAATTCCAGATGAAGCGTAAACCTTTTCCGTATGAATGATACTGAAACCTGCTGACTGCATTTCATTGCAAAGTTCTTGCGTTGAATAACTCTTCCATAGCCCTTCTTTTAAACGTCGCTCTATATTTTTTAGCCCCAAGGAGTATGTGATGCGGTAAAGAACAAATTTTTTAAACCAATGCTTCCATTTTGAGTCCACTCCAAGCGACGTCTGAAGACTTTCCCTAATGATTTGCCGCCCATCATATTCTTCCGATGGATTGACAACAGCGCACAATCCGCCTTGTCGCAATACAGAACAAATATTATTCAAAGCGCGATGACGCTCTTCCTTATCCCCAATCGTGTATAAAGAAAAGTGGGCAACGGCAATATCAATACTTTCGTTTTTAATCGGCAAAGGCGATGTCAGGTCAGAGCGAAAAAATAGAATTTTCTCCTCAACCAAACCCTTTTCAAAAAATTTTCTCCGGGCAATACGTATCCCGGAGTCCAGAATATCAGTTGCAAAAATCATTTTTGACGATGCTATTTTTTCCGCACCCACATCAATTAATATTCCAGAACCACAACCTGCATCCAACCAAACCGCACCCGGCTCTTCGCCGATACATTCCAGAGTTCGAGTCATCGACTCTCGATAACTTTCAGGAGTCAACCAATCGTACAACCTGGATTGATAGCCAAACAGCCAATAGTATTTCAGCCACAAGCGTTTTATCATTTCTATCCGTTTTCTAAAATGACCCAAGAATGCACATCATTCTTTATGAAGACATAAAAATCACAGGTCTCAATAATAAACCCTAAAAAGATTTTGCTTTCCACCCGGGAAAAGTCCATCTAAAATAAGGCGGCTATCATCTTTTTAACTGAGGTAATTCTTTAAATGGCAAAAAAACCTTTTATAAACAAACACGGCTTTGTCGAATATCCATTCCTTCACGATACACGTAAACAGAGAAACTGGTGGTTCTGGAACTTACTGGAAGATTATTTAAAGAGAAGGGCTCGCCATAAGCACGGTCCAGAGTTTACGCACGAAAATATGGACGAAGATTTTAAAAGCTTTCTACACGATACAAATTTAAAATTCTTCGCCCTCGTTCCCGTCGGCATGGGAATGGAGTTTAAATTGATCGGTTTTTTTAATACTCCCGATATGGTTCATCTTGAAGACCCCGTTCCATTTATCACAGAAACCTACGGAGGCGGAAAATACAAAGTCAATATTTACCATGAAGGAACCTTTGCCGGAACCGAAAATTTTAAAGCCCACGGAGACCCCAAATGGGTTGAGATCGAAGACCCCGCACCTTATTGAGTCGGATTAAGGTCTGCAAAATAATAAAAATTCTCGAAAAAGCATTTCAACAAATTGACTTGCCATTTGCTATGGAGTCCCGCTTCGGCGGGACAGCTATACTTTATTACCGAAGGCAGTCTGCCCCATATATCAATCCACATCCACTTTGTTCAACCTCGATTCTTCGCCCGTTTTACCAGCCAGTTGTCTGTTTCACTCAAGTTCAGCATTTTCATTATAAAGTCTAACTTTTCGGAGAAAATTTCCGGTGCAATGGGGCCTAGGTAGGGACAAATTCCCAAGACAGGTGCTTCACTGAACTCGGCAATCATTTTTCCCAAATCGTTCAGGACAGGATTCTGTAGAGCATCCTCTATATCAACCAGAACGATTCCAGCAACCTTTAGTTTCTCTTCGCGTGCGGCTCGTAGCGTAAGCAGGCTATGATTCAAAGCTCCCAATCGGATGGGGACAGCAAGGATCAGCGGTAAACCTATTTCTCTCGCAAGGTCATACAGCATTTTATCTCGGCTGATGGGTACTGAAAGCCCACCGACTCCTTCAACCAACATGATATCCCGTTCCGCTTCTAATCGCCGATATGCCTTTAACACTGGTGCCAGATCGATAGTCCTTCCTTCCATCAAACTGGCTTGATAAGGCGAAGCCGGGGTTTTAAGCCGGATGGGGCAAATCTCCGACATCCTCGTTCCATCTCCAGCAACTTCGGCTAAAAACTGGGCATCTGAATTGGCCGATGAGTAACACTCTGGATCAACACCCGTCTCTATCGGCTTCATATACCCCACATTCATCCCTTGTCGCTTGCAGTAAGAGATAAGACTTGCTGTAACAATCGTTTTTCCTGCGCCCGTATCAACCCCTGTTATAAAAAATCCAGACATGCTCATCCTTCCTTAAAAAACGTCAAGTGGGGATTGCTCCCGGCTGACCACAGTTGCCCCTGGCTAGCGTTCTACTCACAAGTGTGCTTGTACCGATTTCATTTTGTTTGCTATAATAAACAAGCGGCATTTATACGCGCTACTCGAACAATTTTCCATAGATCAAACTGTCATGGGTTCTAAAAAACTGGATGTGGTCTGCCCTTGTTGTGAAACAAAACTGACCGTAGACAAAAAAACGGGCGAAGTCATCTGGGAGGCAAAGAAGGAAAAATCAGTTGCCTCACTTTCAGATATGATGAAAAATTTGGATTCTCAGCGAAAGGAACAGGAAAATATTTTCAAACAACGCAGTGCCAGCGAAAAAGATCGCAATCGACTTCTACAGGATAAATTTCGAGAAGCTCAAAAAAATGTCGATAAGGACAGCGATCTCCCCTTCCGCGATATCGACTTCGATTGATACTGGCGCGTGGGCTGACAGCCAAGCCTTTCAGTTCATGACTCATCCCCAAAAATCAAACTCCATTTTTTAGACGAATACCCGGAAATTCCCCTCCATAAAGACGCTAACCAACAACAGCCTGACCGATCTGCATTCTGAGCCCATCGTAAGCGAGTTCCACATTTGCAGGCAACTCAGCACTTATTTTTTCATGATCGAATTTATGATTGATATGCGTTAGCAAAGCTCGCCGAGGTTGCAAATCTTCAATCGTCTCCAAAGCTTGCGACAAACAAAAGTGAGTGGGATGGGGTTCAAATCCCAAAGCGTTGATGATCAATAAATCGAGACCTGTCAGCTTCTCTCTAGTCTCAGCAGGAATACCGCTACAATCTGTGACATAAGCCATATCGTTCAAGCGGTAGGCTGTGATAGTCAAACCACCGTGCATGATATCCAGCGGCGTCACCGATATGCCACCGAGTGAAAAAGCCTCACCCTTTATTTCGTTTAAAGTCAACTTCGGAAGTCCACCACCCACTTGAATATTTGGATCAAATATATAGCTGAACTTCGAGCGAATGTCTTTCAGTGTTTGAGCACTTCCGTAACAAGGTGTTGTTGTTCTATTGAAAAAATTGAAACTTCTCAGTTCATCAATCCCATGAACGTGATCGGCATGGTGATGCGTGTACAAGACCGCATCGATACGCCGGATTTTCCTTTCCAGGCACTGTTGCCGCATATCTGTAGACGTATCAATGAGAAGATGATAGTCCCCATTCCTCACCAAAATAGACGACCGCAATCGCTGGTTTTTAGGATGATCGGACTGACAAACTTCGCAATCACAGCATAGTGAAGGCACCCCTGTAGATGTCCCCGTCCCGAGAAAAATCAGTTCCATATTTGTCCTTTAATGTTCAATATCGCAAGAAAGCTCTGGCGTCTTACAAAGCGCACTTTCAAATTGAATCGTGGAATGAGTGATATTAAATTTATCAGCAAGCGCAGATTGAATGTCGCCCAGCAAAACTTCTGCTTGATTGACTTTTTGATCGGGAATCAGAACATGAGCACTCAGGGCGTTGACATTCGAACAAATACTCCAGATATGAAGCTCATGAATATCAATGATTCCTGGTAATAACTTAAGTTCCTCCACAACATCATCAATCGGTGCGTTTTTAGGTGCGCCTTCCATTAGAATATGTACCGAGTCGGAAAGAATATTTTTTGCCCCCCAAACCAGCAGACCTGCAATGGCCAGAGCGATCAAAGAATCAACATAATACCAGCCCGTAAACCAAATCACGGCACCACCGATAATAACCCCGGCCGAACTGACCGTATCTCCAATGACATGATAAAAGGCACTCTTTACATTCAAGTCATGAGAATGGTGGTGATGCGAATCTTTCAAAATTAAAATAACGATCAGGTTCGCAACCAAGCCGATTGCCGCAACTACCATAACAGTGATGGGATCAATTTTACTCGGCTCGTTCAGCCGTTCCCAAGCCGACATGGCAATCATTCCTGCCATGGAAAATAGTAAAACCCCGTTGATCAGAGCCGCTAAAATTTCTGCCCTGTGGTAACCATAGGTTTTATCATCTGGCGAGGGACGATGCGCCCAAGTGAGAGCCATCCAACTGAGGCTTAGAGCCGCCATGTCCGAGAACATATGTGCGGCATCACCGATCAAAGCCAGACTATTGGCAAGTATTCCACCCACCAACTCGACAACTAAAATCAAGGCCGTAAAAAGCAGTGCCCATTTCAACCGTTGTTTAACATCTGAAGACGTTGTCATTTATTTTGACTTGGCAAAGTGTGATATTTCTGCTATCCCGTTAGAGCATTCAATGTTTCGAACTAACATGAATCATTTTAGAAAGGCCCTGCATTGATGTCAAGGTAAGGCCGTTTGCAAGACGTTTTATTTTAGAGGATAAAAATCAATCAGATACACCACCTGAACTGATTATAGAGAAAATCTTTGCTTTTGATATGCATTGAGGTATAATTTCCGCTTATCCTAAACCTTTAAATAAAGAGAATTCCGACGTGAGCATCGACGACAAAGAGCTGGAAGATTTTATGCCGGCTGTGGAATTGAATTGGACCGACGAAGCAGTGGAAAGAATGAAGAATGTCCCATTTTTCGTCCGAAAAAGCGTAGTCCGCGGAATCGAAAATTACGCAAAAGATAAGGGCATTGAGGAAGTGGACGACGCAGTGGTTTCGCGTGCAAGACAAGAACGCGAAGGTGCCGCAATGGCCGCATCCAACGCTGAAAAAGCTCAAGCCCAAACCGCTACGGCAGAAAAAGCAGTGAGACGGCAGTACGTTAACTTTGCTTTTTACAAACTGGACCCCGCTTTTCGCAGACTGCCTAAGGAAGAAAAAGAATCAGCCAAAAAGGAATTTATAGATTTTCTGGAAGATTGGGACACGCAATCCAAAATGATTTTGCTCAGCTACTCAATGGTTGGCATTCGTAGCGACTGCGATATCATGCTTTGGCGTATTTCCTATGAACTGGAAGAATTTCAACGCATGACGACGAAACTATTGCAAACTCGTCTGGGTGCCTATCTTATTATTACAACGTCCTACCTGTCTATGACCAAGCGGTCAATGTATCAGGACATGTTCAATCCTGAGCACGAAGAGGACAGGACGCACATTATACCCGGCAAGGCAAAGTACTTGTTCATATACCCTTTCGTCAAATCACGAGAGTGGTATCTTCTCACGCAATTTACGCGACAGGGAATCATGGACGAGCATATCTATGTCGGTAATAAATTCCCTTCCGTTAAACTAAACACCACTTATTCTTTCGGAATCGACGACCAAGAATTTGTTGTCGCCTTCGAAACGGATTATCCCGCAGACTTTGTGGATCTAGTTATGGAACTCAGAGAAACCGAAGGCAGTCGCTATGTTGTGGAGGACACTCCAATTTTCACATGTATCGCAATGTCACTCGAAGACGCGATCAACAGCATGGCTTGATTGATTCATTATAATTTAAAGGGGCTTGCGCCAAAAGGCGCAGGCCCCTTTTTATTTTGTAGAGATAACAAATGATATTCCGCTCCCTGGCTTTTCTTCTATTGTTCATCGCCCATGGAGAAAATCTGGTTTTTGCCGAAAATGAGACGCTAAGATACGTTGCCTTGGGAGATTCCTATAGCAGTGGAAAGGGAGTCACTCCCGCGGAAAGCTGGCCTGCCCAATTAGCAGGTCGCTTGAATGAAGAAGGATTGAAAATCGAAGAAATCGCCAATCTCGCCCAGCCTGGCAACACCTCCACTCAAGTTCTAGAACACCAGATCCCTCAGTTGAAAACTCTAAAACCTCAATTACTGAGCCTGCAAATTGGCGTGAACGATTGGGTGCACGGATTCACCAGTAAACGCTATCGGAAAGAAATCATCCTCGTTCTGGATTCACTATTAAAAATCATGCCCTCAAGGAAAATTTTGATCGTAACCGCACCCGAATTTTCCTGCTCTCCCACTGGCAAAAAATGGGGCTACGGGAAAAGTGCCGTCAATGGCATCGAAAGGATGAACCGCATTCTCGTCGAAGAAGCCAGAAATCGCCAGCTCACCACAGTCGATCTCTTTCCTCTTTCACAAGAACTATGCTCGAAAACAGGAATGTTTTCTAACGATGGAATGCACCCCTCCGCCAAACAGTATCAGCTATGGGTCAATGCCCTATTGCCTGCGACTAAAAAAATGCTGGGAGCTAGAAGCCGATGATCATGGACACAGGTGCCGTCTTTTCAAAATGCAAACAATACCGCTACGACTTATGGCGTTTGTGGGAAAAAGAAAAAGGCGTTGTCGCTTTCATTATGCTCAATCCCTCAACAGCGGATGAGACAAAAAACGATCCAACGGTCGAACGTTGCCAGCGTTTTGCAAAACTCTGGGGTTTTGGTGGGATGTACGTTTGCAATATATTTGCCTTCCGTACCACCTATCCGAAAGAGCTTTTGAAAATGGGGAAACCCATCGGACCTAAAAATAATGCCATGATTTTAAAAAGAGCAAAGGAAGCAAAAAAAGTCGTATGCGCCTGGGGCAATCACGGCTTATATATGGAGCGCGGTGATAAACTTTTACTGTTGTTAAAAAAAGAAGGGATCGAACCCGAGACCTTCGGCTTGACACAAATGGGCCAACCCCGGCACCCGCTCTATCTACGCAAAACTGCTAAAACAACGCCTTTCTGATTCCCAAGTATTCAGACCGTCCCGCTAATCCGCCCACTCGTCGTCATCGTCGCCGTCGTCTTCTTTTTCAGTTTCCTCGATCAGAGCGTCCACTTGTTCCTGCTCCGCCGCATTCATCAGTTCATGGATTTCTTCGTATCCCGAAGCCAATCGCTGAATATTGAGCAGTAGATTGATCAGATCGGCTTCCTTGCATTCCTGAATACCCGCTACCAGTGGGCCTCGCTCATCCTCATCATAAACTTCGTCCCATTTGTCGAAAGTGGACAAAATTTTGTCTTTGCAGTGAATCAGATCATAAAAAAAACTCTGTATTTCAATTTTAGGCATCGTCCAACCTTTCTAGTTGCTTTCAATCTATATCAAGTATCTACATTACGACTCATAATAAGCGATAAGGATTCACTATTTAACGCTAATTTATTTACTGATATATTATAATGGTTTTTTACGGATAATCTAAAACCCCATTCACTCCTAATAAATATAATGTCAGAAGAAGACAATCGCTTTAAAGATAACGAAAATGGAACCCTCACAGATACGAAATACAATCTGATGTGGTTTAAAGAAGACACCTATCAACTCAAGGGAAAATGGTGCACTTGGAAAGGTGCCAGCAAATTTGTCGAAAAAATGAATGAGGAAAAATTCGCAGGATTTTCCGACTGGCGCTTGCCCAGCTCTCAGGAATGCAGAAATCTCTACGATCATGAATGCAAAAACATGGACTTCAATGATGACATCGTCCACATTGATTTGAAATTTCCTGAAGGATGCGGGTTCACCTATTGGTGCGCGGAAGACAAAGGCATCAATGCCATGGCCTATAATTTCTACAGCGACCGGGCTTACACCATTCGAAAAACCACCTCCAGCGAAAGCAATATGTCCTGTCGCCCAATTCGTACCGCTGGCCCAAAAGTTAAAAAAATGGGTCGCGTTTCCAACACTGGGCGTTCACGCCGAGAATAAGCCTTATCTTTCTCGTATTACTCTAGTTACAAAATACTTTTATGGCATTCCACCGAGCAAGCCAGGCCGAGATCAATCTCAGTGCTTTGCGTGATAATTTTGCGACCGTTCGTCGACTTCTTCCTCCTGCGACCGAAATCCTTGCCGTAGTCAAAGCCGACTCCTATGGGCATGGCGTACTGCCTTGCGCTAAAACCTTAATCAATGCAGGGGCCAGTGGCCTCGGCGTCGCAATAGGCAACGAAGGCATTGAGTTGAGGGAAAATGGAATCGACAGTCCTATTCTGGTAATGGGCGGATTTGTTCCTGAAGAAATCGGTGATCTCATCCATCATGATCTCGAAATCACCCTGCATGACGAAAATCAGGCCATCGCCGTTGCCAAGGAAGCGCGGCGGCAAAATAAAAACGTTCCCGTCCACCTCAAAATTGATACGGGAATGGGACGGCTTGGAGTTCTCCCTTCTGCCGTTGCCGAATTAGCAAATTACATTGATGGCGAAAAATCATTGTCTCTGGCAGGAGTTTCAACTCACCTTGCAACCGCTGAATGGGAGGACAAAAAACACTCTCAGGAGCAAATTGAAAAGTTCAGAAAAATAACAGCACGGTTCAAAAAAAACAGAGCCCACTTCCCAAAGTTTCATTGCGCCAATTCGGCGGGGATCATCAACCATCCTGAAAGCTGGTTTGACAAAGTTCGCCCTGGCATCATGCTTTATGGTGCCTTTTCCTCTACACGATTGGCCCCCATCCTTTTAGAGTCTGGAGCAGATCACCCCCAACTCAAACCTGTGATGACCTGGAAGTGCAGGATACTGCATATCAAATCCGTTCCCAAAGGATCTCCACTAAGCTATGGAGCCATATTCACAACTCAACGTGACAGCAGGATCGCCCTGATCGGCGTTGGTTATGCAGACGGACTCCGCCGCCAATTATCAAATAAAATGGAGTTATTGGTTCAGGGAAAACGTGTTCCACAGGTGGGAAGAATTTGCATGGACAATACACTCATTGATGTTACCGATCACCCTGACATCCAGGTCGGTGATGAGGCTGTGATATTTGGACATCAAAAGGGAGCGTTTATCCCGGTAGAAGAGACCGCAGAGAAATGTGACACGGTGTCCTACGAGCTACTCTGCGCCGTCGGGCAAAGAGTCCCCCGAGTTTATATTGATTCGGCCGGCCCCACCCCAGCAAATCTGGAGCGTAAAAAGGGGTAAGAAAAGGCCAGCCAGATCAAAACAGGGACGGCATACACTCCAATTTCAGAATTGAAGCTGTCCAAAGTTCCAAAAATATTACGTTGAATATCCATATATGTGATCAAACTGTATTCACCCAACTGCGTCGAATAAACAAGAAAAATTTTATTCAAGACCACAAAGGCATGGTAGAGAACAACGAAGCACATGCCCCAACCAAAAACCTTGCCCTTTTCATCCCATTCCATTGTAGGAATAAGCAGAGCCAGAGCAAACAAAATACAAATACTGAATTGAAAAGCCTGAAAATCGACCTTTGGAAGTTGTCCAACAACAGATGCCGTATCCGAGTTTAAGGCCACCTCCCAGTTCGTCATAGCCACAACACCCTTCACATCAGAGGGCCCTAAAGCCGACAGCATTGGCGTCGTCAAATGTGCCAGCAATTGATTGTAAGCAAAAGAAAAGGGAGTCCACAGTAAAAAAACCATAAAACCTACCGCCACCGAATTCAAAATAGCCCCACCCGAATCCTTGCGAATAGAAAAAGTCATGCCCTTGTCTGCCTCCAGATGATGAACTTGAATAAAAAACCACAGGTTATCTATCGGCAAGAAACAGCAATATAATTAGCCCGGCGAACCGCTGGAGGGAAAAAAATCAGAGGCAAACATTTTTTGCAAAGCCAACGCAAATAAGGTGTCTATAAATCCAGAGGCATAACGAGTTTTAAAATTGAGTTATAGAGCATGAAAATATATCGACATACATCTTTCCTATCTCAAATCTCCTTTAAAATCGCTCTGAGATTCTCAAACGCTTTTCTGCGGTGGGAGATTGCATTTTTTTCATCAGGTGTCATTTCTGCGAAAGTTCGCGTGTGACCATCGGGGATGAATATCACATCCCAGCCAAAGCCACCCGCCCCGCGTATCTCATGTGAGATAAAACCAGACACTTCTCCTTTAGCAATATGAATATCTTTTCCATCGTGTAAGGCAGAATAACAAATAGCTCGGGCCTTCCTGTTCTCGAAGCCCTCCAGCATTTTCAGCATTCCTTCACATCCCACACTGTCTTCAAACCACTTGACCAAAGCACCCGGGAGTTGCCCCCAGGCATCGAAAATCAGACCAGAATCTTCAATCAAAACGGGAGAGCCCAGTTTTTCATAAGCCATCGAAACTTTATGAACCGCCAACTCTTCCAAATCGGCAGTTTGAATTTCAAATAAACCTTCAACACAGACCTGCTGTAATTCGACACCCAGAATTGTGCTAGCTTCCTTTGCTTTATTGGGATTTCCCGTCACAAAGGAAATATTTTTCCATATAGAATTTTCCGTCATTTCTCACCCATCGTATTGCCTGATTTTGGTTCATGTGATATAAGATTAAACTTTCCAAATTATTTGAACCTTACTATTACCAGCCCAATTCCCTATGATAGCCGCTTACAAACGAATCGTTTTCATATTCATCATCCTGACACTCACCTCTGCCTGCAAACCCATCTTTGAATCCGACGAGGATTTCCTCTCACAAAAGGTGTTGCATGAGTTAGGAGAAATTCAGGAAAAATATCATGCCGAAACCGGGAAATACGCCAGCACGCTTCTCGAAATCGAAAAATACAATTTAAAGTACGACAATGGCGTTGTCTATCTGGAATTTCAGGAAGCTAATAAAGACGATTGGCGTGCTATTGCTCTGCCCGCAGAGTCGGTCACCGCACGCGCTTTCGCTTTTGATACCAAGCAAGACGGGTTTTATGAGATGGGAGCCGAAGAGGTCTCTAGTTATGTATTGGGATCTCTTAATTCTATACGGGCCGACCAAAGAAAGCAGAACATCAACGACTGGACCTCAAAGGTCTTGTTGGTCCTTCTGTTATTTTTTGGTGTGAAACTCTTCTTTAAGTATAACGAGCCAAGATATCGCAAATTGTTTGTCAGCTATTTTATAACCCTCCCTCCTGCAGGCTGGTCTCTTGCCGTGGTCAATCACATGAAACCCGATACCATCTTCAGCTCAAGCATTTTGACTATGACCTTTATAGCTCTCGTGCTTTCGGCCTTGAGTCTGGGAGTGAATGGATGGTGGGTGTCCAGAAATGCAATGACCACCCCAGGACCTGTCATGGCTATGGTTTCGAGTGCCCTGCTTATGGCTTTTCTTTCATTTGGAGTTCAGGTCTTTGTATTTGCTAAATTTTACTGACAGGTCGTTATTCAACCCCTTATCTCTTCCATTCGAGCAAAATCCTGGTCAACATAATTCAGCGTAACAACATGTGCTTTTCGCTGAACGTGTTCGGCTGTTTTTCTGCCCGATAAAGAGAACGATTGACCTTCTTTAGAATTTTTAGGAAGAAAAAATTTAATAGGACCTTCCGCCGTTTTCAAAGTACAAGCGCGCCCATCCTGAATGTGTTTTTTATTAACATATAGATTATAATAGGACTGCAGTTCCTTATTTTCGGATTTTTTGTCTGGCAAGATCTTAACGGAAATCGTCAAATCGCCCCTGCGATTATTAAACAAACTGGACTCACCTCTTGCAGGAATTTTAAGAGTCATCTTATCCCAGGCACCCGGTGGAATACGCACTTCAAAATTTTCTTTTCCCTTGCGGATTCGCACCACACCGCCACGAACTGCAACAGAAGGAGATATAGCGACCTCCTGGCAAATGTCCAATTGAAAAATTGTCTTGTCCAATCGGCTCATGATCCGGCCTAAATTATCAAGGATTTGCTTTGCTCGCGGGTTTTTATCCCTCTGTTTTTTGATGAAGTTAAAAAAAACATTCGAGTCGGCTTTTCCATCGGTAGGATGAAAGGTCTCTTCCATAGAATAAGAGTCCCCGTTTTCAAATAGGAATTTTCGTTCAAGAGTTTGAAAAGCCAGGCTTATTTCTTTAAAGCGTGCTTCAGACTCCAGATTTCCCTGATTTTTGTCAGGATGATATTTTTTGGCCAAGGTATAATAGGTCTTTTTAATTTCTTCCCAAGGAAGATTTTCTTCGATCTGTAATACCCGGCAACATTCGTTAAAATCCATAGCAGAAAAATTATTCATAATCCGTGCCAAATAAAAAAGGTGGAAAAGTACTGATATTTATGGTTATTTGATACGTTGCAAGCCTGCGAAGGCAAACCAACTCGGCAAATTTTTCCCTTTTTTTCACCAAATAGTTACTTAATTCAATGAAGTAAGACAAGGGATGTAGTTGTAAGTTCTGATATTCCCCAATGTTAACGCTTTTAAAATTCAATGCAAACTAAAAATTTCATAGGATTTCCCGAACAAAAACTCATCGAAATTTTCGAAGAGCTTGGCGAACCTGCATATAGAGTCCGGCAGACCTTGACCTGGGTCTATCATTACCGCGTCAAAGATTTCATGGAAATGACCAATCTTTCCAAAAACCTGCGAGCTCGTCTGGCAGAACGCTTTCATATAAGTCTTCCAAAAATCAACAAGAGGGATCTTTCCCGAGATGGAACGATCAAATACCTTTTTGAATTATCCGATGGGCAATTGATCGAAAGCGTCTGGATGCCATCAGATACCAGAAGGACCCTTTGTGTCTCCAGTCAAGTCGGCTGTCGTTTGAACTGCTCGTTTTGCATGACAGCAACAATGGGGCTTCAACGCAATCTGGAGTCGAGTGAAATCATCGGTCAAATAATGGCCGTTAATGAAGATTTGCAAGAGAAAGACAATATCACTAACATTGTTCTGATGGGGATGGGTGAACCTCTCGACAACTATTCCGCACTCGTGGATGCAGTACGCCTCATGATCTCACCCGAGGCCATGAAGATATCAACCCGCAAAGTCACCGTTTCCACCTCGGGACTGGTAGATAAAATCAAACAATTCCAAGAAGAAAATTTACACGTCAATCTAGCAATTTCTCTCAATGCGACAGAAAATGCCACTCGGGACATATTGATTCCCATAAACAAAAAGTATCCCATTGAAGTCTTGCTAGAATGCTTGAGAAACTATCCACTCAAGCCACAACGTCGACTAACATTTGAGTACATCCTCTTGAAAGATATCAACGACAGCCAAGAAGATGCAGAGCGATTGGTCCATTTGCTCAAGGGCATACCATCCAAGATCAATTTGATTCCCTTCAACCCCTTTGAGCCATCTCCGTATCTTCCTCCTTCCGAGGAAACTGTCTCTCATTTTCAGAATTATTTGATCGAAAGAAATTTCACAACATTTGTCAGGAAAAATCGGGGGGCCGACATCATGGGTGCTTGCGGACAACTCGCCGCTAATTCCCTGCCCCAGCCCTCTCCGGCCTGATTTTAGAAAATCCAAAAAATGAACACAGAGCAAGCAGAAGAACTCGAACTTTCTATTGTCATCCCACTTTACAATGAAAGAGATAATCTGGTTCCCCTGGAAGCAGAACTAGAGAAAACCTTGCCCGAACTCGGTCTGAGTTATGAAATTGTTTTGATCGATGATGGGAGTACCGACGGGAGTGCGCACCTTGTACGCGAACTGCAAACGGTCAATCCTCACATTCGCTTGATTCGATTTGGGAATAATCATGGGCAGACGGCCGCTTTTTGGGCTGGATTCAAAAAAGCACGCGGCAAGATAATCATCACTATGGATGCCGATTTGCAGAACAGCCCGGCAGACATTCCCCTCTTACTGGAAAAAATGGGAAGCTACGATGTCGTCTGCGGCTGGCGCCACAAACGTAACGACCCCTGGATTAGAAAGATATCCTCGAAAATTGCCAACTCAATAAGGAACGCGTTGAGTGCCGAGACTATCGCCGACACCGGTTGCTCCCTAAAAGCATTTCGCCGGGAATGTTTCGACAACATTCGCCTCTATAATGGACTCCACCGATTCTTTCCGACCCTGATGAAAATGGAAGGGTTCAAAGTGACCCAAGTCAAAGTCGGGCATTATCCTCGCGTTCATGGGGTTTCTAAATATGGCATTGGCAATCGAGCCTTGGTCGCATTTCTCGATCTACTGGCTATTCGATGGATGAAAAAAAGATGGATCAACTACGATATTGTGGAGGATAATTGAGTTTATGACTGCAACATTATGGCTTGTAGTAGGTTTTGCCGGGCAGGCCTTGTTTGGTGCCCGTTTCATTATTCAGTGGATAGTGTCAGAAAAAAAGGGTGAGAGCACTATTCCCCTCGCATTCTGGTACTGTAGCATCGGTGGCAGTATCATCCTGTTGACCTATTCCATCTACAAACAAGATCCTGTATTTATCGTAGGC
Organism: Nitrospinaceae bacterium; assembly: GCA_029261475.1. Lineage (GTDB taxonomy): Bacteria > Nitrospinota > Nitrospinia > Nitrospinales > VA-1 > Nitrohelix. Next base: position 53,298 of record JAJDBG010000120.1, read on the forward strand.
CAAAGTCTCGGTTCTATAATCTACATAAGAAATCTAGTACTGATCGACCAAAAAAAGAAAAGAGCACGAGCCGCAGAGATGGAGAACAATGCTGCGGAGATGGAGAACAATGCCGCAACACTGGAAAGTAATGCCGCAGAGATGGAAAACAACGCCACAGAACTGAAGAACAATGCCGCAGAGATGGAGAGCAACGCCGCAGAGCTAAAGAACAATGCCGCAGAACTGAGGAGCAATGCTGCAGAGCTGAGGAATAGTTAATGAAGAATAAATTAAAACTCCGCGCAGTCGGCCTTGGCCTGATGATTCTGGGTGGAATTCTCTTTGTTGTTGCAGTCAAATACATTAACTCCGAGTGGCCACAAATTTTTGTAGGGCTCGCCAGTATCCTCTCATCAGCAATGGGTTTCGGCATCTTGATCATGCCACTCGAACCCTCCTCGACAGAGCCAGAGCAAAACGATTGAATTTCCGTTTTGTCCAAAGTCCCTTAATCATCAAAAACATAGCATTTAAAAGCCTTACCCTGCATTTTAGGTCCCTGCAAAATTCTTGACTTTAACTAACCCCTATGATATTTCTCTACACTTCGTGCCGCCTCTCAGCACAATTTGTGAGGATAGATGACCGGTTTTAAAACTCAAATCATTGGTCGTTTTGTTTGTTTAATAAAATTATTTTGAATTGATTGCGGATTCTTAACCACAGGCTATCAAGAGATCCTAATGGAAAAGTCACCTAAGCAACTGAACCAAGCTTCATTCTTTCAAAAACTGGGAATTTCATTCCTCCTTATACTAATCTACGGACTGGTCCACATTGGCCCTGCCCTCGCACCATTTTCTTCAAGCGGAATGACACTGACCTTGGGTGGTGTTTCTTCAGCCTATGCAGAAGAAGACGACGAGGAGGAGTATGAGGACGACGAGGACGAGGAGGATGAGGACGAGGAAGGCGGCGATGAAGAAGGAGGCGGAGAAGGCGAAGAAGGCGCCGAGGCCGAAGAGGATGACAAATCCTACCTGACCGATATCGGCCCTGCTAAAGACCATGAATTCTCTGAATTCTCCTTTTTAGGCACCAGCAACAGGAAGTTCACCTGGTTTGCCGCTCAGCTTCATATACTATTTGCATCATTTATTCTGGGTTGTCCCATGTTCGTTGTCATCATGGAAGTCATGGGCGCACGTCGAACACAGGGAGTGCGAAAATCCATTATTTTATCAAACGTCTTTTTAGCCGTACTCATTGGCGTTGTCATAGGTATTGTGGGAGAAATTATCGTCGGGATTCATCACGGCGTACTCTACGGTTTATGGGCTTGTGCATTCGCCTCATTGCT
>JAJDBG010000121.1 GCA_029261475.1 Nitrospinaceae bacterium
TTAGGAAACAAGTCAATCGTTCTTTGACATTGGATGATCTCAAAGGGATGAACGTGGGAGTGTTGTCGGGCTATGGAATTCACGACTACATCATCAATAAGCACCCGAAACTAAAACTAGCCCCAGTTACAGATATTAAAACCGGTCTCACTAAAGTTTCGTTTGGTATGCTCGATGCTATGGTGGTGAACATTGCGATAGCCTCCTTTTATATAGAAAAAGCAGGCCTCACCAATTTACGCGTTGCCGGTGAATCGGGTTTCACATACCGCTGGGCCTTAGCAACAAGAAAAGACTGGCCTGAGCTGAACAGCATTCTGGATAAAACCTTACGTCAAATAACACCGGAAGAAAGAAAAACTATCTATAGAAAATGGGTCGCCCTCGAAAGCGATCTGTGGGGCCAGATAAAAAATATTCTAATTGGCATTGGCATTGCCCTTGTTATCGTGCTCCTTGTGATCATCTTATATTGGAATAGATCCCTTAAGTCTCAGGTCCAAAAAAGGACACAGGAAATAAATCGCAAAAACGAGGAACTCCAGGAATTGAATCAAATTAAAAACAAATTCCTGGGAATGGCCGCCCATGATTTGCGCAATCCACTCACATCTATTATGGGGTTTACCAATCTGATTTTAGAGTTGGAGCTGGAGGAGAAAGAAAAAAGGGATTTTTTAATTACCATCAATCAAGTGAGCCAACAAATGCTCAGCCTGGTTAATGACTTACTCGATGTTTCGGCAATCGAAAGTGGGAAGTTCGATATCGTTTTAAGACCCGAAAATCTCAATCAAGTCATTGAAGACAGAATAAAGCTGGCCTCTATTTCCGCCAAGGTCAAGCAAATTGAAATTGTGACAGCATTGGAAAATGGGCCAGACGTTGAGTTTGATAAAGGACGATTCTCTCAAGTTCTGGACAACCTTTTGAGCAATGCAATCAAATTCTCAAAACCCAAAACAACCATTCATGTATCTCTAATGAGATCCAACGATTGTATTAATTTTTCTATTCGTGATGAGGGGCCAGGCATTCCCCCGCAAGAAGTCGGAAGAATATTCGGTAATTTTGAGAAATTAAGCAACCGCCCAACGGCAGGTGAAAAAAGCACTGGCCTGGGGATGGCCATTGTTAAAAAAATTGTCGATGGTCATAATGGGAAAATCAGCATTCAAAGCGAGGTCGGCAAAGGAACTGAATTCAAGATTTCTTTACTTACCAACCCAGAAGATCCTTCCCACAAACTGAACTGAATCTTATTAGTCCTGCGTCAATGCCATCCATCTCCCCCATTCACCATGGGGTCAGATCAGCAAAATCAACCGACTCATTGAAACATTGTGTTTCTTTAGAATAGCGATGTTTTCCTCAATATTTTCTTTATGCCCCAGAATGATGAGCCCTGAATACTCTTTTATATTTTCGATAGGCTGAGATTGGAATTCGTAAAAACTTCTTTCAGGTCCCTGTTCAAAAATACTTGTCAAGCGGACAGAACTTTTCTGGGAGAGCTGATACATGATCTCCGCTATTTCCCCTCTTCCAAACAATGCAAAGCTATCAATATTATTTTTTTCAAGACTTGCGAGACAGTCACTGCACTTTTTCACATTGTATTGACTTTGCGTGACAATTTTTCCAATGTAGTGAAAAGAATGAATGAACAATCCGCGCAGTAGTTGTTTGACGCTCTTGTTCTTTTTGAAAAACTGCCGCGTTTTTTCAAAAAATTGTCCAATCAAAATTTTAAAATTGGAAACCGCGGGCTTAAAGTTTTTTTGCTGTGCCTCCAATTTTTCCAGAGTCCACTCGGTCCAAGGCGATTCCGAAATCACCTGACTTATTAATTCTTCGCGGACACATTCATCTTTTTTTGTGCGCAAGGAACGGATTACAGGATTTTCCTCTAAAGGAAAAACTCGTTCTGTATGCCTGGCACCCAGCGCAGTTGAGGACATATTGAACCCATCATGTGGCCCCAAATAATTTCCCTTACCATCAGTCCCTGGATGCCAGGTATGATAAAGAAATTCCTTTTCGTTCCACACCTCTTGCAGGCCAAAATTGACCAGACGAAACGTCAATTCATAGGGTCCGCAAATATGCCCCAAATAATCGAGGTGCTGATCTGCTCCGCCAATCGCGATCAGATCTTCTCGACGGGCGGCCATGCAAGCCCCATAATTCAGCGTATGCAATCGGTCTTCTGTATCCAATAAACCGGTCGTTTTCATTTTCTCTTGCGACCAATTGATACACCCTCCCGCCATAACTTCGTCGATAGAGGGATGATTGAAGGGATAGAAATTTTTCTGAATGCTCCTGACTTCATCAAGATGTAAAACAATCCCCTCGTCCCGATCCTCAAATTCCTTAATGATGGATTCAACAAATGTGGGGCGCAACATAACATCGGAATCGCAGAGCACCACAATTTCCCCTCGTGCCGCAACGATTCCCAAGTTGTACATGAGGTGTTTGTGATAATAGAGATCCTCTGGCATTTCCATGATCAGCCATTGATCTACCCGCGGGGGCCGGCCTTCTGCTTTATCCGCTATCAAGCCCTGCTCAATTTGATCTGCCTTGCGCGAAAAATACTCGACCCATAAAACTTCATAGTCAGCCCGTGGTGTTGACTGCCGATTGAAATATTCCAAACCATGGAAACTTTCCCGGCAAGACCAATCCAGCAAAACAAAGCTGACCTTAGGTGTTTTTAATTCAGAATTTAGATACTCGATTTTCATCAGATTTCATCAGGCTTCGCAAGAGTTTGGGTCCTGTTGCGGAAAACAATGAGAGAAAAATCCTGGCTACTTTTATGGGAATATTCAGACACAATCCAAGCAATAAAACATCCTCTTTTTATTACTTATCTAAGTTAGCCTATCTGGCCAGCCTATTAATTATAGGCCGGGGAGGAGGGAAGGTTGAGCCTCTGTTTTTTTGAGACAACACTTTTTTTCTTACCACCTTTTTTTCGAAGCATTTTATACTTCTTGTCGAAGGCATACATAATCACGTCGTCCATCGTCGCGACCGTGCGAAAGGTGATCGTCTTTCTAATAGCGGGAGGTATTTCCTGAATATCTTTTTCATTATTGACGGGAATAAGAATTTCAACTATACCTTCGCGATGCGCCGCCAAAGCTTTTTCTTTCAACCCTCCAATAGCAAGTACTTTGCCGCTTAGAGTCAACTCTCCCGTCATCGCAATGTCTCGTCGCGCGGGATTTCCTGTCAAAGCAGAGACCATTGCCGTAGCCATGGTGATGCCTGCAGAGGGGCCGTCTTTAGGCACAGCACCTTCAGGAATGTGGATGTGAAAATCACTTTTATGATAAAACTCTTTTGACAAACCCAGATCAGAAGCGCGGGATCGAACATAACTCATCGCCGCTTCAGCAGACTCTTTCATGACATCGCCTAACGTTCCTGTGGGAGACAATCGCCCTTTTCCGGGAACAACCAATGCCTCGATGGTCAACAATTCGCCACCCACTTCAGTCCAGGCGAGGCCAGTAACGATGCCTGCTGACGGGGTCATGTCTATTGATCTTTGAGGAAATTTTGGGATGCCTAAAGCTTTTTCGATGTTTGCAGGGGTTGAACTGAGACAGGCTTTCTCACCGTCCTCGACAACTTTCTTCACCGCTTTTCTACACAGGCTTGCAAGCTCGCGTTCTAGATTTCGAACTCCGGCTTCACGAGTGTAATCATTGATAATTTTCTTAATACCGTTTGCGGTCAATTTGAGATTCTTCTCATCAATACCGTGGTCTTTGAGTTTTTTGGGAAGTAGAAAATTTTCTGCGATTTTGACCTTCTCTTCGTCGGTGTAGCCCGCCAGACGAATCACTTCCATCCTATCCAGTAAAGGCGAAGGAATGGTGTGCAATACGTTGGCTGTGCAGATAAACAAAACTTCGGAGAGATCATAGTCAATCTCCAGATAATGATCATTGAAGTTCGAATTTTGTTCCGGGTCCAATACCTCAAGCAATGCTGAGGCAGGATCGCCACGAAAGTCCGAACCCATTTTGTCTATCTCATCCAACATGAACACGGGATCTGTGGAACCCGCTTTCTGCATTCCCTGAATGATTTTTCCAGGCAAGGCCCCGATATAAGTCCGTCGATGCCCTCGGATTTCCGCTTCATCTCGTACACCGCCCAAGGAAACTCGGATAAATTTTTTGCCCGTTGCGCGCGCTATTGATTTGCCGAGAGAAGTTTTTCCAACACCGGGGGGGCCTACAAGGCACAGTATGGGACCTTTTAATTTTTTGACCCGCTTCATAACGGCCAAATGCTCGATGATACGTTCCTTGATTTTTTCTAATCCGAAATGGTCCTCATCAAGAACTTCCTGGGCTTTTTCCAATTTGATTTTATCGGCACCCTTACCTTTTTTCCAAGGGATATCAACGAGGCATTCGATGTAAGTTCTCGACACGGTTGCTTCGGCAGACATGGGTTGCATCAACTCAAGCCGCTTCAATTCCTTCATGGCTCGCTCGTTGGCCGCTTTTGGCATCTTCGCTTTTTTGATTTGCGCTGTCAGCTCATCTATATCTGTCTTGAACTCGTCTCGCTTGCCAAGCTCTTTTTGAATGGCCTTGATTTGCTCGTTCAAATAAAATTCCTTCTGGCTCCGTTCCATTTGCTTGCGAACGCGACCATGAACGCGCTTTTCAATCTTCAAAATTTCCATCTCGGACTTTAGGATGCCGAGCAATTTTTGCAAACGATCTTCGGGATTGTAAGTTTCCAGTAAATCCTGTTTTTCTGCCGTCTGGGAAACCATATAGCCCGCAATGGTGTCGGCATATCTATGAGGTTCGATTATCGCCGTGGTGGTCGCAACCGCTTCCAGTGGAATTTTCGGATTCAGTTTAACGTATTGTTCGAACGCTTTACTGACACCTCGCATCAACGCGGTGATGTCCTGAGTATTCTTGACATCTTCGTTGATGGGTTCGACTTCTACTTCATAAAAGTCAAGACCGTCATTGAAAGAAGTGATGCGCCCTCTTTGCAAACCTTCAACAAGGACTTTCATCGTCCCGTCTGTCAATTTCAAAATCTGCAAAATATTTGCAAGGGTGCCCGTCGCATAAATTGCGTCTGGGCCGGGATCGTTGTCGGCAGGATTTTTTTGCGCTGAAAGAAAAATATGCTTCTGCTCTGCCATAGACTTCTCCAAGGCATGAACAGACTTTTCCCTACCCACAAACAAAGGGATCACCATAAATGGAAAGACAACAATGTCCCTCAAAGGAAGTAAGGGAATGCCCTTTTTGATTTCGCTCATTCTAGCTGGCCTGTTTCTTCTGGCTTTTATATACCAGTAAAGGGCTTTCGTTTTTAGTGATCACTTCTTCATTGACGATGACTTCTTCAATTTCGGGTGAAGATGGCAGGTCGAACATGATGTTGAGCATGGCATCCTCTAATACGGCTCGTAGGCCGCGTGCCCCCGTCTTCCGTTTGATTGCCTTTTTAGCTACTGCCCGAACAGCCTCGTCTGTGAACGTTAACTTCGCATTTTCGAATTCGAATAATTTTTGATACTGTTTTATCAAGGCATTTTTAGGTTCCGTTAGAACCGTGACTAAAGCCGCCTCGTCCAGTTCCCTCAAGGTAGCGACAACGGAAAATCGGCCAACGAACTCGGGGATCAAGCCGTACTTCAGCATATCCTCAGGTTGAACCTTTTCAACAATATCGTCGATGTGTTCCTTGGTTTTGAAAACTATGTCCTGTCCGAATCCCAGGTTCTTCTTGCCTATCCGGCCCTGAATCACTGAATCCAATCCTACAAACGCTCCGCCGCAGATGAATAATATATTCGTCGTATCCACTTGCAAAAATTCTTGATGCGGATGCTTTCGGCCTCCCTGCGGGGGAACACTCGCCGTCGTTCCTTCAATTATTTTGAGGAGTGCCTGTTGCACGCCCTCGCCAGAAACGTCGCGGGTGATGGATGGGTTTTCAGACTTCCGGGATATTTTATCAACTTCGTCGATGTAGATGATGCCGCGTTCGGCTTTTTCAACATCGTAATCAGCACTTTGCAATAATTTAAGGATGATGTTTTCTACATCCTCACCAACATACCCAGCTTCGGTCAGTGTCGTTGCATCGACAATCGTAAAGGGAACGTCCAGCATTCGGGCCAGTGTTTGCGCCATCAATGTTTTTCCAGAACCCGTGGGACCGACCAACAAAACATTGCTTTTCTGCAATTCGACATCGCCGAGATCGACATTGGAATCGACTCGTTTGAAATGATTGTGAACAGCAACCGACAAAATCTTCTTGCATCGTTCCTGCCCTACAATGTACTGGTTGAGACGCTCAAATATTTCCACCGGCTTGAGCAGACGTTGAAAATCTTCCGTCTTTTCCTGCGCCCACTCTTCGACCATGATCTCATTGCACAACTCAATGCATTCGTCGCATATGTATACAGTCGGCCCTGCAATAAGCTTTTTGACTTCTTCCTGGCTTTTACCACAAAAAGAACATTTAAAATTATTGTTGGGGGAACTTTTCTTAGCCATGGATATCCTCTTTAATAAGTCAGCAAAAAATTTTAGAACGTCGCACTTCGAAGCGTCCCGCAGGGCGGTCTTTTGAAGACCGCCCCGCTCAGCGGGAATTGTTCGATTGAAAGCTTATGATTCTTTTTTCTTTTTAATAGCGTCTTCTCGGCGAGATATGACATGGTCGATCAAACCATAGGTTTTGGCCTCTTCACCCGTCATGTAGTTGTCTCGCTCCGTATCAATACGAATCTTGTCTGCGTCTTGCCCGGTATGCTCCGACATCACACCTTCCAGAATCGTACGCACTCGATTGATCTCTTGAGCCTGAATCTGAATATCTGTGTGTTGTCCCTGAAAACCACCACTGGGTTGATGAATCATTATTCTGGAATGTGGCAAGGCAAAACGCTTGCCCTTGGCACCCGCACATAAAAGGAAGGAACCCATGCTAGCGGCCTGCCCCAAACAAATGGTCTGAATGTCGGGTTTGATGTACTGCATGGTGTCGTAAATCGCTAATCCCGAGCTGACCTGTCCACCGGGGCTGTTGATATAAATATAGATGTCTTGATCCGGCTCATCAGACTCCAGAAACAAAAGTTGCGCGATCATCAAATTGGCAACTTGATCGTCAATAGCCGTACCTAAAAAGATAATTCGGTCTTTCAACAAACGGGAATAAATATCATAAGACCGCTCACCGCGGCTGGTTTGCTCAACAACAATAGGAACAAGTGTATTTTGGATTGGGCTCATTATAAACCTTAATTGAAAGGGGGTAAAATCGGGCAAGCCGATTTAAAATAGTTAATTAACTTATTATAAATTAAGACATTTGGCGTGCAGTGCTAAGCCTTTAATTATCGGGAATTATTGATTTCCTGTCAACTGTTTCTTCTTTCAGCTTAACGTCCTTCATCACCGCATCCAAAGTAAGATCGCGTTTCATACGACTGTGCAAACGGACAAGCAAACCTGTCTTTTCCCATTCCTTGCGTAGCTTTTCCTTATTGCCACCCAAAATACGGGCAAAGTTTCCGATTTCCGCGTCAAGATCTTCCGCTTTCACATTGATGTCCAGCTTTTTAGACAGACTGTCCAGCAAAAACTCACTACGCAGAATCTTCAAAGCTCCCTCACTATGAAGCTTGCGGTCTTCCTCCGAAATCGGAGCCTTTTCGCCATCCGCTCCTCCTTCCGGCTCTTGACCCAAACCACCGTCCTTCTTTTTAGCATTGCCAATCATAAAGCGAATCTGCTCGTCCAGCAAACCATCGGGAACGTCAATGGGGTTCATATCAACGATCTTGTCGCTCAAATCACCCTTGACCCGGCTCAAAGCGTGGTCGCGCTCCGTTTTCTCCAAGTCTGCACGCAGACGCGCCTTCATATCCGCCACATCCTTGAATTTTTTCTCAGGATCGGCTTTTTGAGCAAACTCATCCGTCAATTCCGGCATTTCCTTAGCCTGAATGCCTCGAACCGTCACCGTAAATTCCACATCCTTACCCGCAATGTCCTTATTCGGGTGAGCCTCAGGCAACTTCACCGTAATAATTTTTTCCTCGTCCACGACCATTCCCAAAATAGGAATTTCCATTCCCTCGATCAACTGACCCGTCCCCAGCTCAACCACATAGCCATTCGCCGCACTTCCCTCAAAAGGCTGCCCCTGATAGT
>JAJDBG010000122.1 GCA_029261475.1 Nitrospinaceae bacterium
ATGCCGGGAGGGTTGCTTGAATGCTTTGGATTGAGAAACGATAACATTTACCTTGGTTCCTGAAATACCGCCACGCTTGACAGTGGAGGATTCGATTCGAAATCCTTTCAAATCGAGCGACTTCAAGCCCGTTTGGATGTCATTGATGTCGATACCCAAATCCACCAAGGCACCTAAAACCATGTCACCGCTGACACCAGAGAAACAGTCGAAATAAAGAATGCGTGAAACGGACCCTGTCATATTGAATCAGGAATTATTTGAATGAATTTTTAAATAATTCAGCAATGGCCTTTTTCCCCTCGTCATTTAAAAAACGAGTGCCTGTCCCCGCGAATTGTTTTTTATGAATTTTAGCTGGCGATTTCTTCCACTTGTCCTGATCCCATTTGAACCATTGAATTTCGTCTTGATCGAAAACATAGAGAGGCTTATTGCAAATTTTTGCAAATTCAGCTCCCCAACCCGTTCCACCTTTAACGGTATTGTCTTCAAGAATTTTCCCAATGACAAAAACCTCTTCAGCGTGGTTGATTTGGTGCCAGATACTTTGCAGAACCTTCTTCATAAGAGGTCCTTGATTGAAGGAGCGGTTCATCAATTTTGAAAGATAGGATAAGCTGACATCACCGTTTAGTAGCTCGTCAGTCGTCAAAACCCTCAGGCCTCTTTTTCTGGCAATTTTATGCCCTTCAAAGCTGTAATTGACTTCTTGAACACCGATCTTCTCAGCTTGTTCGCCAAACGCTTCCTCAGCACCCTTTGCACCGCCGCTAAGTAAAATACAGTCTTGAGATTTCATGAGTTTGATCTCCTCAAAATTTGAAATGAAGCTAAAGCTCGAAGCCGCATCACTAAACTAGGAGAATTTGGGGAATAGAGCAAGGAATAAAGTGATACAGGCATTTTTCAACTTGATTTTAAGCTGTTGATCCATTTTTCCTGAAAAGCTTGCCCCAAAAACCGGATGATTTTTTTCCTTTAGTGGATTGTAAAACAGCTTTTTTACTTTGTTGATATTGATCAATATAGAATTGAATGAGGATATGGCAGGAGTGACAACCGCCGCCAGCTTCACAAGCCTTGGTGACGCCTTCAATAGAATCCAGGTCGCCTGCCGAAATACTGTTGCGGATGGTCTCTTCGGAAACTTGAAAACATTTGCAAATAACTTCTTCTTTATCGACAGAGGTTTTTGACACTTTTTTAACTATAAATAAGGGGTTTCTAGATACTGAGAATAGTTATCATAATAGCAAGGGTTTGTTTTTTCTGCAATATTAATCACTCTATTTAAAAGCGTAAAAGTAGAGTGATTTGAAGGTCTCTATTTAATATGAATTAATAAGAATCATTGGAATTAATTTGCTACAAATTTTTAATTTTTTATGGAACTCTAGATTCGAAGCACAGAGTCTGCTAGCTTACTATAAAAATGCACTACCGCTTTTAATTGAGACAATGAAAATTACAGTTTAGGGGGAAGAATGAAGAGGTTTTTTCAAGCGGGAATCAGTAATTTAATTATTATTTTAGGGATGATTTTTTCTTTTAATGGTTTATTACCGCATCAATCTTTAGCCGATGAGATTCTATTGAAAAATGGCGATCGCATTACAGGGCGAATCCTTGAGCTGGATCCTAGTGCTTTGGTATTTTCAACAAAGTATGCAAAGGAAATCAAAATCGATATTTCGGAGGTTCGTAATGTATCAACAACAACGCCCGTTGAAATCCATATGAAAAATGGATGGACACTTAAGGGAAATATTCTCCCAACTAAAAAGGGTTTGATGGAAGTGAAACCGAAAGATGGCGAAGAAAGTGCTTTGATCGACTGGAAAAAAGTCGAATCAATCAATGCTCCTCAAAAAAAAGCAGCCGCATGGACCGGAAGTCTAACTGTCGGTGCATCACAGCAATCAGGAAACGTAGATCGTGCTACTTATTCTATTGGTGCTGATGGGGGATTGCATCTGGAAAAGGACGAGTTTGATATGCGCTTCCTTACTTTCTATGCTGAAGATACTGGGAATGTGACGGCTCGAAATTCATACGGTCGCTTTAGTTTTAAACATTTTTTCAAAAAAAAATGGTACTTCAATATAAATACAGAAGGCTTTAAAGATAATTTTAAGAATCTAAATTTGAGGCTGTCTATTGGACCGGGTATTGGCCACAGGGTGTGGAATGATTCTAAAAAGAAGCTCAGTTTTGAAGCGGGTATCACCTATTTTTCTGAAGACCTAAAGCAAGGCAACGACAAACAGTTTATTACTGCAAGGTTTGCTGGAGATGTTAAATATCATATTACGCAAAAACTTGTTTTTGCTAATAACTTTGTAGTATTTCCGAGTATTGAAGAAACGGGTGATTATATTTTGAGGAACGAGATATCCATCTCTCAAAAACTGGGAGAAGCATGGTCCTTAAACCTCACTCATATTTTTGATTTCAATAACAATCCTGCTCCAGGCATTCAAGAAGAAGATCATAATACTGTTTTTGGACTTCAGTATGATTTCTAAAGTGTAGGGGCACTCCTAAAAAATAGTGCCTCGTAAGCGGTTTGCTAACGAGGCACTGTTGATAAACAGGGTTGGGATATCAAGTTTTTTTTAATGCACAAATTGTTGTTTTGAATTACAGAAAAATCCTTGGGTTTTTATTCAAATAAGTTTCACGTACATGAAGCTGTTTAAAATTAATTTTGGGCGTAACGCTTTTTGAATTCCTGGGCCGCTGACTTCCGCTTTTCTTTTTCTGTGGCGGACATTTTACCCAAAAACCATTCGTGCTCTTCTCGGTTTAGTATTTCATTCAATTTAGCAAGCACTTCTTTGGCCGCTTTAGATGAGTTGCTTTTTCTCCTGATGGCTTTTCTGCAGGCTTTTTTTACTTGTGGCACAAAGTGAATATAAAAACGCTCGGCCACTTCAAAGAAACCATGCCATTGAGTATAGTCTGGGGCCATCATTGATGCACCGTGCCGCGCTCTTCTGCCTTCATGATGCCATAAGTAGAAATAGGTCCATTCCAGCTCTTCATCGAAAGCTGTTGGTGTCAACACACCGCCAGTTTTCATCATGTTTATAATTTCTGTTGCAGGCTTGCCAAATTTATCATTGTAGAGGTTGATAGCACTGTCAAACTGTATGTAGAAGCCATCCACATAACTATCGGAGTGGCATTTACTACAGACTTCCTTCATATTATCCCTGCGATCTTCCCAAGGCTCAACCGATTCACCTGCTTTGATAGCCTTGGCATCGATTTTTTCAGAAATCGGAGGACGCAGGTTCCACGAGATGCGTCTGCCAACATCGTGGGTGACTTCCATGTCTTCTGTTGCGCTCATGTGGCAGGTTGCGCAAGTAGGCGCGGCAGTGTATTCGATACCAACGCGCCAAGGTTGAGCATCGAGCTTCATGTCATCTTTGAAGGCCTTGAAAGCTATACCGTGCTTGGATTCTTCATAAATTTCTTTTTGTGGATGGTCCGGGCCCATATGACATTTCCCACAACTATCGGGCTGACGGGCAAGCGATACGGCAAATTGGTGACGAGAATGACAGGCTGTACAAGAGCCTTTGCTTCCATCTGGATTTATTCTTCCAATACCCGTGTTGGGCCATGTGGATGGGTCGGGGCGACCATTTGCCATTATTTTTACTACCGACCCGTGGCATTGCCAGCAACCATTGATGGCGGCAGGGGATTGACCATCGAGGCCGAGTCTGCCGGTATTGCCTTCCACCACTTCAGCGAGCACATTGTCAAGTGAACCGATTATTTTTCCGGCATCGGCATGGTGGGAAGTTTGAAATTGTTCATTTTCTTTACTATGACATTTGGCGCAGTCGGTGGGAGAAACGATAACGGCAACCAGTTTTCCCTCATGCTCCCATGCATCTTTGTCGGTTTCTTTAGCTTGATGGCAGTCCATACACGCAACCCCACGCAATGCGTGTTTGCTGTTGCGCCATTGCTCCACCAATGAAGGACTGGTGGTGGTATGACATTCAACGCATTTTTTGCTGGTGTGAGAGACTTTTATAGCCGCTTTTTTCCCAACCACACGTTTGTTGTTTTCTACCGCTCCAACGATTAAAAGAGCACCAAGAAAAAATACTCCGATGATCAGGATGACTATTTTTTTTGTATTGAGAGACATTTTTTTTCTTCAAATTAGAGGTTTAGGTGATCGCTTCCCATACTGTCAGAACCAGGTAAAAAGAGAATCCAAAAAATCCAATGATGATGCTCATTTCTAACTTGGGAAGAAGCTTGACCAGTATTTGATCGATAAAGGGCCAGAAAAAAATGACACCTGCAAAAAATATCTGTCCGAGTATTCCAATGTACACATTGGTTATTTTCAGCCACTTG
>JAJDBG010000123.1 GCA_029261475.1 Nitrospinaceae bacterium
ATTCACTTTTTCAGATAAATCACTAATTTTCATCAATATTTTTACCATCTCCAGCTCCCCAAGCTCATCGTAACAAGCTTTACAAGAACTGACACTCAACAAATCAAACTCGAATTCACTTTTTCCAATTATATAGAACCAGCGAACTCAAACCTTCGCTACCCCGCCCAGCCTTCTCAACAGACCCGATATATACCTGTTTAGCAGCATCCGGTCCGTCAACTACCTGAAAAGAAGCTTGATAGCCTTTTTGCTTTTTTGTTTCAAAGTATTTCTCGATGCCGTCTTTTTCTACGGAATGAACCATCAGACTGTTGCTATTCACAACAACCATACTCCCCATTAAGGAGCCACCCATTCGGTGGTTCTTGGGAAGGGCTAGAAAACGCTCTTTATTCCGCTGAATCAGCCCCACTCTTCCCTTGTAGCTTACCGGCTTGCCTTCAATGACCAAACCAGAAGAGTCCTCGCGAACACCCAAGCTGTTCAAGCGGGGATCATGCCCGAAATACTCCTCAGACTTAAAGACTATACGACCGTCCGGGGAATATACTCTTAAATAAAAGTCATTGTCAAGAATAATTGTATCGTGTTGTTTTTTATTCAAAAAGCCGCCTTGGTTGAATCCGTAGAGGGTGAATTCCACACCGTACTTCTCAGGGATTTTCAAGGCTGAACCTATTCGATATTTTCCACCCTCAAACTTCACAGTTTCGATAGGGCCGTGGAAGGGGTCCTGAAACCCAGGTGTTTGCGTCAGCATGATCGGTGGCCTGTCAAAAGAACGTATGACGCGGAAGTAACGATTGAGTCCGCTCCAGACAGTTTGGAATCGTTTGCCTTTGACCTCAAGAACAAATGAAACGAGCCGAGCCTCTCTCTCTTTACAAGTAACAAATATTTCTACTCTGCCATTGCCATTGAGATCCAGCGCATCTACGGATAGAAATTCCAGTCCGTCGCCCTTGGGCTTGTACTGTGCAACCCGCTTGAACTTTCCCCCTGCTTGCTGGCGGTATATCATCACTCGATTTTCATTGATGAGGATGAGTTCTTTTCTGCCATCGCCAGTGACATCGCCCACGTCAAGATCCACTATGGTAAATTTAAAATTTTGCCTGACAATGAGTTCAAATGGGCTGTCTTCTTGTTGTTGCCTGCGCCTGGAATTATTTTGTGTCGGACGACTTTTTCCTCGCTCTGACTCGACAGGTAAACTCTGCGCCAGTAAGCGCGCATTTTTTTTGACCGTTCCATCCTGCGCGGAATACAGTTTGTAACCGAGAACCGTTTTCCCTCTGATGGTTTTGACCTCGGGAGCAAGAATAAAATTTACGGTGATTTCTTTTTGCAGTCGAGCGAGGTTTTCTGGAGTGCGCAAACTTTTCAAGTCGAGATCGTTTTCCAGCATCCACAATCCCAATTCAAAAACGGGAACCTTGAAGCGGGCGCGCTGTCCCAAGCTTTGTTGCAGGTTGACTTGCAATTGCTGGGCATCGATTTTCTTTTTACTATCGACCTGCGGTGGCGCAACCAAAAGACTGATCTGCTTGAAGGGAAGTCGTACGCCATCGCCCACCTTCACCTCTGCCTTTGGTTCTATAGGACGAGCGAGCGTAAAATCGGGCCGCACTTCCAACACCTCAACCTCGCCCAGGTCGGTTTCTTTGCGTCCTATTTTCTCTTTGCTGACGGGATGAATGATATCGGCCCCATAGCGAATCAGTTTCAAGCGATCGCCTTTGGAGATAGCCTGGCCTTGCTTGAAATCCAGAATCACTCGATCTCCCTCCACCGATACAATGTAACCCTCCAGCAAAGGAAACAGGGATTCGATTTGCGCCGATATTTTATCAACCGTCGCTCTTTCTTGCGCCAGCACGACACCAGCAAAAATGAAACTCAAAAAAATCGGCAGGGTTGCAAGAATCAAAAAATTCCGCAAGAGAGATCGGTAGTTTGATGATGAACGGGAAACAGGTAGGGGGTCAAATCTTGATTTCATGTATTTCAGATATTCCTTGGTATTTTTAAACAACTTCTTCTGCGCGCCTATAGCTACAAAGCAGGACAACATTTTTTGCCACAAAAAACATCACAAAAGAATTGCCCGCGGCGAAATATATTCTATAAAACTTTCAGGAACTCCCGACCCTGTTTTATTTTTTGTCGGTGTTGCTAACGCGTTTCATTGCTTGCTCGTAAAGTGCCCTGATCTTATCATCATCCAGAAATTCGTAACCATCTTCAGAGACAATCGCAATGGTTGGGAAAATATCATCCTCGGGACGAGCCTTACCTGTAGCCGAATCAAATTGTGCGGCTGTTTGCAGGAGGCGAATTGCCAGCAGGGCGGCTTCCTCCTGATTCCTTTGCGCCAAGGGTTTTGCTCCCCACATATCTTCGTGTTCAAAAATACCACGGATCATCGGGGAACCCGAGCCGGTTGCTGTATGCGTTCTTATCTGAAACTCGGCTCCAAGCATATCGTAGAAATAGATCAGGGCTCGCTTTGCCTGCTGATCGTAAGTCGCAAAAATAGGACTCACTGCGCCGATGCCTTGCAGAGCCATTCCAGCGTTGTCTTTCAACAAACGTGAAAGCGATCGCACTTTTCCTTCGGCACTCATCGATTGCAGTTGAGAGCGCCGAAAAAATTCAAAATTATGTGAAAGAATTCGCGCCATCTCAAATGCGGTAGCGGGCACGCCTGCGATAGCCATCAGCGAATAATCGTCTACGGGTATCACCTTGTCACAACGCTCGTACATGATAGCGTTCCCTGCGGTGGCACGCCGGTCGCCAGCGACGAGGACACCCCCGTCAAAATGGAATGCCATCACAGTGGTTCCCTGAGTCAACCCCGTCTGGGTGCCTGAGGGAGCTAAGACTCTATCGCGCCAGCGGTAGCCCGATTGCTCCAGCAATCCAAAAAAATCACCCGAGGGACGAGGCATATCTTTTCTTTCCATCATTGGCCCGTACGTTGTTTGTAGTTTTCTGATTGTTTTGGATCCACACGTTTCATGCGTTTTAAAATATTATCACGTCCGGGTTTGACCGACTCGGGTGCTTTCGGTCCACCTTCGGAGCTATCTGGTTTGGGGGCGTCGCGTTTTTCCCGACGCAGGGGATCGTTCATTTCCATTGCCATTTCTCCTTGTTATCGTTAATCCAAGTCTCTACTTCATCAGATTTAATCACAGAGGTCAAGTCCAGAACGTCGCCGTTCTTCAATTTGAGCCCGGTCCAATGAATGGACTGAATGTCGTCTCCATAATGCTCAACCATTTTCCCACGGATCCAGGCTCGACTTCCAACCGGTGGTGTTTCTATCGCCGATTCGATTTCGCTTCCTTTAAATAATTCCAAAACCTGACCTTCTTGCTCAAGCCCTCTATAGAGTCCTCGCTCTGGATCAAGATTGTGATACTCCAAATCAAGGCTTTGCAACCAGGGATCATCCCAGCCTAGATTTTCGGACTCCATGAATTGTCGATACAATTTCTGCTTGATCGCCCAGTCAATGCGATCTGAAAGTTTTTCAGGATCTTGCTGAAGATCGCTTAAGGTTCGACTCCATTCGTTGAGTATCCAGTTGCATTCTTCGTTGTGATCCCGCCATACTTTCTGAGCCTGCTCCAAATAGGCAAACTGAATTTCCAACGATGTCACCGTTTTACCGTTTGTTTGTTTTAACGGTGTGTTCAGGTCACGCGAAATTCGGGCAACGTCGGCAACGGGATTTTCCAGTTCGAAATCGGGGCCCGCTCCCCGAGCGATGAGACCAAGAACCAAGCGAGTGGTTCCCACTTTGAGTGCTGTCGCATAAGCCGACATATTGGCGTCGCCAAGTATCAAATGCAATCGTCTGTAATCTTTACTACTGGCGTGCGGCTCGTCACGGGTATTGATGATAGGCCGCTGAGTCATGGTTTCGATGCTCAACACGGTCTCTACGAAATCGGAACGTTGCGATAACTGCAATCCATGAAACGGCTCACCATCACCTTCGTAACCCACTTTCCCTGCTCCGGCGTATAATTGACGGGTGACAAGGAAGGGCACCAAAGCCTGAACGAGGTCATCGAATGGAATTTCGCGTGCGATCAAATAGTTGTCGTGAGTCCCGTAACTGTGACCGATGTAATCGGTGTTGTTCTTGAACAACTGCACAGACGATTCACCCAAATCCTGATTTCGCAATTGCGTAGCACGTGCAACGATATGCTCGCCCGCGACATCGTGGGCAACCAGCTGAAACAAGTCGTTACATTCCGGTGAGCTGTATTCAGGATGCGTGTGATCGTTATAGAATCTCGCACCATTGGTCAGCACTCGGTCGCATTTCATTTCCAGGTAACTGTAGGATCGTTTGCGATCTTCAGCACAAAAGGCATCTTCTTCTTCATCTTGAGCCAAAGAGCCGACGCGGAATCCACGCATATCCAAGTGGCTGTTTTCGCGCCCATATGCCCAGGCACCGAACACGCTTGGCGCGGAGCAACGTTTTAGCAATTGCATGGATTCTTCGACAGGATCGGATTTCTTTTCAGATTCGCGTATGATCCCATACTCTGTTTCGATTCCCATCAAAGGCGGCAAATCGATCATATGATGGACCGGTTGAGGGTGGTCTGGGCCGCCTTATCTGTTTCGCTAGGACGACGCACTCGGGCAACGTGACGCGGGTCTACATCGAGAAGTCTCAGCCAATCTTCCATATTTGATTCGGCGGGCAACAACTGGCTCTCTGTGAACTCTGTTTTCAGGGATTCCAGCAAATCATCAAGACGGACAACCAACTCCCCGCCTTCAATCGCTCGCTCCACGGCCTTCTCTTTCGCACGTTTGACAATGCTCTCTATGACCGCACCCGAAATGAAATCCTTCCAGTACAGTTTTTTGAATCCGCCGCTTTTCAAAGTCATGACCAATGTTTCCTGATCGGCGGTCTTCCTGAAAAGTCGATCCAGAAAAGGCTCTGCCATTTCATCAAAGCTTGCAAATTCCCGAGGGAGCGATTCCTTCAGATAAACGCGAAGTATGTCTTTACAACTCGCACGATCGGGTCGGCCTACTTTGACTTTGCGGTCGATTCGCCCCGGTCTCAAGATAGCGGGATCAATGAGGTCGGGCCGGTTCGTGGCGAGAATAACAACGGTATCATTGAGAGATTCGATGCCATCCATCTCGGCGCAGAACATGGGAACGAGCGTGTTTGAGATATTATTTCCGCGCCACGCCTGCCGGGTGCCAAGAACCGATTCGGCTTCGTCAATGAAGATGAACGGCACGTGCCCCTTCTCTTTATAGTCACGCGCCTTGGCGAAAATTTCGCGGACTTTGCGCTCGGACTCACCCAACCACATGTTGAGAATTTCGGGACCTTTGACATGGATGAAACGGCCTTCCAACGGGCGATCCTTGTCCTCGCCCATGCGCTTGATGACTTCAGTGAGAATGGCTTTGCCTATGAGAGTCTTGCCACAGCCGGGAGGGCCGTAAAAAAGGAACCCTTTGGGAAGCTGAAACTCCATCTGCGCGATGAGTTCTTTGTGCAGGATGGGGTACTCAATGACCTTGCGAACTTCTTCGATCACTTTTTCCTGCCCGCCTACTTGCGTCCAATCTGTCTTGACAAAATCGTCTTGAACGAACGACTTCGATTCGCGTTTTGGCAAACGGTCGATGATGATCTTCTGACTCGGATCAAGCATCACCTCATCGCCTTCACGCAAAGACGAAACGTCGAGTCCAGGTCGGGCCTGCACCATTGTTTCCGTGCCCGTGCTTCCGCCCGATGAAACCAGCCAACTGCCATCTGCAAGCCGGGTGCTGATGCGACTCAAAGCACCGCTACCCGGGTGCTCCAATTTAGCAATGGCTACGAATCCCTCGTTCAAGGCAACCTGGTCACCTGGCTCAAGAACATCGTCTTCCAAAACACTGGGGTCTACTTGAGACTGGTACTCTGTCCCGCCAATATTGACGCGATATAAATCTTTCTGTCCCTTGCCCAGCACCGTACCAATGCGGTGAGCCGGTGATTTTAATTTCTCAATGGCTTCTTCAAGCGTATTGATCTTCGCTTCAAATTGACCTGCCATCTGCTGAGCCTGAAACAAAGCATCTCGCAAATCGTATATTTTTTCCTGAAGACCCGGGCGATCTGCCGTCTCCTCCAGAACCTGATCGATCAACTCTATAATGTGAATGGGATCTCCCATTATGAAATCCTCAATTTTGAAATAGTAAATTTTGGGTGAATGCCTGGATTCGCCCCTACAACAAACATCTTTTTATTTGGAACACCTGCCCTAAATAAGTCTACTCTAAAAGCTGGACGGTGACTTGTGCGCCAACCGCCAATTCGGTTGCTTCCAGTGGGAAGACCATGAGGCTGTTGGCATGAGCGGCAGATTTCAAAATACCGGAACCTTGCGCTCCTTCGGGAGTCACAATATAACCATCGTTTTCCCATACCGTTCGTGCGCTTAGGAAGTGTTGGCGTCCGGCTTTTTTGGTCACAGAATGGGTGAGCTTCGCTTGCACGCTTGCATTGAGCAAGTCCGCCCTACCCGTCATCTTGCGAATGGCGGGCCTTGCAAATTGTTCGAAAGAAACGAAGGAGGAAACAGGGTTGCCGGGAAGCCCGAAAATGGGAGTGTCTCCAATTTGCCCAAAGGCCAAAGGCTTGCCGGGCTTCATTGCCACTTTCCAGAACAACATCTCCTGACCGATTTTCTTCAAGCTCGATTTGACGAGATCGTAATCGCCAACGGAAACGCCTCCAGATGAAACAATGAGATCGCATTGCAATGCCCATTGAAATTTTTCCATCAGATCTTCTTCTGTGTCACGCGCTATACCCAAGTAATGAGGCACACCTCCGGCTGAACGGATTTGCGCTGACAACATGTAACCGTTGCTGTTATAGATGCAAGGGCCTTCTGGCTGGTCGTCGAGGTCGAGGATTTCATCTCCCGTAGACAGTACAGCTACGGTGGGGCGACGCCCAACAAAGATTTGGGATCGACCGACCGTCGCCATCATACCGATGTGTGCGGGGCGAATGAGGGTTCCCTTCGGGACAACAACCTCACCTACTTTAACGTCTTCTCCCGCCTCGCGAATATTTTCATCGACCTCGGCCATGTCTTTGACAAGCAATCGATCACCATCACGTTCGGTGTCTTCCTGCATGATAACGGCATTGGCACCGGGAGGAATGGGCGCACCGGTCATAATGCGTAAGGCCTGGCCTGACTTCAAAGACTCGCCTTGTGCGGTATAACCTGCGGCAACTTCTCCCACCACTTGCAAAGGAACAGGATTTTCAGGGCTTGCGGTTTTCACATCTTCTGCTATCAGGGCATAGCCATCCATAGCAGAGTTATCCATAGGCGGGTTGTTACGCCGTGCGATGATGTCTTCACACAAAACTCTGCCAAGCGTTTCAGTGAGGGGTATCTTCTCAGCACCCATGTACTGGATTCTGGACAGGATGATTTCTCTTGCTTCGTCTACTTTGATAAGGCTCATTCTATTTCGTTCTCCTGTTCCCGTCGGGTGCGGGCAAACTCATACTCATCGGGAGTATTGGCGTTCATGAAATGGGATCGGGAATCGGGCGAGATGCCGACTTCCTGAAATGGCAATTCGTTGATGATGCGCTTGAGGGATAGTTCCCGGCGCGACATGGCTTTATATAAAGGTGAAATAAATTTCGGTTCGTAGATGGCACACATGGGCTCGTATCCCAGCATCCCTTTTTGAACAAAGCAGGTTCCATAACGGAGTGGATCGCGTTTTCGGACAATCTCTTCCAGACTCTCTCGCGTCAAAAAGGGCATATCGCAAGCAACGATTATCCAGGCTCGGTCGGGGTACCGCCCCATCAAGGTGGCCAGCCCTCCAACGGGTCCTAGCCCAATATGTTCGTCATTGATGCGTTCGATGTCCTGCAAGTGCGCCAAAGAATCGGTCTCTAAATCTGCTCGCGAGGAAAAACAGGTTTTTTCACAAAATTCTTGCAGAAGACCTGCCATTCGCTCGGCTTCGGATGTGCCGTTATAGGTTAAGGAAAACTTGGGCCGTCCCATCCTCTTGCTCTGCCCACCAATGAACACGCCCCCAAACAAGGGTGCCGATCGAGCCTTGAAAAGATCTCTTACAAAAGCATATATTTCGTCGATTGAATCGCGGTGAAATTGGGGGACGGTGAGTGCCGGGTTAACGCTCGGAACACCTTGATGAATCACAGCTTTAATATTTTCACTGTCTTCGGGAATGGGCATTTTGCCCCTCGCGTCCAGAAAAACAATCTTATCGTAAGGCGACTTTTTATAGCCTTCGATCAATATGCAGTCGCATTGCTCCAATGCGTGTGTGATCGTTTGTTGCTTGAAGGCATCGTGTGCGACAACGGCAAAGTGACGCGGATCATTGATGGCAATGATACCCGCCCCCGCCTTAAAACAACGCTCGGTGTCTTTTCCCTGCTTGTCCATGCTGAAACGGTGGGCATCGTGCTTGTAGTAACCCACTCGTGTGGTGTCTTCCGAGAATCGCTGAATCAACTTCTCCAGCAATGTTGTTTTTCCAACACCCGAAAAACCAGCAAAACAAAGAAACGGAGTTTTGAACTCCACCCAATAACTGTCCATAGAATCGATCCAGGTAACAAATTGAAGATTCTTTTAAGGACACTTCTAATAATTGTTCAGCCTGAGCGGCAGTTATAAAATGAGAACTTGCCTTCAAACGAATGATTCAATCAATCAGAGATGCCTTTAAATTATTTTAAAATAA
>JAJDBG010000124.1 GCA_029261475.1 Nitrospinaceae bacterium
GAATAGCCCCGATCTGTGACCTGAGAAACCGCATCTTTCTTAAATTCTTCTGTGTAACGTATTCCTTTTGTCATCATAAACTCCTTGTTTGGTGATTCTATTTTTACCTTACAAGGTGTCTATAAATCTAGGGGCGTATCAAAATCCTACCCGCCACTTCCTCACTTTCTATTTTCTGTTTATTCTCAAAGTTACGCAAAAAGTGAAAGAGCAAATCAATAAAATCCATATACACTTTTTTTTTCTCAATAAAATGCCTTGCTTTAATTTCTCGAATGCGTGTTTGAGTGTGAGTATAAATTGCCCCAGAAATAGCAACAACTCCAGCAATTATAGCCGCAGTTATTCCAGGAGACGCAGATATCAAGCTTGTAATAAATAACCACAAAAGCCCTACTAAAAAAACTATTAGTACAAATCCTAAAACTTTTTGGTTAATTACCATAAATAATCTTCTATTCTTAATGTTTTAACGTTATTAATTGCCTTAAAAAAAGTACAGATTTTTACCAGAGTATCTTCAACCAGCTATCCTTACTGTTCGCCCATAAAATAATTTGAGCCATCATTATACCTGATTAACATGACTGATAATAAAAATACCCTGCCCGAATTCAATTCGGTGTAGGCAGACACGGGGGTCTGTTCCTATAAAAGATTCTGCGGTTTATTTCATTCTCACCCTCGGGCAATAAGGTGGTACCGCCCCTACATCAGTAGAACTTGCTACGTTTTCATTTTCATGTCTGCAAAATGGGGTCAAGGAAAATTCCTGAAATGTCGATGAGTCTATTTTCAGGGATTTTTATTCGGACCAATCAGAGGATGAACAATATATGACAGCAGTTCTTTGTGACGAGTTGATTGAAACGCCTTGCGCTTTGTGCGGTTCGGAGGAGACGGCTCCGGTTTTGACTACGGCAAACGGATTCTATCTTTCGCGCTGTGTCCAGTGTGATTTTCAATATTACAATCCGCGTCCCAGCAATGAGGCGGTGGAGGCCTATTATCATGGCGAAGAGTTTTACCAAAAGGTCAATATCACTGCGGTCGAGATTGTCATGGACATTCTGGCGCATCACAAAATGGTGCCGGGGAATTTTCTGGACATTGGTTGCGGTATTGGTGCTCTGGTTTCGCTTGCTGAAAAAAAGGGCTGGAATGCAGTGGGTGTGGACCCCTCCCCTATGGCGGGAAAACTGGGCAAGGAGGTTCTTGGGGTCGATATCGTTCAATCTTATGTCAACGATCTGGATTTCCCGGAGGATCAATTCGACGCGGTCGTTATGCTGGCGGTTCTGGAACACGCTTTCGATCCGCTGGAGATGGTCCGCAAGGTTTGGAAGTGGATCAAACCGGGTGGCAGGTTGATCCTTTCTACTCCTAATCTCGATAACTTGAACTATCACTTATTACCAGACAAGACGGCGTATTCATGGTTCATCAAGGAACACATCAATCACTTCACAATCAAGACGCATCGTCAAATGCTGGATCGGGCAGGATTTGAAAACACGATGTTTCATTTATCGGGTCATTTTTCAGTGGGTAGAGAAGATGAAGTTTCGCGCCTCAATCACACCGATTCGTTTTTGCGTTCGGCCCGAAAGCATTTTTCAGAGTCTCTCAACGAAATTGCCTTCAAACGATACACCAAGCCCGCTTGCGACTTGAATGACGATCAATTTCTGGATATCTGGTTGAGACAGGTTGAATGCTGGGATTTGCCATCGGGAGAATATTCATTGAGCGACGCGGTCTATGTGAGTGCCCAGAAACCGTTTCTATAGGCTCTCACTGGCGCACAATTCCCCGCTATTCATTCATCTTCAATCCCTCCCCTTTTGTCAGGGAATGGAGAGAGCAAGGGTTGGAACTCTTTCGGTCTTTGTTTGATGTCATCCAGACTTTCACTGGCTTCAGAGCTTTTTTGAATCGAATACTCGTTTTTCTTTCTGGAAACCGACACATAATGATAGCCCGGTAGTTCGAGACAAAACCGCAGTTGAAATGAATTTTTCTCAAAATCCATGTTCACCAGTCGATCTATCGCTAACTCCCTGCCCGCACTGTTGACGGGAAATATTTGGCTGAATTTCTTCAATAGCCCCGGGATGAGTGCTAGCTCTACTTTCTCGCTCCAAAGTAGCAAACTCAATAAACCAAAGAACAACGCGCACGCCAGAGTGTCTATTACAGAGGAAGAAAATTGCCAGTGGATCAAGGCACTGATTCCAGCGCAACTGAGGGCAAGAGACCATTTGACAACCAGACACAATTTAACCATGTATTTTACAAAATCACCCAGTTTGATTCGATCTTCCAGATCATTCATCGCATTATGTTTGTCATGGTTTGTCTTCTAATTTTTTTGAAGCACTACCTTTTGGCGAAATGAAAGTATAGTATAGGGGGTTTCAGTCGGCAAGTAACCGCCTTTATTTCCCGCAGGCCATGCCTGCTTTCAGAAATATGAATATGAACGCAATATGTAAAATTTGTGAGACTGTTTCCGTTTTTTTCTATGCAGACCAACGGTCATTTTACAAATGCCCGGAATGCAGTCTCATTTTCACCAACGATTACCCACCAAGAGATAAAGAGGACGGGCACTACAAAAGCCAATGGGAGGATACCCAGGCTGAGTTTTGGAAAAGTCAGGTCGATGTTCTTTTGCAAATGGCCCAGAATTATCTGCACCCTCAAAATATTCTCGATTTTGGATCGGGATCAGGCGAGCTTGCGCAGGAGCTGAAAAGTCGGGGTTATACCGTTACGGCTCTGGAACCCATGGTAAATGGTTATCTAAAGGATCAAAATTATTCACAACCTTTCGATCTCATCATCGCTCTGGAAGTCGTCGAGCACCTGCATGATCTATGGGGTGAAATACAGGAAATCGACAAAGTTCTTGCACCGGGCGGAATTTTTCTATGCTCCACGGCCCTCTCCAATGAATTCATTGACCTAGACAATGCACCGCAACAATTCGCCGACTGGTGGTACAAAGACGACTTCACTCACGTCAATTTCTTTTGCAATACCGCACTCGCGCGCCTGGGGGACAGGATGAACTGGGATATCGATATCTACGCCAACAAAGCATTTGTGGTGGTAAAACCCACCACCCGGCCAGTCTAGAAACATGATGCTGACAGGCTTTTCTTTGAGTCATCACAAGCTGCTATTTTCAGTGAGTTTTCCCAGCGATCTGCCTTGCCAGTGGAAGTCTTCAAAAACTATCGTTAATATTCGCTTTAATTTGTGAAAAACAAGGGAATCAAATTGTTATCTCCTTGATTAAGCGCTACAATTTAGCCTTTAAAAAAAATCAGACAATAATTTAATAGAAGGAAAAATCTTATGATGGGAATCGGCTTGCCAGAATTAATGATCATTCTCGTAATTATAATGATCATTTTTGGCGCGGGCAAACTGCCTGAAATTGGAAGTGCATTTGGAAACAGCATCAAGAATTTCAAGAAATCCATGAAGGAAGCTGGAGAAGTCGAAGAAGAGACTCCTGGAGACGAGGCACCTGCTCTGGCTGAAAACACTGAGGAAAATTCGGAAACTCCCGTAGAAACTTCTGCAGAAACTCCCGAAGAATCACAGACCGAAAAAACCGAAAAATAGAATGGATTGTTCATTGCAAGCATTCGCTATCGGTCGAATGAAACCGCCAACCTCTATATCTCCAAAGAAAGGTCTAAAGTTATTACCTTTCTGGCGTAATTTCGCGAAACCATGACCTGTGCCAAGCATCTAATAACCATTGGGTCGAAATCAAAAGGTCCTCGTGCTGATCTTTGCGCGGAAATTGTGAAATGGATCTTAAAATGGCCTTAGACCCAAAAGAAGAAAAAGCGGCAGAGAAAGCGATCGAAGACGAACTTGTCCGAAAACTCCAAGCAGGCAACATGGAGGTTTTTGACCAACTTGTCGAGCGCTTTCAAAAAAAGATTTATGCGTTGAGTTTCAATCTGACACGTAATCAGATGGACGCTCAGGACGTGACCCAGGATGTTTTACTGACTTTGTTTAGGAAAATTCATACCTTTCAAGGCAAATCAGCATTCTCCAGTTGGGTTTATCGTATTACCCTGAACGCCTCATATATGAAATTGCGGAGCCGGAAGAAAGACCAAAGCGTTTCTATTGACGAGTTGCTTCCAACTTTTAACAAGGCGGGATTTCAACAGGAAAAAGTTCAAGATTGGTCGGAAAACACCGAATCGCTTCTTTTTGCCAACGAAACTCGGGGCATCATTCAAAAAGCAGTGGACCAGCTTCCTGAAAAGGAAAAAGTGGTTTTTCTTTTGCGCGATGTCGAAGGATTTTCCACAGAAAAGGTGGGCGAAATACTAGAACTTACAATACCTGCCGTCAAATCTCGACTGCACCGGGCGCGTTTATTTTTGAGAAAAAAACTTTCTTCTTTTTTTGAAGAGTATCGCTCCGGGGAGGATAAATAATGATCTGCTGTAAAGAATGTCTGGACCTTTTATACGATTATCTGGACGACCAGTTGGCCCCAGAAGTCCACGCAAATCTGGAAGAACACTTTCAGGATTGTCCACCTTGCGTTGCGTTTCTGAATACTTATAAAACAACGACCAATCTCTGCCGAGAAAATTTGAGCAAAATAGAAATGCCTACGGCTGTTCAAAGTAAATTACTAGAATTTCTAAAACGCGAGCAATCAAAGGACTGATATTTCCTCCTCTAAAGCCATCGTTGACAAAATCATTTTGTTTAACTATATTTGGAGAAGGTCTCTCAGTTAAAATAAGTAATTACCAAGCTTGCCCCCCGATCTTTTTTTACTGGGATACTGTTAAAATTCCAGACTTGCAACCAAATTCTGACTCGACCAAAGGTAAATAACATGATCGAAATGAAGGTGGAAGGTCTAACGCTGGACCCCCTCACCAACATGCCAATTATTATATTGAAAGACTTGAAGGGTGAAAGATCTTTGCCCATTTGGGTAGGCTATTTCGAGGCAAATGCTATCGCTCTCGAAATGGAAAAAGTCTCAACGCCAAGGCCCATGACCCACGATTTGATAAAAAATCTGGTGCAGGGTTTGAACTCAAAAGTTAATCATATTTTAGTGACAGATCTCAAGGACAACACTTTTTTTGCAGTCATCTCTTTAAGCCATAACGAGAACCAATTGACGATTGATTCTCGTCCCAGCGACGCTATCGCCTTGGCCTTGCGCGTTAAGGCTCCTATCTATGTTGAGGAAGCCGTCATTGAAGCCGCCAAACATCTGGATCTGCCTGAACCCGAAAAGAAGCCTGAAGGAGAAGAAAACCGGCAATGGCAAGACTGGCTAGACAAACTGAAACCTCAAGATTTTGGCAAACTCTAAGTCGATTTTCAGAGTTCAATCCAACATAGGTTGAAACAAAATCATCTAAAACAACCCATTCAGTGCTTGTCTCTTGAAACATTCTCCTCGACGCATCGGCATATTTTGCAAGCCCTCTCCTGTTGAAAATCAGGTACTTCTGAAGAAACTCGTCCAATGGTTGCGAGACAAAGACCTTAGCGTCATTCTCGACACCAATGCCGCTAAATTAATTGGCGAAAATTCTACAAATTCCGTTTCTGAAATGGCAGAGAAGTCGGACATAGTCGTCGTTTTAGGTGGTGATGGAACATTGCTGAAGCTGACTCACAATGTTCATAAATTCAACACTCCTATTCTTGCGGTTAATTTGGGGAATTTAGGATTTTTAACAGACGTACCCCGTTCGGGACTATTCGATGCGCTTGAAAAAGTTCTTGCTGTAAATTGCAAAATAGAAAACCGAATGCTGCTCGAAGCCTGCCTTTTCCGGAACGGGGAAAAAATTGCAGACTATCATGTCTTGAACGATTTGGTTATCAACAAGGGCGCACTCGCACGCATCGTCGATCTTGAAGTTCGGGTTGACGGGCAATACATGACCTCGTATCGTGGTGATGGACTTATCGTCGCTACACCAACAGGCTCGACAGCCTACTCCCTATCTGCTGGCGGTCCCATCATTCATCCCAGTATTCACAACCTGATCATCAACCCCATTTGTCCCTGCGCATTGACCAATCGCCCGATTATCATTCCAGACGACTCAGAAATAGATATCAACCTAGCTACAGAAAAGGAAGATGTGCGGCTGACTTTCGACGGCCAGGAAAGTTGCCAAATCCAACGTGGGGATATCTTAAAAATCAAAAAAGCTAAAACAACTTTACAACTGATTCGAGCGTCTGAAAAAAACTACTACCAAATACTGCGCGAAAAACTCAACTGGGGAAGCGCAACTGAACCTGAGTCCTCCTGAACCAACGAATAAACACACCCACGCTCAAACCTGCCGACCGACATCTGTAACCGTAATTTTAGAGAGTCTTCATCTTTTAAAAACTCACTCAGTGATGTAAATACAGCATCTATCTGGACAACGCACCCTATACAGAAATTCATTAGCAACCCCAAACCTTTCACAATAAGGGTTGCTTTGTATGCTGGAAAAGTTATCGAGTAGGTCGTCAAATTTGCAATAATTGCTATGTTAATTTTGAGCGAACCAGAAAAAATCAGGGATCATCAAAATAAATCTTTAATTATAGTTTAGTTACAGGATTTACTCGGAATATTTTGAAAGTTCTTGCAGGGGATTGACTTTTTGAGTCCAGCCCCCTAGAATATCTGGATTTTCAGCTTTGTTTGTGAGACAGTAATCACTTCAGTGACCCGTGTTTTTTTCGGGTCCAATGTTTCTACTTTTTATTCAATTAAGGGGAATGTTAGATTCCCCATAAAGCAAATATCAGGAGACCGTTTCATGCCAGTTGCCGAAGCCAAAGAACAGGCCACAGAACAAAAACAAGGCACCATAAAAATCACCGTTTGCAGAAGCCTCAGCGGCATCGCGGAAGGTGCAGAAAACGTCTACGCAGAATTTGAAAAACAAATTTCTGCAATGTCGGCGAACGCTGAATTGGGTGACAAAAATTGTGAGATGGGGCAAGTCGGTTGTCGTGGTTATTGTAGCCGCGACGTTTTGGTTGATGTGTATATCCCCGGCGAGAAACGAGTTACCTACGAAAAAGTAAAACCCGATATGGTCTCTAAAATTCTTAAAGATCATATTGTAGGCGGCAAGGTATTCAAAAAAGCGGCGGCAAAAGATGACTATTACGAAAATATCGAAAAACAAAGCCGAGTCGCAACAGAATTTGGCGGAAACATTGACCCTGAGAGTATCGATGAGTACATCGCGGTTGGCGGATATGAGGGATTGAAGAAGGCTATCAAATCCTTCAAGCCTGGTGAGTTGATTGAAGAGATCAAAAAATCGGGCTTACGTGGTAAAGGCGGCGGCGGTTTTGTAACAGGTGTCAAATGGGAAAAGACTGCAAATGCCCCCACCGACGATTTAGGGACCCGCTATATCATGGTCAATGGCGATGAAGGCAATCCCGCATCTTATATGGATCGCTCGATTATGGAAGGTTGCCCTCATCAAGTCATCGAAGGTTTGATCATTGGTGCTTACGCTATTCAGGCAACGGAAGGAATCATATACACCCGAAGCGATTACCACATTGCCGTAAAGCGCTTGAATATGGCACTGGAAGCCGCTCGCAAACACGGTTTTCTCGGTAAAAATATCCTCGGTAGCGACTTCAGTATCGACATCAGTATCCACGAAGGCATGGAAGCATTTATCAATGGTGAGTCCACCGCTTTGATGCAATCTGTCGAAGGCAAACGCCCTATGCCAAAGGCTCAGCCTCCTCATTCTTGTAACCAGGGGCTTTGGGGAAAACCCACCTTGCTGAACAATGCCGAAACATGGGCAACTGTACCGGCCATCGTCAAAAAAGGTGCTGACTGGTATGCATCAATGGGTCCCGACAACGCTAACGGATGTAAAGTTTGGGCTATTTCCGGAAATATCAAATACAACGGCCTCATGGAACTCGATATGAACACCACGTTCAATGACGTGATCGAGGACTTTTGTGGCGGTATACAAAAAAAGAAGGCTTTGAAGCTCATTCATGCGGGTGGTGTTACGGGTGGATTTTTACCGCCTGAGTTGGCTAACACTAAAACCGATTATGAAAGTTTGCTTGATGTCGGTGTCATCATGGGTCAGGCCAGTTTTGCTGCTTACGATGCATCTGCCTGCGTGATTGATCTGGCTAAATTTTCTATCGGATTTAACGAAGCTGAAACCTGTGGCAAATGCACACCTTGCCGAATAGGTCTCACCATCATCAAAAATAAGCTCGACGATATATCTGAAGGCAGAGGCAAGCTGGAAGACATCGACAAGCTAGAAAAGCTTTGTCAGGAAGTCAACATGACCTCTCTTTGCGGACTCGGCGAAACTGCCGTTCATGCTGTATTGACAGGCATCAAATATTTCCGAGCCGAGTACGAGCGACACATCACCGACCAAATTTGTGATGCCGCCAAATGTACAGGACTGTACCATTATGTCGTCAAGGCCGACGACTGTGTTGCCTGCGGCGCATGCATTAAGCCCTGCCCCACGGGTGCTATCACAGGCGGTACGCGTAAAGAACCTGCACACATCGATATGGATCTTTGCATCAACTGTAACGCCTGTTACCAAGCTTGCGGCTTCCTCGCTATTGAATAATCGGCGAGCCGCCGCCAAGACCAGGCAGGAGAGGTTTCAGTTGCCTGCCTACAAATCTTTCAGACCAGCAAGCACAGTTTAGCTAGTCCCTTCGGTATGCGAGGATTCTCCTTCAAATTCTCTCAAGTCGTCTGCCCCCTGATCTAGCACGACGTTTTTTAGGGCTGGTGTTGCTACAGGGAGAATAGGAATCACAATTCCCCCCTCTCCCCATTAAGTTCTCTCCCGTTGCTATTCCCTTGCTCCCCCTAACTGTCCGACCAAGCATTCTGAATATATGGAGATTTCGTATTTTAAAACATGCCCAAATTAAATGATGAGGATCATATTATGGAAAGTTCAACGCATTTTTCAAAAAATGAATTGGCTTGTAAGTGTTGTGGTAATGCAAAAATGGAGGATGGTTTTATGGAGAGGCTGGAGGAACTCCGCGTCCGATTTGGAAAGGGCATGCGATTGTCGAGTGCTTTTAGATGTTCAGAACACAATAGCGAAGTATCAAAAACTGGAAAGAGAGGTCCGCACACTACAGGGAGGGCCGTCGATGTGTTGACCCGTGGAAAAGACGCTCACCGCTTGATAGAGCTTGCAACACAATTGGGCTTTACCGGCATCGGCATCAAACAAAATGGATCACACGAAAAACGCTTCCTACACCTCGACGACTTGCAAGAAGCTGAAGGAAGACCCAGACCCTGGGTTTGGAGTTACTGAATGGGTTTTAAAAATAGAGATCATTCGCAATGAATGCTTTCTACAATAAAGTATCAAGCTTGCAGTAACCCGTAACGTAACTACGGGAAACACGCCTGCTTTCATTTCCCTCAAAATAAAAAACCATCTAAGACCTTCCTACTATCTCTGACCGCGCTTACTATCACTCACTATACAGAGATACCAAGCGTTTATCGATGAAGTCCTGCCTTTCATCTGGTACATGGAATTGCTCTTTGTTTGCATCTCCATGCACTGCGCTATAATCAAGATTCTTTGGATCTCTTCGTATCATACAAGCAAAGGTAACGGTCTCGGGCTTTTCTTCAATTTCCAAAAAGTTGACGGCACGAAGAAAAGAGGACCCCGTCGTCACAATATCATCAACGATTAAAAAATGAGGATCCCCTGATATTAGAGGTGGCGTAAGTTGAGAAAAAGCCACTCTGTTGTGGGGCACTACATGGAAGGGTAGATTCATTTCCTGGGACAAGCGATAAGCTATGCGGATGCCTTCCGTTTCCATCCCAACGATAACGGTAAATTTTCCATGACGAACCTGCCAATCTGACAATTTACGCATCAACAATTCACAATACGCGGCATTCATTTCATCAGAAAGCGAACTGTAATCGTAGTCGTATTTAGACTTTACGCCATTATTTAAAACAAATTCACCGTCTTTTTTAATTCTCGAAAACATGGGTTTCTCCTTCCCAACAAACTGTCGGGGGCAATGGGCTATGCGTTATAAAAACTCGTGACCGCACAAGCACAATCCTGAACTTAATAATTTTCTACTGACCGGGTCTGTCTAATGAGCCGCTCGGGCCGGGGTCGCAGACTCGACTATGAAACAATTTATTTGGTATTGGCTATTCTTTCCACAATGTATCCAGCTTATATTTTATAGGTGCCTATTTAAAAGCAGTCCTCAAATTGAGCCTGGCCTGCCGCTAGTCAATCCGGATTTTCCCACCAAGGGAACAAATTTGCAATCGCCAATCACCTTCTGCGATAACTTGCCATCTTTTTGTGTGGCCACAACCAGTTTCTGAGACTCCAAATCACCCAAGGGGGCTACAATTTTTCCACCTTCTGTCAATTGGTCTATCAGAGCAGAGGGAATTTCTGGCGCACCAGCGGTGATCAAAATACCATCAAACGGGGACTGATCACGCCAACCATAAGAGCCATCAAACACTTTAAAATTGATGTTAGAATATCCCAGATTGCCCAACAAACCCCTCGCTTTTTTAGACAACACGCTCAAGCGTTCGATTGTAAACACTTGGCTCGCAAGTTCTGCTAAAATGGCGGACTGGAATCCACAGCCTGTTCCAATTTCCAGAATTCGCTCATTGCCCGTGAGTCCAAGGGCTTCAGTCATCACCGCTACAATATAGGGCTGGGAAATTGTCTGATTTTCCCCGATAGGCAAAGGATGGTCCCCATAAGCTCTATGCCCGAGGGACTCCTCTACAAACAGGTGACGAGGAACCTTCCGCATTGCAGAAAGTACCCGAGGGTCTGTGATCCCTCTTCCGACAAGGTGATCTTCGACCATTTTCCGGCGCTGACCTGCATTCGCCAATAAGGCTTGTTGTGAAAATGACATGAATTAGAATAGGGTCGCGTACTTTATGCGAATGAATTGAAGATTGGTCGACTTGCGTTCCGCAATGCCCGGTGTAAACCCGGCTAGGGGATGGCCCCTTAGAGCGGCGGATGAGACACTTCAGTAGGCGAGGATTCCGATTAAAAAACCATGAGTCCTGCTTTAAAGAACCTAATATTATGCCTCTGGTCGTTAAAAGTAAACTATTTTTTGACTCTGCAATTATTCATAACATATAATATTTATCCTCAATAAATTCACATACTTAATTCACTCCTCAAGGGTAAGTGTCAGTCATCTGGATAGACAAGGCCTTGTCATTGAACTTTGGTAATTGAAAGGCTCTTTGCGTCTTTTCAAAAATGCTATAAAAGCTGGACGAAAAGACAATGACATAATGGAAATCAATCTGATAAAAGATATGAAAACAGGGCCCGAGAAGGAAGAAAACAAGGTCCCTCCCAAGAAGAAATCCCCAAAGCCCAGTCCCCAAAAGGGTTTTTTCTCTTCTTTGACGCATCTCATTTCCAGACTGCTATTGCTTGGAGTTGGATTTTTTTTTCTTGTATGCACCCTCTTGCAATATGCCTTTCCTGGAAAATTTCTAACGCCTTTCATTGCAAAAGAATTAAGCAAAGTCCTCAAAGTTCCTGTCAGCATCAAGTCCATCGACTTCCAACTCTTAGATGGATTGAGGATTTCCGAACTAGATATTGGTGTACAACATCCCATATTAAAAGTTAAAGACATTAATCTGGATTATGACTTGCTGGCAATTTTGGGTGGAAAATTGTTGATAATGCAAGCCGTCATAGACCAACCCGAATTATTTCTAGAGCAAAGCGACGGACGTTGGAACCTCGAACGAATGATCGAAGGCTTGCAAGGCAAAACCGCAGCAGAACCTGTGATCGAAAAAGCTCCCCCGACTAAAGAATTCAAACTCCCTCAACTACCCATTGGCATAGAAATTCGTCGTGCGGCAATTCAGAATATTCGCATCAACGCCAAGTTAGAAGACGGGTCGCGCGCTGGACTCTATGGCCTTTCTCTAGACACCAAGATCAAGGCTTTAAGCGAAAATATCTCTGCCCATTTTGGATTGTTCATGAGTCCCGCTTTTTCGGGTTCCGTTTACAATGTTTTCTTTGAATCTAATGAAAAATCTAACGTCAAACTGAAAACTCAGGTTGCGGTGAATCTTAAATCTTCTCTCACCGGACTTTCAGGAGGGCAATTAACGGGGATACTTGGAGTCAAGCACACGCAACTTCATTTGGACCAAGAGCAGATAGTTCCAGACCTTCTCGCCCAAACTAATATTCAAATTTTCACCAAGCCACAATTGCTCAACATAAATAGCATGGTGCTACGTGCAGGAAAAAATAACAGCGTCAGTCTAAAAGGTCATGTAGCGGACTTCCTCCAGTCTCCTCAATTCAAAATAAAGATGCAACCGATATCTCTTCAAATTGACGAGATCATTCAATGGGTTCGCGCCTTTGCGCCTCCCATAACGGCATCAGGAAAAATAAATATCAAAGGATTTGAGCTCCAAGGTTCCGCGCCACAATTCAAACCTCAAAATATTAATATATCTCCAATAAATATTTCAGCTCAGAATCTATCTCTCGACTACAACCCCATGCAAGTCAGCATCGTGAACACCAATGCAGATATTCAAACCTCTGCGATTGAAATCCGAAATGGCCTGCCTAAAAATTTATCGGCTAAAGTCGATGTGGAAGTCGATAGCGGAAGCGGACCGCACGTATCCTTCGATCAACTAAAAAATCATTTAAACATTTCTGCGGACGGTACTCAGCTGTCCAATGCCTCTGTTGGATGGGATCTATCTCTGGGAAAAATCAAAATCAACCACCCTGAAACGGGAGAGATCGAAACGGATTTAAATGTTTCGGGTAAGGTCAATGGAAGTCTTGCAAACGGGAACTTCGATAAGATCAAGGTATCCTACTCATCTGGATCAATCATAAATGGAAAAACCGATGGGAGTATTCAGGATTTTGGGAAGAAATCTTTTAAAATCAATCAAAGCCTGCAAGTTGATTTGGAAAAAGCCTTGGCCTTGATTCCACCTCACTTTCTAGAGGGTTTCAAAGAATTGGCCCTGGCTGGAAAAGTTGATCTCCTCGCTCAAGCCGAAGGTTCGCTGGATTCAAAATTCCTTCCACTCAAATCTCATCTTTCTGCCAACACCGTTTGGAAGAATATG
>JAJDBG010000125.1 GCA_029261475.1 Nitrospinaceae bacterium
TCCAGGTTGGTGAAAACAACTGTAGAACCGACAGATACCACCGAGTGCCTAGGCACAAATTGCAAGTCGGTTTGACCGATTGTCAGCTTGGCTTCAGCTTGCTTACGAACCCTCATTTTGCTTTTTGTTTCAAGGATGACGACGGTGTCCAGCCCGGCAGGCTGTCCGTTGATGAGAATTTTTCCTTTAACATTGGTGGTTCCCTTCACTTTTTTCCCGGAAGATCCGTCCTTCATGCCGCTGGAGCCTTCCATTTTTTCTTCTTCTGTCTTGGCTTTGGTGTCGGCACTAGCATGTTCTTCTGCGTCATGCGAGTGACCGTCCTTTTCATCCGGATTGCTGGGAACGAGCGGGGCCTTTTTGTCTTCTGGTGTCACATAGCGACCGAGTGCGGTCAGCATTTGAACGACGAAGGGCTTCTCGTAAAAACGATCCATTTCAATGGCTTTTTCAAAGAAAGGAGCGGCTTCTTCAAATTTTTTGCGGATGCTGAGAACGATTCCCAGGTTGAAATGAGCCTGAGCAAAATTGGGTTCCAGTTTCAAAGCCTTTCGATAAGAGTCTTCTTCTTTTTGATATAATTTCTGACGTCCGTAGGCTTTTCCCAGATAGTTCAGAGCAACGTAGTTGTCGGGTTGGCTCTCAAGAACCTTTTCCAACAAGTCGCTAGCATCTTTATTGTTATTTGCCTCAATTTCGTTCATCGCCCAATTGAAAAGAATTTCGGGGTCATTGCCAGAAAGCTCGGCGGCGCGGGCAAAGTGTTTACTGGCCCCTTTATAACTTTTCGCCATTTTCAGCGCGGTTGCCCAGATTGCATAGACCTGAGGTGAACTGGGGCTGAGCTCGGCGGCTTTTTCAAACTCTAAAGAACTGGCGTTGAATTCGCCTTTTTCTGCCAAGGCGATGCCACGTTGGATATGTTCCAGCGTCTCTCGCGGCAATTGCTCGGGGCTAGCTTCTGTTGAAACCGAGGCTTTTATGATGTCGAGCGGCGGTGTGATTTTGTCGATAGAAATATTTGAGGCTTCTATCTCTTCTTCCGGTTCAGAAGGAGATGACTTGTCCGTGGAAGACTCGTCTTTCACTTCTTTCTTTTCATTCTGTTTTTCTTTTTCCGTCGCAGCCAAGGCCTGTGCAGATTTATAGGGCTGCAGGTTGGATTGAGGGGTGGAGAAATACATCAATGCCCACAGGCCGCCCGCCAGTAGGCTTGTGCCGCCTAGAAAGGAAACGATTTTTTTTAGGGATTTTGATTTTGGCGTGACTGTTTTTTCCTGCGGGTTGTTTTTCTTCATCATTTAGGAGTCAAAATTAAGGATTAAAAGGAGAAATCTTCTATATTAATAGTAGAATAAACATTTTCCCAAGCAGGTCAGACCTGCTGGGGATCAGGTATTTACATTTGTTCGCAAATTGATAGATTCGTTTATAATGTTTGTCTTCTTGGCTTCGGTCCCAACCGGAGAAAAGCGTTGGGGTGGATTACAACTCCGACCTTAGCCTGGGAATCGGCAGATTCATGACATTGGGATTTGGTAAATCTTTTGTCGTGACCGGGGCCTTGTTCTCCAGCGAAAAACCTTTGGTTTTCGGTGCAAAGGTTGAAAATTTATGGTTGACCCTGACACCTGAGCATTCGGGACACTGTGTTTCGTCTTTATTGACGCTCGTAGATTGTAGTAAGGTAAAATCCTTTTGACAATCTTCGCAATAATATTCGTAAAGAGGCATGGGCTTTCAGACCACTTCAAATTATCTTGTTGAAAAGTTATGAATAATAGGATTAAATCATAACCTCGCGGACCCTGTCAATGCGTATTCAACTTCAATTCTTTCAGACCCCAAGTTCTCCCCATTCAAGCTAAAGGTATGACTCCTCTATCTGCTAAATCATTGATCGCCAAAGATGAAGACTTGCTTTCGCTTTTACGCGGGCATCCCGGTTATTTGCCTTGCCAGTACATCGAATTGGCCGCCCATCAGGGCATCGTTCATTCTTCTGTGGCGCTTTCTCCAACGCAATTTCAGCCTGTGAGCCTTGATTTGAGGCTGGGTCGAAAAGGTTACCGTATTCAGTGCAGTTTTCTGCCAGAAAATAATACGGTGGAAGAACGTCTTAAAGACCTCTCTCTTTACGAGGTGGATTTGACGGGTGATGGTGGCATCCTGGAAAAAGGTGCTATTTACCTGATCCCTCTGCAAGAGGAGTTGAATCTTCCGCCTGAAATTTTTGGCAAGACCAACCCAAAAAGCTCGACTGGGCGTGTGGATATGTTCACACGTGTCATTGTGGACAATGGTCACCGTTTTGATGAGGTTCCTCATGGTTACAAGGGTAAAATGTATCTGGAGATCATCCCAAGGTCCTTTCCTGTAAAGGTTCGGGAAAACTTGACTCTTAACCAGTTGCGTTTTATTCATAGTCACCAGGAAATTCTTGGGAAAAATGAAATGGAGCCGATTTACGAAAATCAGCCAATTTTGTTTGATCCTAATGGCGACGCGATCCCATTTAAAAAGGTGAAAATTGATGGGGGGCTTTATGTCAGCGTCCAATTGTCTTCCCCATCGAGCGATTCCATTGTTGCTTACAAAGCAAAAACCAATTCCAGTGTCATTGATCTCGCAAAGATAAATCATTATGAGGCTCTGGATTTCTGGGAGCCGATTTGTTTGCGTCCAGAGCAAAAAAACCGTCTTGTTTTAGAGCCTGAAAGTTTTTACATCATGATGTCGAAAGAAAAAATCTGCATTGAACCCAATTTGCTGGCTGAAATGGTTGCCTACGAACCAAACAGTGGGGAACTGCGAACTCATTACGCTGGTTTTTTCGACCCCGGTTTTGGCTGGCGTGAAGGCGGTGATCAAGGCACTCGCGCCGTCATGGAAGTGAGGCCGCACGACGTTCCCTTTATGGTTGAAGATGGGCAAACATTTTGCCGATTGAATTTTGAAAAAGTCGTTGCAACGCCCTCGCGTGTTTACGGTAAAGAAATCAAGTCCAATTACCAAAATCAGGAATTGACCTTGAGTAAATTTTTCAAGCAATAACGCATCGTCGGTGGTGGAAAACGCTTCATTATCAACATCAAGCTATTAATTTCTTAAATTACGGAAACTTTCTGTGGAACGCGAAGAACTCAAAGCAATAGTAGAAAACCTTTTATTGGCCGCTGACCAGCCATTGACTCCCGAGCAATTGCAAAGAACCCTTCCTGGGGGCTTGTCGGAAAAACAAGCCATTTCTATCATGGAAGAACTGCAAGGTGATTATGAATCCAGAAATCTCCAGATCATAGAGGTTGCTGAAGGTTATCAACTCAGTACGCGTTATGAATATTCCGATTGGATAAGAACCTTTTTGAAGCTGGACAAAACCACTAAATTATCTCAACCCAGTCTGGATACCCTGTCTATCATAGCTTACAAGCAACCCCTGACCCGGCAAGAGGTAGAAGACATTCGCGGTGTCGATTCCAGCGGTGTTGTACGTACCCTGCTAGAGAAAAAAATCATCGGACCAGCGGGCCGAAAAAAAGTCCCGGGTCGTCCCATCATGTATCAAACAACCCGAAAATTCCTCGAATACTTCGGCCTGAAAGACCTGGGCGACATGCCAACGCTGGAAGATCTCAGGGATGAGGAAATCGACGGTAAGGACGACTCAAGTCAGCAATCTCTTTTCTCCTTTGAGAATGAAGAAATTGGTGACGACGAACCCTGGAACGAAACGATCTCCAAATCCGGATCTGAAACCTCAGAACCTGAAACCTCAGAACCTGAAACCTCAGAACCTGAAACCTCAGAACCTGAAACCTCAGAACCTGAAACCTCAGAACCTGAAACCTCAGAACCTGAAACCTCAGAACCTGAA
>JAJDBG010000126.1 GCA_029261475.1 Nitrospinaceae bacterium
ACGCAGGGTTTATCCCGTCAGGATATTGAAACGATTCTTGATTCCGCACTTTCCTTTCGCGAGCTATCGACACGTCCTATTAAAAAAGTTCCGGCCTTGCGAGGCAAGACAGTGGTCAATTTATTTTTTGAGCCGAGTACCCGTACACGCACATCTTTTGAAATTGCAGGGAAGCGTTTGAGTGCAGACGTTATCAACATTTCGGGTTCCACCAGTAGTGCCGTTAAGGGCGAAAATTTGATCGATTCGGCGCGAGTTCTTGAGGCGATGAATCCCGATATCTTGATCGTCCGGCACTCCTCTTCGGGTGCGCCTCATTTGATATCGAAGTACGTTGATTGCCCGGTTATAAACGCCGGAGATGGTGCTCATGAACACCCTACCCAAGCTTTGCTCGATTTGATGACGGTGCGCGACCATAAAGGTTCGCTGGAAGGCCTCAAAGCAGTGATCGTCGGTGACATTGCTAACAGTCGAGTGGCCCGCTCTAATATTTATGCGATGAAAACCATGGGAATGTCCGTCACGGTAGTTGCTCCACCTACTTTGATTCCTTCGAAAATAGAACAAATGGGTGTTGCTGTTTCTTATGATTTGAAGGCTTCGCTAAAAGATGCAGATGTGGTCATGATGTTGCGGATACAGTCGGAGCGTCAAGATCGTTCTCCCTTTCCAAATCTGAGAGAATACGCCAATCTTTTTTGCCTGACTTATGATAAATTGCGTGGCTCGAAAGAAGACTTGCTGGTGATCCACCCTGGGCCAGTGAATAGAGGTGTCGAAATTGCTTTGGATGTGATGGAAGGCCCCCAGTCTGTAATTTTAAATCAGGTGACTAACGGAGTGGCAGTGCGAATGGCGTTGATGTATCTTCTTTTGGGAGGAAAAGATGAAGCAGATCATTAGAAATGGTCGTGTTATCGACCCCGCTAATAAAGTGGATGGTTTTTTTGATCTGCTGATTGAAAAAGGGCGCATCTCGGCGATCGAACCTAAAGACGGCTTTGCGCCTGAACTGTACGAAAAATCCACAATCATAGATGCGAAAGACCAGATCGTTACTCCAGGATTGATTGACATGCACGTGCATTTTCGTGAACCTGGCTTCGAATATAAGGAAACGATTGAGACAGGGTGTCGGTCTGCTGCAGTCGGCGGCTTCACTTCTGTTGCTGTGATGCCAAATACCAATCCTGTGATCGACAATCGTTCAGTTGTTGAGTGGATCAAAACTCGCTCTCTGGAAACAGGCTCCGTCAACGTTTTGATCATCGGTGCGATCACCAAAGGTCTCAAAGGCGAGCAGTTGTCCGACATGGCGGATATGCATGAAGGAGGCGTTGTCGGTTTCTCTGATGACGGTCGTCCCGTTATGGATTCTGGAATGATGCGTCGGGCATTGGAATACGCGAAGATGTTTGACTTACCGCTCATTCAGCACAGCGAGGTTCTTGATCTTACGCAAGGCGGTTGTATGAACGAGGGGATCGTATCCACCGAATTGGGCTTGAAGGGGATGCCTGTTGCTGGTGAAGATATTATGGTGGCACGGGACATTTCTTTATTGGAACCCACTGGTGGGCATGTCCATGTAGCGCATATCAGTAGCGGCAACTCGGTAGACCTTGTGCGCGAAGCAAAGGCACGCGGGTTGAAGATCACCTGCGAAGTGGCACCGCATCACTTTATATTAACGGACGAAGCTGTGCGTGGGTACGATACCTCCGCAAAAATGAGTCCGCCTTTGAGAACTCAGAGCGATGTTGATCGTATCAAGCAGGGCTTGGCCGATGACACAATCGATATCATAGCGACCGATCACGCACCACATCATGAGATGGATAAGGCAACAACCTTCGACTGTGCCTGTTTTGGTATCGTTGGTTTGGAAACCGCCTTGCCCCTCACTCTAAATATGGTGCGGGAAAATGTCCTTACGATGAATAAGGCGATTGAGAAACTGACTTCTCGACCAGCGGAAATATTCAAGCTGGATCGGGGCACGCTTGGCATTGGGAAAGTTGCGGATGTCACGATTTTTGACCCAGATCGCGAATATGTAATGGATAATTCGAAGCTGAGTTCGTTGAGTAAAAACTCCCCCTTTGACGGCTGGTCACTCAAAGGAAAAACTACCCGGACTTTGGTTGCGGGAAAAACTGTGTATTCTGAAAAATAAAACAAAATGATAGCGACGCTGGTTTTGGCCGATGGCCGTACATTTCAAGGAGAGGCTTTTGGTGCCTCGGGTGAAACATTAGGAGAAGTTGTTTTTAATACCAGTATGTCTGGCTATCAGGAAATTCTGACAGACCCTTCCTATTGCGGACAATTGGTGGTGATGACTTCCCCGCTCATTGGGAATTATGGTGTGAACCCGGAAGATTTTGAATCCGAAAAACCTCATTTAAGAGGATTCATTATCAAAGAACTGAGCGGTATCCACAGTAATTGGCGATCAAAGGGGAGTTTGGACGACTTTCTTAAAGAGCATAATATTATAGGGATTCAAGGTATCGACACACGAGCGTTGACTCTCCATATTCGTGAAAAAGGTGCTCAGCAAGCTATTCTTTCCACCGAATCTGACGATGTTCCCGCATTGCTGAAAAAGGTTACGGATGCTCCTGGTTTGGTCGGGCGCGATTTGGTGAAGGAAGTGACTTGCAAGGTTCCTTATTATTGGACGGAAGGTGAATGGGAAATCACCGGCGGCAGGACTCTTTTAAAGAATCCTTCTGAGTCTTCGAATGGTAATGATTTGTTCTTTGTCGTCGCCTACGATTTTGGAATCAAGCGCAATATTTTGCGCAAGCTGAAGCAGTCTGGTTGCCGTGTCCGGGTTGTTCCCGCCGATACTTCTGCTGAAGAGGTTTTGGCGATGGATCCTGATGGCGTTTTCCTGTCGAACGGGCCGGGCGATCCTGAAGGCGTTCCTTATGCTATGGAATCTGTCCAAAAGTTGGTTGGGAAAATCCCTCTGTTTGCCATATGTTTGGGGCACCAGATCCTATCGCTTGCCTTAGGTGGAAAGACTTACAAATTACAATTTGGTCATCACGGCGGGAATCAGCCGATCATGAACCTCGAAACACGTAAGGTCGAGATCACTTCCCAGAACCATGGATTTGCTGTAGATGCGGAGTCCATGCCGGATGGTTTGGAAGTCGCTTCACTTAACCTGAACGATAAAACGGTGGAAGGGATTCGACATAAAGATTTATCGATCCTTTCTGTACAATATCATCCAGAAGCCTCACCGGGTCCTCGCGACTCAGACTATTTGTTTGAGGAATTCATTCAAATGATGAAAACACGTTGATGCCTTGGTCGTTTCTGGAACAATTGATTGAATTTGCCTCTTCTGACTCAAGCGAATTGATAGCGGCTAAAACCGAGTATCAGAAGATTGCTGGGCAGGCGTATGAGGATGACAGGTCCTACGGCAGCCAAATGGCCTTGTTTCACGAGTGGTTTATCTTTGATCGCATACTGCCAGATACCAAAATCACTTTGTTGGAAAAAATGTTGGAAAGCCAAAAGGAAAGCTGGGACCCTAAGCAGTATGAAGTTTATGAGGGGTTCAATGAAAATATTTTTGGTATCTTCCGAGTCAAGAAGATGACGGCAGGGGAAGTGACGGTCCTGAATTTATTCAGTGATGAAAAGTATCTGGTGAATGAAACCGAGGGTTCTCTTATATTTAATAAAGGCGATTTGTTTCAGGGACGTTTGATCTCATTTGAAGGTGTCACGTATTTCACACGGAATTTTTGCATTCACCCCAAAGGGGCCTTCAAATATATTGAGTCCGAAATAAAATCTCTGGTCAAGGCGCAAAAAGTGGGCAGAGACAAATGGAAAGCTCTTTGTAAGGAGATGGATTCCTTGAAGTCAGATTTGCTGAAAAATCAGATTAAATTAGAAAAGATCAAAGACAAAATTTTAAAAG
The DNA here is from genome assembly GCA_029261475.1 of Nitrospinaceae bacterium. Lineage (GTDB taxonomy): Bacteria > Nitrospinota > Nitrospinia > Nitrospinales > VA-1 > Nitrohelix. The sequence continues at coordinate 3,953 of JAJDBG010000126.1, forward strand.
CTACAAACCCGGAAAAACAGATCAAGCTAGAGGTTGAACGACAAGAGATTGAATCGTTTGGTCGGGAGATAGAAAATAATATTGATGAATTGAAAGCTACCCAACAGAGATTTGAGATCGATACGTTTAAAATCGAATTTCGCACTGACCAGTGTGAGTTGGCCCACAGACTGAATTATATGAAATTGAAATGGGAACGTTCCCGTCAAATTGACCTTCGCGACATCTATAAAAACTAATGCCAAAACGAGAAGACATAAAAAAAATCTTACTGATCGGTTCTGGACCCATCATCATCGGTCAAGCCTGCGAGTTTGATTATTCAGGAACTCAAGCCTGCAAGGCTTTGAAAGAAGATGGTTATGAAGTTGTGCTGGTCAATAGCAACCCGGCAACCATCATGACCGATCCTGATTTTGCAGATCGCACCTATATCGAACCGGTAAATCCCCAAGTTGTAGAAATGATCATTGAGAAGGAGCGTCCAGACGCGATACTGCCTACAATGGGAGGACAGACAGGGCTAAACACCGCCATGTCTCTGGCCGAATCGGGCGTATTGGAAAAATATGGCGTGAAAATGATCGGTGCCAACGCCGAAGTCATACGCAAGGCCGAGGATCGTAATCTTTTCAAGGAGGCGATGATCAAGATCGGTCAGAATATCCCTCCCAGTGGTCACGCACATAGCCTCGAGGAAGCACAGAACATTGTTTTAGAAACAGGCTTTCCGGCGATCATTCGACCTTCCTTCACTCTTGGTGGAAGCGGTGGTGGTGTTGCGTACGACGAAGAAGAATTCGAAGAAATGGTTTTGAACGGCCTCAGTATCAGCCCGGCGCAAGAGGTTTTGATCGAAAAATCGCTACTCGGCTGGAAAGAGTACGAGCTGGAGGTCATGCGCGACATAAAAGACAATGTCGTCATAATCTGCTCCATTGAAAATTTTGACCCGATGGGAGTCCACACTGGCGACAGCATCACAGTCGCTCCGGCTCAAACCTTGACTGATATGGAATATCAGATCATGCGCGACGCCGCGATAGACATCATTCGTGAAATTGGTGTCGAGACAGGTGGTTCCAATATTCAGTTTGCCCTGGATCCCAAAACAGGGGACATGATCGTCATCGAAATGAACCCACGGGTTTCCCGAAGCTCGGCACTGGCTTCCAAGGCCACAGGTTTTCCTATTGCAAAAATCGCCGCAAAATTGGCGGTGGGCTACACACTGGACGAAATTCAGAACGATATCACCCGTGAAACGCCGGCATCTTTTGAACCCACGCTGGATTATTGCGTGGTTAAAATTCCTCGTTTCACATTTGAGAAATTCTCTAAAACCAAGCCTGTTCTTACCACGCAGATGAAATCCGTTGGCGAAGTCATGGCCATCGGTCGAACCTTCAAGGAATCCCTTCAAAAAGCAATACGATCTTTGGAAATTGGCGTATCTGGATTGAGCGAAATTTTTCTTTCCAAATACGATGAGAGTCCCGACCTTGAGCAATTGAGAAAATCACTGGCCCCTTTATTTTGGGATCGGATGTGGTACGTGGCGGCGGCCTTGAGAAAAGGGATGTCGATCGATGAGATTTACGAAATCACTTGGATTGACCCTTGGTTTCTGCAAAATTTGAAAGAAATCATCGACCTTGAAAATTCCATACGTGAGGTGGGCAGTCTTGCTAATTTAGAACTGCCCTTGCTGAAAAAAGCCAAACAGTACGGTTTTGCCGACAAATACCTGGCTGATTTATTGGCTTGCAAGGAAAGCGATGTTTTTTCCCAACGCGAATCGGCCGGCTTGCTTCCTGTATACAAGCGCGTTGATACCTGTGCCGGCGAGTTTAAAGCCCACACCCCTTATCTCTATTCGACTTACGAGGATGAATGCGAAGGGAATGTGACCGATCGTAAAAAAATAATCATTCTGGGGGGCGGGCCTAACCGTATCGGGCAGGGAATCGAGTTTGATTATTGTTGTGTTCACGCATCCTTTGCACTAAAGGAGGATGGCTACGAAACCATTATGATCAATTGCAATCCAGAAACGGTCAGTACCGATTATGACACTTCTGATCGATTGTATTTCGAACCGCTGACC
>JAJDBG010000127.1 GCA_029261475.1 Nitrospinaceae bacterium
CCTGCTTCAGTCAAGCTCGATGTACGTGTGGTTCGATTTAATAAACGTACGCCCAGACGCGTTTCCAGCTCAACCAATCGGCGACTGACAGCAGATTTAGCCAGATTCATCTGATCGGCAGCGCGACTGATACCGCCTGCATCTACCACGTGGATAAATACATTCATGTCTTCTAGTTGGCCCATTATGATAGTTCTCAAAAAGTGAATAATATTTTGCAATTATTGATGTTTATTCTGAATTTATCAACAGATAAAATATGTTCAAAATCTTAAATCAATTTATTTTCTTTTAGAAAACAAGACTGAGGAAATCATGATACGAACATCAATCAAGGTGAGACTAGTTACAAGAGAATTACAAACATTAACCTCGGGCCGACCGGTCTCCGACGGTGATGGTGTAAAGATGACGCGTGTGATTGGCACACCTGAACTGAATATGCTGGACCCGTTTTTATTATTTGATGCATTTGAAACCGACCAGGCGCAGGATTATATCGGTGGTTTTCCTGATCATCCACACCGTGGTTTTGAAACGGTCACATATTTACTGGCCGGGCGTATGCGCCATAAAGACAACGCAGGTCATGAAGGCGTGATCGAACCCGGCGGTGTGCAATGGATGACTGCCGGTAAAGGAATCATTCATTCAGAGATGCCTGAGCAGGAGAACGGTTTATTACAGGGATTTCAACTGTGGATCAACTTACCTGCTAGTGAAAAGATGCAAGCCCCTGCTTATCAGGAATTTCCGGCAAATAATATTGCAGTGGAACATTTAGATAATGGTGCTGAAGTCCATGTGATCGCCGGGTCAACCAATAATGGCACAACGGGCCCCGTGATTAATCAGTATGTAAATCCGATTTATATGGATGTCTTGTTACCTAAAGGCCAGTTATTTGAGCAGGCTGTCGGCGCTGATGACAATGTTTTTATCTTTGTCATTAACGGTGAGCTATCTGTCGGTGACTCAATGCGCAAAATAGGCCATCATCAAATGGGTGTCTTAGGTAAAGGCGATCAAGTGGTTGTTACTGCCAATGAAGAAACACGATTTTTATTAGCGGCAGCACACCCCTTAAATGAACCGGTTGCGCGTGGCGGTCCGTTTGTCATGAATACCAAGGCAGAAGTATTGCAAGCATTCGAAGACTTTAAACAAAATAAATTTTAGGAAATTAAGATGGGCTAGCTTTCAAGGTGCAACCCAGGACTTTTACAGGCGTGCTTCGATAGTCAGATTTTTGCCTTCTTCAATTACATATAAATTTCCGATGCGCTGTAACACTTCAAAAAACATCGGACTGTCATTAGCCGTATACAGCTCAAAGAATTTTCGACTAACATCAACACCATAATAGAAAAAATAATGGATAATACCCTTAGGAACGTGCAGTTCTGGGGACACAATACTTAATTTTGAGTGATACGCCATATGTCTGCAGAATGCCATTTCTCCAGTCTTGTCATTAAAGAGTTTTAGTATTAATTAGGTATTGTGTCTCTAGAACTCTCCCCCGCTGGAACTGTCGACCTTGCTTGGCCGCACATCCCTTTTATTTTATGTAGTATATTATGTTGACTATGAGATCTAACTCCAATTCCAATCCGGTTAATTTAAGCAGAATGCAATCATGAAAGCAGAACTTACAGCAGTTATTGAAACCGCTCCAGAAGGCGGCTATTGGGCCATTTGCCCAGAAATATCTGGTGCAAATGGACAAGGCGAAACGATAGATGAAGCAAAGGGTAATTTGCGGCAAGCGATTGAATTGATACTGGAGGATCGCAGGAATGACATCCTTCGTGGTTTACCTGAAGACGCTATTCAGGAAAAAGTTTTAATAGGGTGAAACGGAGAGAATTGGAGCGTAGGCTGAGAATTTCCGGCTGCTATCTAAAGCGGTAAGGTAGCTCACATTCCCTTTGGATAAATCCAAAAAATGGAATTACGGAAGCGATCCCACGACATACAGAAATCAAAGAACCATTAGCAAAGAAAATTCTGAAAAACATGAATGCAGAATAAAAGGCCTTCCAAGCAACTTAAATATAACTCTTTGAATCCAGGTGAGCCGTATTTTTCTATTACTTATAGATGAGAGCTGGCGACACTGGGTCAGCTTGGTGACCCAGTGCCAAGATTTTATGCCTATTATCCTGTCAAATCTCGGTGCGAAATTCTCCGGTATATCGGTAAATCAAGCCAAATATGGGGTGTCGTAATTTAAAGTCCATGGCAAAGTGTGTTTCATCTAATGCAATTTCTTCTATCGTAGTATGTCCTAATACCAACCACTCAGGAATAGGTAGTAGAACATGCCCCAGCTTTAATACTAGGCATATTCCTCGATAATAGAGTTTACCCTCATTAACTTTCACAGCCATACGTAGACCCATGAAGGGATTGATATATTCTATCAATTCGTTTGCTCCGGCAAGCTCCCATCGGCTCTGAAAAATAACCTCTTTGCCATTGTCGAAGCGGGTGGTTCGTTTCCAATGTTGAGTCTTGCCTTCCATCCATTTCTGAACAATAGTTGGAACACGCTTGCCTCGCTGATTAATCAATGCGCCAAACATTGATATCAAATTCAAGTAGAGCTGCATAAAGCGTGGATACTCAATATCCAGCATACCAACATCTTTATTAGTGCTCTGAGTATAGTGTGCCTGTAAGGCTGGCGGAAGTTGCTCCCACTCCTTACCCAGCACTTGCTGCATTAAAGATAGTTGACTCATATCAACCTCCAATTGTTGGTTTGAAAATCATTAGAAAAACGATTAACATCATCGCAATAAATGCCGGCACACCTAAGTAAAACCAAATTCTGGCATAGCGCCAATATTGCTGGGTTAAAGGCGTCTGGGTGTCGACTGCTATTTTCGACAAATCACGCATGCGAATTTGCAGCCATACCACAGGCAACCAACAAATTCCCGCCACCGCATATAACGCTAGGCTTATTGCGATCCAAGGGGTCATGAGAGGAATCCCCATTATTGAAGCCAACCAAATACCGCTAATTGGTTGAAAGATCACCGTAGGTGTTGTAAAAATCCAGTCTGCTAGCACCACGTGTCGATTTGTCGTCGCTATATTGATCACATTACCATTATGATCAGACATCCACTTATAGAATGCACTACCAAGCCCAGTACCGAACAACAACACCATGCTTAAGATATGCAAATATTTCAGCGCTAAATAAGACATAAGCCCTCCTCTACGGATAGAGGCAATCGGCCCAAGAATTCCGCCAATGGTTTCACATCTGCGACATTACCTTGCCGTAACATGCGTAGATTATCTGGGTGCAGCAGTGGTATAAAGAAGCGTCCAAACTTAGCTAGCGCGAGCATCAAATTAAAGGGGATGCAAATCGTCCTTGCTGGAGCCCGCTGTCGCCTTTTTCTAAAAGATTGCAGCCAATCCTCAAAAGTAAGCGGCGCTGGACCAACAACATCTAATGTACGCTGAGTTTGCTTAACATCTAGGCATTGCCTTACCGTTGCGACTAGATCAGAGATATGTATAGGCTGAACATAATATTGCCCATCTCCAACCAGCGGTATGATCGGCAGCATTGATAAGCGTTGGAATACTTGCATACTGGAACCTCCCAGCCCATACACCAGAGAGGGTCTCAGTACAAACCAGTCTAATTGCAAGCTACGCAACACATCGTCAGCAGCTTTTTTACTTAGTTGATAAGGTGTGCAGGCTTGATCATCTGCACCGAGTGCGGAGATTTGTATCACCCGCTTTACGCCCATACGGCTACAGGCACGAAACAATGCAGAGGGAGCTTGCTGATGCAGTATTTCAAACTTTTGCCCACGGGTTTCTACAATGATACCAACCGCATTGATTACCACGTCGACACCTTCCAAATAAGGGTGCCAACTTTCTATTGAAGTCATTTGATTGAAGTCAATGCCCATACTTCTTGATATGGGAACAACTTCGTAGCCCTTTTCTTGAAGCGCCGTATGTAGCTGCCGACCAATGAAGCCAGTGGCTCCAGTTAGTAGAACCTTTTTGAGATTTGTCATTGGATTACTCCTTGGTTAATTGAGTAACCGAGACTAGGCTAATTTCAAGGCGTTTTCTTCCGATATGATAATCCAGAAGCAAAATGATTTACGAAATGATCATTCTGAAGGCTTGAGTTTCCTGAACTGGCCCGGCGCCATGCCGACGATCTCACGGAAGGCGGAATAAAAATTTGACTGTGATGTAAAGCCAACAGACAAACCAATTGACAGTACTGAAATTGAAGGTTTCGACAGCAGTAATTTTTTCGCCTCACTGACGCGGCATTCTCGTATATATCGTGAAAAACTTTTTCCCAAATGAATGTTAATAAGTTCGGAAAGTTGGTGATTTGATATAGCGAGTTCCTTCGCCAGCATGGGCAAATCAAGCTCAGGGTCTTGATAGATTTGCTTGTGTTTCATCAGAACAGAAAGTCGTTTCAATTTATCGTCACAATCAACCTGATTTAAGGTTGAAACCGCATAGGTCTCTCGTGCAGCTTGTACAATTTTGGTCGGCAATTGTGGACTTCTTCCCAGAACAATATTAACCAACAGAAAAGCACTACCAATAGCAACGCTATACAGTGCAACAAACCATTTCTCATGCAGGGGAAACACCCCCAGTCCAAGTAGAGATACGCCCACTGCGATGATGAAAACCGCACTCAATACCCATAATTCCAGCTTAAATCGACTGCGTTGATTACGTAGTGCATAAATACTGTGTGCGAGCCAAATCAAGTATGCGGAACCCAGGGTAAATGCTAAAGGTATTGTAAGGGAATGAGGCGATAATGGAATCAATAATACGGGTAGAAAATGCAGTGCCCATCCAAATTTGCGATGGCTATCGGCAAATAATAATGGTTTGCTGAATAGATAAAACGCTGGCGCAACACTGAATAGCAAAACGTAATACAGTAAATCATGAATGAACAACAGGCGGTATTGAAGATATGCGAAATGTATGAGCTGCAATCCACCCAGGGCAAACAGTAAAACCATTCCCATAATCCGCTCGAAGCCATGTGTTTGATAGTAGCCTTGAGAGAAATTTACAAGCGCAATATGGATAGCGACAAATAGCGAATATCCTACTAATAGGATTGCGATGTTTTGTATTAGGTCAAAAAAGATCATGAAAACCACGAATTTCAATACAATATGAATTAAGCTGTTCTATTTTAATTACTTTGCTGGAATGGAAGCTATCCCCGACTAGTATCTTTTTAATTGGCACTGTAATTGAGCTTCCTAAGCTGAATGCCTGAGTATAAATCTCTTATTCCCCAGCAGAATACTCCAATGCCAAGAACACTTAGAGCTACAGAAATATAGCCGTAGCTCACGCTTTGAAGATAAGATGCTTCATACGACCACTGCCACAGAACAGGAATTAGCAAAGCCACATAAGCGCCGCCACCCATACTAAGAACCAAGTGAGTAATACGTTCTACTGGAGATAGTTTTCTAGTTTGATCTTCAATTACGAAGTCCCATGCTGTAAGTAATATTTCTATTATAAGTATTGCTGCCATAACCCATGCCCAAAGACCATTCCAGGAATACCAAGCTAGCCCGAAAAATATAACGGCATATAATAACTCACGAACACCATGTATTTTTTGCTCTAATGCAGCGGATGGTTTACTCGGTAGCTTTTCTTTAAGCTCATGATTCCACATTACATCGAAACCGCCAAGAATACCTTGAAATATTAAAATATATAGTATGACTTCCATGTAATGGTTTCCAGTTTATTAATTATAAAACTATCGGCGCTGTTGCAAAATACCTGAGTGATCGGACTCTGAGGTTAAACAGCATTGAAGATTTGCAAGTAATTAACACAAGTAGGATTTCGTAACACTTGTTCTTAACAAGAAAGTTGTTTGCAAACAACTTAAATAAGCATTAAAAGCAAAAATTTTGGCACGCTGATTTTCGGATACCGCCAGTATCTACCGCGTGGATGAATATCCCCACCGCTTCAAGTCAGATTATTTTCATAGTTCTCAAAAATAGAACAATATTTTGCAAATACTGACGTTTATTCCTGTTTTCTCAACAGGTAAACTTTGCTCAACATTTGATGATAAGAACTGAATAAATTTATACTTACTTATTAAGAGAAAGGGAAACTAAAATGAAACAACAACTCGACCCAACGCATATCATGCAAACAGCAACTGCTTTTTGGGCTTCCAAGGTATTACTTACAGCTGTCGAGCTAGAACTTTTTACCATACTGGGTGAAGAGTCGATGACAGCGCAACAACTTGGCAAAGCACTCCAGCTTCACCCGCGTGGAACCTTTGATTTCTTTGATGCACTGGTCGCCTTGAAATTTCTCGAACGTGACGGAGATGGTGAAAAAGGGAAATATAAGAACACACCTGAAACAGGGGTTTTTCTAAATAAAACAAGCTCAGCCTATATTGGCGGATTGCCGGAAATGCTTAATTCACGTCTATTTGGGTTCTGGAACAATCTGGGTACTGCGCTCAAAACCGGACAGCCTCAAAATGAAGTGAAACAGCATGGCAAATCAATGTTTGAAGAATTGTATGCAAACGAATCATCACTCGGGGAATTCCTAAGTGCGATGAGCGGTTTTCAGGGACAAAACTTTATTCAACTGGCCGAGAAATTTGATTTTCCAAAATACAAAACGGTGAGTGATATCGGTGGTGCACTGGCTTTATTGACGCGGACTATTGGTGATCGACATAAACACCTCTCTTTCAACAGCTTCGACCTGCCACCAGTGGCACCTCACGCACAGCGTCATATCGATGCTGCAGATATGAGCGATCGCATTACGGTCGTACCAGGAGATTTCTTCAAGGACAATTTTCCTAAGGCTGATGTCATTACAATGGGAAATATTTTGCACGACTGGAATCTTGAAAACAAAAAACTACTTATCAAAAAGGCTTATGACGCGTTACCGGAAGGTGGCGCATTCATTGCCATTGAAAATTTAATCGACGATGCACGCCGGGAAAATTCTTTTGGCTTATTAATGTCGCTCAACATGCTAATTGAGTTTGGCGACGCCTTTGATTACACCGGCGCAGATTTCCGCGAATGGTGTAGTGAAGCAGGTTTCAAACGTTTTGAATTTATCAACCTGGCCGGCCCAACCAGTGCCGCAATTGCATATAAATAAGGAATTAAGATGGGTATATTAATTGACGGGCAATGGCAGGATATTTGGTATCCGACGGAAGAAACCCAAGGGCGGTTTGTTCGTTCGGCGGCCCAGTTTCGAAACTGGATCACCGCAGATGGCTCTGCTGGGCCAACTGGACGCGCAGGCTTTAAAGCGGAAGCTGGACGCTATCATTTATATGTGTCTTATGCCTGCCCCTGGGCGAATCGCACGCTGATCTTTCGCAAGATTAAAGGGCTGGAAAAAATGATTTCCATATCCGTCGTGCATTGGCATATGGCGGAAGAAGGCTGGACCTTTGACGACGGTGAAGGTGTCATTGCAGATCCGCTTTTTAATGCAGCCTATTTACGCGAGATTTATTTACAAGCAAACAATAGCTACTCAGGCCGTGTCACGGTCCCCGTTCTTTGGGATAGAAAAACCAATACTATTGTTTCCAATGAGTCTGCGGAAATCATACGCATGTTTAACAGTGCCTTTGATGATTTAGGGGCTACTGAAGGCGATTATTATCCTAGAAATTTACGCGACGAAATTGATATGCTTAATACGCGTATCTATGACACAGTAAACAACGGCGTTTATAAAGCTGGCTTTGCCACCACACAAGAAGCCTATGAAGAAGCGGTGATTCCGTTATTCGAAACATTGGATTGGTTAGAGCAAAGGCTGGCAACGCAACGCTATTTAATCGGCAATCAAATCACTGAAACAGACTGGCGTTTATTTACCACGCTGACTCGGTTTGATCCAGTATATGTTGGGCATTTTAAATGTAACTTAAAACGTCTGGTTGATTACCCTAATCTTTGGGCATATACGCGTGATATCTATCAACAGCTAGGTGTTGCTGAGACAATTAATATGCACCATATTAAAAATCATTACTATGGCAGTCACACCAGTATAAATCCAAGTGGTGTTGTACCCATAGGGCCAGTGATCGATTTTAACGCACCACATTCCCGCGACAAGCTACAAAGCCAAGCTTAATTTAACTGTAAAATGATGCTGTTAACTTAATTCTTATTGGTAAATACAGGTTCTTTTTTCCTTTAATTCTTAGCCGTATTAGCTGGGCTAAAGCCCAGGTTCCAATGGCAGCAATTATCATCAATCCATATATGAAATAAACTGCTACCTGGTTCTATTCCAAATTCAAATTATTAATTCAGGAGTTCTGGTGGAGTTCTGAATGGAGTTCTGGGGAGTTCTGCGGACACAATACTTAATTTTGAGTGATACGCCATATGTCTGCAGAATGCCATTTGGCCAGTCTTGTCATTAAAGAATTTTAGTATTAATTAGATATTGTGTCCCCAGAATTTGTAACTATTTATGCACTTAACATAGTTAGTAAAGTATGCGCATGATCAACCGCTTCGCTACCAAGTGATGTTAAATAGCCTCCATCTACCTGGGTGATGAAACCACCTTCAAACAGGCGCTCGGCAGCGGCGATCACCGAAGGATCAGCATTTTTATGAATCTTTATGCCCTCAAGACTGGCAGAGGAACCATAAAGCACTAGCACATTTAGTTCAGCCAGATTTTCTTCGGAATAAGACATTCGATCTCCTCAGTTATTATTAATTTATGGATTAGCATCTTCTCTGTCAATTCTTACATTAAAAGCTATCAATGAATACACAAAAATACATTTATGTATGGAATGGCCTTTCATTTAACGAATTATAGTTGATCCGAATACATCCTTTTCGCCAGTCTTGTCATTAACGAATTCCCAGCAAAGGCTCCAAATTATTTTCTATCAGTGTTTATAGTCGCTTCTCGAGATCGGAGGCAACGCCCTGCAATTCGGCAGCCTGGCCTTTCGAGAGGCGAAAGAGTTTGATGTCACTCACACTTTTCTCCCACATTACAATTCATTAACCTAACACTCGATGTTCAAGTTTTTTGTAATCGATTGATTTAATACGTTATTTATACTTTTAGTGAGAAATACATTTACTGTATCGAAAGTAATTCTTCCTGCATACGTAAAATGCCCTGAATTAAGTTATAAAAACTAGGGGAACGGTTGTTAGTTGGATCAAGAAATTTTCCGATAGCACGCGAACCACTCACCTTCTGGTATTCCCCTTTAGTCAATGCGATTAATTCCTTACTAGGATTAACAATTGCATCTGGTCTACGAAACTTCGCTTTGCTTTGGTGAGTGGAGAGTTTCTCCATCGACAGCGCTTGCGCCACAGCTTTCAAATCAGCCAGATAAAATGATTCCAATTCCCTGCATGCAATTCGCACCAGAGTTTTCCCGGCTTGGCCGGTTTGTTGGCAGCGGTTGGTAAGCTTTGCTTTCACATCTTTACAGTCGGGTGAACTGTCCTGATCACGCAAAACAATGAACCTGGTCTGTGGATTAAGGTAGCCACGTAAGCGGTGACACATCTGTCGTTCCAGATCCTGCTTACCCTCAAAGGGAATAAGCCGTGGTTGAATATCTGGATGTAAAATACGCGGCAGTAAGCTTTGTAACATTGCTTCCGCAGACGCTTCCTCCAACAAAAATACCAGCTCCTTCATTCTGGATCAGCCCCTTCGAAGAAGCCTTGCTTCCACAAGTACCCCATTTGATCTCCCTCGGCCATATACGCGGCGATTTGGGCATCATCACGGGCTCGACGAATTTCAGTATTGCCGTTGCGTTTAATTAACCAGTACACTTCACCCAGCTCAGCCGCATTCAGAAAATCGGGTGAATGCGTTGAAACCAACACTTGACCGCCACGCTTTGAATAAAGCCGGAATTCTTCTGCCAACTCTGCCATCAACCGGGGATAAAGCTGATTTTCCGGTTCCTCTACACACAATAGCGGATGTGGCCTGGGATCATATAGTAGCACTAAATAAGCAAACATCTTGATGGTGCCATCGGATACATATCGATCCAGAAAAGGTGTTTTGAACGATCCATCCTGGAAGCGCAAGGTCAGGTAACCATCATCCATTAACAATGGTTGAACAGAAGTTATCCCCGGAACCCGGCTGGTCATGGTCTCCAGAATGCGCTGAAAAGCTTCTGGATATTGTTCAAATAAATATTGCACTACACGCGGTAAATTATCACCGGTTTCCGACAAGTGCTCAGAATCCCCGGCAGCTTCCTTACGCCCCCGCGCAGCATTAATATGAAAATCCGACACATGCCACGACTCAATCAATTGCCGGAACGCATTGGCCGCTTTGAAACGCTCAAACAGTCCCAGACCTTTTATCGCCAAGGTATCTGGTGTTACCTTCTGAGTTTCACGTTCTAATTCTTCATCCGCCTTGCTGAAATCTTCCTCGTTGATAACCGCATAGCCCTCACCAGCACTAAAATCAAGAAAATGAAATGGACTACCATAGCGGCCACGCTTATAGCGCAACAACTCACGACGCACAATAGGCGAACCTTTTTCCTCACCGATCTCCAATGAATAAGTCACCAATCGCTCTTTACCGGTAATTAACATCCGATATTGAATTTCGATTAAGATCGTATCGGTATCTGCATCACGGCTCAACACCTCACGAAAACGTCCGCGTTTATCCAATGCCTGGCGCACTGTGCCTTTTAGACAATCATGTAAAAATCCAAATACATCAAATAACGTGGTTTTCCCTGAACCATTGGCGCCCACCACCACCATGAACGATGGAATATTCTTCAGATAAATATCGCGAAACACTTTATAATTTTTCAGACGTATCGATTCTATTTTCATGACTTGAGCCTATGCTGATTTGTGCGATATGACATGTGGCTTATCCCGCATTGTCTTTCTGTTAGATTTTGGAGTTCTGGGGACACAATACTTAATTGGTATTTTTTATTGGTGACCGGCAATCATATGACGTTATTATCAGTTGAAAATTAATATGGCATAGACAGCAATCGCGAAAGAAGTTCTAGGGACACAATACTTAATTAATTTCTAATTGGGCAAGTTCACCTTTCTTTCAGTAATTAAGTATTGTGTCCCTAGAACTCCCGGAACTTACCATCCGAACGAGCGCCTTGTTAGGCAAATTATTAAAAAGGTAAAATTGCATCAGTTACTTTGTCTGATGTACACAATTCAGCTTCCATATTTAAGACTTCAGTTTTAAATAAACTATTCTCAAACTCATTAGATAGATATTTACTGACTTCTTTTTGTATTTTTCCTTCTTTAAAAAACTTATCAATAACAATAGCAAAATCACCATCGAGGTTTTGAAAATCGACATAATCAGATTCATCACAATAAGACAAAAACTCTGCGATCATTATCTTTTTATTACTTAGATAATTACTGATTGTTTTCTTTGCAAATTCAGAATATTGGACATATAAAACAGAGGATAAAGTATCGCCCCAGTAAAATTCTTTTAATTCACCTGTTTCATCAACACGCACTTTGGAATCACTACCAATCAACTTCATTAATGAAGAGTAATTTATTTTTATGTTCGAATTCTCATCTAAACAGAGCGCATTTTTCTTATACGGTATAAGAAAATATTTTGTATAATTTCTCTCATCTATGGTTTCAAGAAATGCCAATGTATTTTGCCATTTCCTAAACTCGTTAAAATCATTAATTACTAAGTTATAAAAGCCTATTTTTCTGTCTTCACTTAGTCTAGATATAAATACGGAGGCAAAATACTCTTGAATGCTTTTATGAGTAAATGAAAACTCATCGAACCCATCCCTAACAATTAACGCAGTTATGCAAGTTATATCATCGATCAATAGGTCTTCTATATTTTCAGGAAGCCTTTCAAGTTTTGCTGCGTTATACAAATAACTTTGGAATAAATAGGTAGAAAAACGGGTGTTATTATCATTAAGCGATAAAAAGCTTAACGAATCAAATAACCTCTGCATTTGATAGTCAGTTAAACCAGCCTTTCTTTCTCGTTCAAAGCCGATTTTCATTCTATCGTGTCTATAGAGCATTGTTGGAAAGATTAGACTATAAAATTCAGAAAGGCTATCTGGTTTGAATTGCCTTGCATTATAAGTAATAGTAAATAGAGTTAGTAACAAAGGGGTGGTGGTCACTTCAGAAATAAAGTTACTATTCAAAAGAATATTGTTAATACTCTCTGATTGCTTATCAGATTTATATAAGTGATTTACAAAGTTTTTTTGTGTATCAAGCAGCATAGGGCTAATTTTTCGTTTAGAAAAATAAAAAGAAGACCCCATGCCAGAATCTGGCCTAGATGAAACAACAATCCTTAAATCTGGATAAGCTCTAACTATTGTTTCTAACTCTCTTGCTACTGTAGCTCTTTCATTATTTGGTATTTCATCAAAACCATCTAAGAATAGGACTACTTTCTCAGATTTAGCTAAAAATTCAAAAAGCGCATTATCAAGCTTCACCCCCAAATCTTCAATTGCGTCCATCAATTCTTCTTTGAACTTTTTCTTATATTTTAAGTTTCTAAATTCGATAAAAATAGGAATAAAAGAACTACCTGAACCCTCCTTTATGCATAACTTCCTGAGATATAATGATTTACCTTGTCCAGGACCACCTTCGACTAATACTTGTTTAGTACCAAACTGACTAAAAGATTCAATTTTTTCTCCATCAAACTGAACAGCCTCATTAAAGAAAATATCATTTAAATTAACAATTGAATCTGGGTTTAATATTGTTTTGACTTGCCCAATTCGGTCAACATTATTCTTAAAGTATTCGAGTCTACCAATTGCAAAAGCTTCAGATATTTTTTCTTTAACTTTTCCTTTTGCAGATTTAAGAAGGTCATCAACTACACCATCGAGGCCGCCAGTTGCTTTCTTTATTATATCTTCAAACATAACGACTCCATGTTGGTTGAGGATTGCTCTATTTGCCTAACTATTTAGTATCAAGCAAATGATCCTGATATTCCTTAAGTATTCACAAGGAGTTCTGGCAGGAGTTCTAGGGACACAATACTTAATTGGTCTTTTTTATTGATGACCGGCAATTATATGACGTTATTATCAGTTAAAAATTAATATGGCATAGACAGCAATCGCGAAAAATCCCAGTGTTATCCATATCCTGCCTGTTTTTTTGGCCTCTGGATATGGTCTCTTAAGATAGATAATGCCAACAATGATGCCAATTAGTGGCAATATCAGTGTGCCAACAATGATGAAGATATTCACACTCAAAGGAACAATTTCTTCATTTTTTGCCAATGTTTCTTGTGGTTGGCGATCTACATTGCTAACTCGCTGATGATGTATTGGTGTTGGTCTTGTTTTTTTTATTTGTTTGTTTCTTGTAACAGATTTTTTACTGGTGGCAGATGCTACAGGTTTCTGTTCGAGAGTTAGTTTTTCATCACAATGAATGCAGACTTCCACTGTAGCAGTATTTTCTTTTTTACATTTTGGGCACAGCATAAATAAGATCCTCGTTAATTGTTATGCAACATATTACCAGCCTGAATTGACGCCAATACCTTAACATAGCACCCACTACGAAACCAATGGGGTCATACGGATCCAATAGTAGAGTAGAGGACAAGCTCTCGCCAGCCCTCCCCCGTCGCGGTTCTCCCGCACACGGTTTTCCGATGCTCTTCACATCAAAGCATGTATATTTCCCAATCTTAGGAACGCGCATGAAATAACTTGAGCATCTAGCTTTGTCTTTATTCTCATCTTCTGCATTATGTAAACAGTTACATAGCCGTGCTATGCGCTTGTTTACACGCTTTGAATATGAGCATAAATCCTGTGCTAGCTGCTCAAGTTATTTCATACGCGTCCCTTATTTACTAATGTGGGAGAGTATGTTGCATTTAGGTACGAGGAAACAATAAATCATCCAATTTAGGCGAAGTCATTTTGCTCTGATTTGAGGCGATTCGTAGGGCGCATAGTTATTCTATGTAACCGTAGAACCAACGAAAAATCAGAGTAAAAGGACAAGTCTAAATGGATGATTTATTATTTCCTCGTCCCTTACGCTTAAATTTTAAGCACATAAGTAAGATAGGCAATTACTTGGGCTTGGTATACAGCTTCCTCTATAGTACTATGATCAAAAAACTGAGGTGAATAGCAACATGGCAATCCCATGCCCCTTCACTCTTCTTTTTTGACAACAGGATATTTCCAATGACAAACAGCATTAAATCTACAAGAAACAAACGAATACGCACAACACGATATTTGATCATGATTTTGATCATCGCACTATTCAGCGGCTGCACCTGGGTTAAAAAAACGCCAGAGGCGGCACAAATTCGTATTGTTCCAGCAGATCGTGTCGGCGATTGCACCAGCCTCGGCGGTATTACAGCCTCTACCGTCGACCATATATCGGTGATTAATCGCAGTGCTGAGAAAGTAAAGAGCGAAATCGAAACTATCGCGCAACAAGAGGCTGTGGTTATTGGCGCCGATACTATTGTCGCTACTTCTAGGATTGTAGAAGGCCGCCAGTCGTTTGCGGCTTACCGATGTTTAGTTAAATAAGTTTTAGAGCAGCACATCCAGAATGAGCAAATTTGCAACGATAGTTAGCCTGGCTGCCTGTTTGTGTTTAACATCATTCATCACCTTTAGCATACGGTGTTATCACTTGAAGCTGACGCTATTTTTTGTCCATCAGGACTGAAGCAAACTAAATAGACCATCTTTGAGTGCCCTTCTAAAGCCGAGGTGTTTTTGCCTGAATCACTTTGCCATAGTTTTATGGTGTTATTACTTGGCTACCAGCTTAGGAACGTGCATTAAACAACTTGAGCATCTAACTTTGTCTTTATGCTCATCTTCTGCATTATGTAAACAGTTACATAGCCGTGCTATGCGCCTGTTTACACGCTTTGAATATGA
>JAJDBG010000128.1 GCA_029261475.1 Nitrospinaceae bacterium
ACTCACGGCTTGAGGCTGGATGCCTTGCCTATTTTCAATGATGAGGCGATCTACATCCGCTGGGCTCTTATTATGAGTGAAGATTGGGGGAATCTGTTTGTGTCGGCGCAGGATGGCAAAACACCACTTTTCATGTGGCTCAATGCGCTGACGATCGATTGGTTTGATGACATTGTTCTGTCGGGCAGAATCATCTCTGTATTAGCGGGCGGGTTGACGGCTGGTTTGATGTTTTATATCGGGCGCAGGGTTTATTCATCTGCTTGCGGCTATTTGAGTGCCTTGGTCTATCTTGCCTTGCCTTTTTTTACTCTGCACAACCGAATGGCACTGGTCGATACGCTGGGGACTCTTTTTGCGGTTGCCCTCGTCGCCATTATAGTCAAGGGCTCTATTGGGAATCGTATCGCGCCGGGACGTTTCGTTTTGCTTGGGCTGGTCATGGGGATGGGATTTCTCGTCAAAACGCCTTTTGTGTTGCTCTTTATTCTGCTTCCTGCTGCGGCATTGCTTTGGGGAGAGATCAGGCAAAAGTCTGCCTGGATCAATATGATTCTGGCAGGTTTGGTTGCGCTGGCTTGCATGGGTCCTTACTTGCTTCACGAGCCGAGCCAGCAGGTGGTGGGGACGGGGAAGATGCTTCACAATGCGGATGTGTTGAAGCCTTTCATTGCTCTGCTGAAATTTGACAGCCCGGTTCTCAAGGAAAACATCAGACAATTTTCAGAATATCTTTGGGTCTATATGACGCCACCGATTTTGTTTCTATCCTGGATCGGTGCGCTAAGGGCTGTCAGGCAGAAGGATCGCTTTGGAATTTTGTGTCTGCTCTGGTGGATCGTGCCTTGCTCGGCCTTTTTGATTTTAGGGCGCGAGGTCTATTCCCGATACTTTCTCTTTGCAATACCTCCACTTGTCTTTTTGGCGATGGAACCTGTCGGTAAATTTTACGAGTGGTTACAGGATCGCGGCAGAAAAAAAATTCAGGCGCAGGGAATTGTCGCGTTACTGGTCTTGTTGGTATTGATTCCAGCATGGCGATTCGATCATCTATTGATTGCCGATCCGCAAAGCACGCCGATGGCAAAAAAAGACCGTTGGCAGTATCTGGAAAGTCAGTATTCCGGTTACGGCATCCAATCGGCGATCCAGCAAATGAATGCCGAGCGTCAAGGCCGTCCTTTGTGGCTCTTTGTCTCACGCACCTGGGGCATGCCCGGCGATGCCTTTTATCTGTATTTGAAGGACATCCCCAACGTTCAGGTTGTCGAAGCCTGGTGGGCGCATACAATGCCGATCTTTCCGGACAATGTGGAGGGAATGAAGATCAGCCGATCCAAATATCAATTGAAAGTTCAGCGCACCTTGTTGTGGGAGGAGTTGAAGGGAGCGGATGTTTATTTCTCTGCGCGGAACGAATTCTTTCCGCCCGAAATTGTAGTGCAACGCAATCCCAATCTGAATCTGGTGGGCTCTTTTCACCCTTTGGAGAACAATCCATCGTTTCATTTATTCAAAAAAAATGACGCCATCAAGGTGTTCATGACCCCGCGAGACCCAAAGGTTGATCCCCCTCTTGCCAAGGAATCCGCGCCCTAGCCCAGCGCAGACGCACACGCTCCATCTCCAGATCGAAACCTTCGTAACGCAGACCCGCAAGCCAAGCTCGTTCCATATAAAAATATTCAGCCGTAACATCGCCGAGCAATGCCCCATGTACCTCGGCAAGTTGGCGGTAGATTGCGCCCTTGTTCACTTTCGGGTCAATGAGCAGGTTCTCGAAAAGAGAGATCATATAATTTTCAGCCTGCTCACGTGATCCGTTTGCAACGGCATCGGGCAAACGAAAGTCGGTTGCAAGGGGAGCCAAGCGCGGAATTTTCGGCAGGACCAAATCGCGGATGGTATCAGGATTGTCGAGCGAAATAGTTTTATCTATCATGCCCAGAATCACCAATCGGTCGAAGTAGCTTTTGATTTGCTGATGAAACAAAGGCTTGTCCTCCTCCTCAGCCAAAGTCCAGGCCTTCTGCAAGTGGAACAGTGATTTTAGAGGACGGTTGAGCGTGTGATTGTAAACAATTGCCAGTAAAATATGTGGAGTGGAGAGACTGGGATCGGCATCGGCCGAGCGCAATGCTTCTATAAAAGCAGAGCGTGCTTTATGCTCATCGAACAATATTTGCGCAAGACGACCGCGGGCTTCTGCTTTGCCGTAATCGAAAAACAAAGCTTTGCGATAGGATGAAATCGCCGATTCAACATCCTTCGCATCGTCAGAATCACTGGCCTGCCAGCGGTAATAATCCCACAAAACCCGACGTGTCAATTGCGGACGCTGGTCCACAGGTTCAAGCGAGCGCGACAATTCCCAGGCACGCCAATAATAATAGAGTCCGCGTTGGTCATCTTCCAATCTGGAATTGCTCATATAGAAAGAGCCGATATTGACCAGATCCAGAATTCGTATCTTCCCCTCTGGCAAAGGTCGGTTGTGAGTCGCCCACAACAAAACTCCCAGCACTGCAAGCCAGGCTACAATGGGCTTCTTTCTCTTCTCACGAATGCATGCAAGTGCTGTTTTAAAAATAAAATGCGCCGTGTAACCCGCAAACAGGCACATAAAAGGAACGATCAACAAACGAAATCGCGAGGTGACAAAGAAAGGAAGAAACATCAAAAAATTTGCCGCGAAAAATACATGCAGTAAATTCCATTTTCCACGATCACGCCACAGCAGGAAAAACCCCATCAAGCTTAGAGATGCCAGCAGGCCAAAAGGAAGCCCCCATTTAAGAACAGGCGAGAACTCTTGCGACAAATAAAAATTAACGGTGTTAGGAGTTTCGTAATCGTTGAAGTAATAAAAGCTTTTCCTCAAATAGAGAAGAAAATATTCCCAAGGATGGTCCCACATATTCTGAACAACGTATTCAATGACGGGACCGGTTTTTAAAGGGACCGTTTTTACAACCTCATGAAACTGGGGTGTGAACTTGTATTCCTTCCCAGAATAGTCGGGCAAGTTTGCGAATAAAAAAGTTTCCGGTCCGTCTTGATCGTAGAAACCCCATTTGCCATGCACTGCTTTGACCCATCCCAGCAAGGGAAGGGATGCCAGAATAAAAATAATCAACCAGGGAGCCAGCCATTTTTTTCCTTTATCAGGATGAGAAAAAAAGGGTTTCCACAGGAAAGCTAATACCCAAACGACCAGCAACACATTATTGGTTCTCGATTGCATGAACAACGCAAACGCGAGCGCGCTCAATAAAACAGTGGGCCAGGCAGGCCGATCCATCAGGCGCAGGAGCAACCACAAAGCAGAAAGCTCCAGAAAGGTCATGAATGTTTCGCGATACAAAGTCCCTTCATACAGCCAGTTTCCCGCATACATTGAGAAGAAAAAAGCCCCGGTAAATGCAATTCCTGCTTTGAAATACCGCCGCCCAATCGCGTAAATCAGCAATGACGATGCGACCCCCATTGCTCCTTGAACCGCCCAGACCATGCGCAGATCGACCCCAAACAACCAATAAAGAACACCTATAAAGTATTGATACAATGGCGAAAACTTGTTCGTTTCACCGGGAGCCACCGCCAACAGATCGCCTTCCGAAAAAGCAATCGCTCCCTTGTGATAAACCGTCTGATCCCATGCGGGAGGGACATAATCGTAAAAGGGATTGCTTTGGAATTGATCCAGATAAACAGCTCTTACAGTAAAACCGCAGAGCAGAAGGATGACAGGTAAAATAAAACGGTACAAAATCATTTAATCAGAGGTAAATGGGAGAAAGATACTTTCCAGAGAGCAGCCAAACCACTAGTACATTGCGCTTTGTTAAATTTAACCGCAAAGGCATCAAAAACGCAAAGTAAAGAATAACCAGGCCTATTATTGATAAAACGGTCGTGATTGGGCACGGCTTGAGCTAAATTTTGTGAACCTCGATATTTATGGGTTCCAGTCTATCGCCGATTTCCGTTATTCTTCCTTGCGTTCTTGAGCAATGTGGGATACTTTTTCAACTTGCCTTAAATTGATCTATTAATTAACAAAGCTCCAACTTTGTTTTATTCATTATATACAGGAATTTTAATATGGCGGATCTAACCCGAGAAGAAGTCGAAGAAAAACTTGAGGAATACGCAGAATTATTAAAAGCCCAGGCTGAGGCCGAAGAGGACGAAGACGAGTTCATTGACGAATTCGAAGATGAGGAAGACTCTCTTGAAGACGAGCCAGAAGATGACGAAGAAGAGGAAGGCGATGAAAGCACCGAAGAGGAGGACGCCGACGATACAGAAACAGCAGAAGAAGAGGGTGCGGATCTAGAAACACTTGAAGAACCCGAAGAGGAAGTCCCCGGCCCTTTGGAAAATCAGGATCTCTCTGAGCTTGATCTTTCCGGTCTTGATTTTCACGGTATCAGCCTCATGGGCTCTAGTATGGTCAATTGTAATCTAAGAGCTTCCGATCTTTCCTATTGCTCCCTCGATGCCGTTGATCTGAGCGGCGCGCAATTAAAAGAAGCCAATCTGGAGAACGCCAGTATACGATCAGGAGAACTGATTGCGACCAACCTTGAAGATGTCAATTCACAAAATGCGGATTTTACTGGATCGAACTTGAAGGGAGCCTTGTTTCAAAATGCGGATTTGCGTAGCTCCAAATTCATTCAAGCGGATCTTACGGAAGCAAATTTTGAAGAAGCGAACTTGTCCCGCGTCGATTTCTCCAAGGCTCTGCTCATCTCCACACAAATCGAAAATGCAGAAATCTCCCGAGCCAGATTTAACGGAGCTGATTTGAGCAATGTCAATTTAACGGATTCAAAAATCAATATGTCTGGTTTTTTTGAATCGAACCTGAAAAATGCCCAATTGGTCCGCGCTCAGTTAAAGGGTGCTAAATTATGCGGTGCCAACCTGACCGATGCCAATCTTTTACGCGCCGATCTCACCAGTGCTGATCTTTCTGAGGCAATCGTGCACAACGTCGACTTTTCACGTGCCAAGCTGGATGGGGCAATCATGCGTCGAACCGACTTGAAAGGTTCCAATTTAAACGAAGCCACCCTCAGCGTCGCCGATTTGACGGATGCAAACCTGGAGGAAGTCAACTTGCGAGGGGCTGATCTCGGACGCGTCAAGCTCGTTTCCGCAAAACTGGCTGGAGCCAAATTGAGCGGTGCGAACCTCAACAAGGCCAAGATGGAAAATGTTGAACTGACCGGGGCCGATTTGAGTGGTGCTGGACTTGCAGGGGCCGATTGCAAAAACGCCCAACTCGAAGGTGCTGATCTCAGTCGAGCTAATTTGAGCGAAGCCTTGCTGACAAACGCGAATCTAAAAAATTCCTTCCTTCTCGGTGCCGATTTGAGGAAAGCCGATTTGACTTCGGCACAAATGGAAAACGCTCAGCTTGCAGGCTCAAAAATTTCTCATGCCATTCTTGAAAACACTCATTTAAAAAACAGTGATCTGCGCAGAACCAATCTGGAATACGCTAACCTGACAGGTGCTGTATTGGAAGGTGCTGATTTAACAGGGGCAAAGATGAATGAAGCCATTTGTAAGAATGCCAATTTAGTATCCGCAAAAATGGATTCTGCTGAAATCACTGATGTAAATTTTGAAGGGGCTAAAGGTTTTTCGAATTCCCAATAAGCAGAGAATTGGGTTGTAACGGATTTTAAAATAATTTGTCTTATTGAGAGTGTGAGAAAACCAGAAGTCCTTTTCTTTGTTTTTAAGGAATGACAAAAAATATTTCTTTACGTCCTGACATAACAAATCTTAAGTACGTCAATATTTTCAATGAAGTAGATAAATTCTCCTGATAATTATCAGCCTCACCCAAAAAACAGGGTGAACCCGCCTAAAAAAAACATAGACAGGTCATCTAAAGTCATTGATACTTGGGTTTAATTTAAAATAATATTTTTTAGGCCCCCAGTTGGTGGTCAAGTATCAGTCACAGGCGAGGATGTTTGTGCACGCAATTTTTCCCGTATCAAAGTAGGAATATTTGAATGGCAAATGGTTACGCTGAAAAATCAGTGATCATCGCCGACCATTCGTCGGTAATGACGCGCATCATCCAAAACCACTTGGTTAAGATGGGGTTTTTAAAAGAAAACCTCGTGATTGCCAGAGATGGACATCAAGCCCACCTCATCATAGGACTCAAAGAATTTGATCTGGCTATCACTGGCTTCCATATGAAACTGGTGACTGGGCTGGAGTTGCTTAAAAAAATTCGACAGGACCCGAAAGAGAACATAAATAGTATTTTATATTTTGTAATAACCGCAGAACGAAATGAAGCTGTTATTGAACAGTTGATGTCTGCTGGCTGTAATGCCTATTTGAGCAAACCTTTTACCTATCATCAACTTGAAAAAAAGATGGCTCAATTTTTTCCAACGGAAGAACAGAACACAGCATCAGAAACTATCACCTCTGTCGCAAGTACTATTCCAAAAAAAATGAAGTCAGCATTTATTGAAAGCGCAATCGAATCCTTCGGTCAATATATGGTCTCTGCTGTAGCTGAGGACCCTGTTGATACAATAACAGGTGATTTTTATTTTGGATCTCTCATTGACCTTAACGATGAATCGCACGGGGTAAAAATCAATCTGGCTCTTTATTTTCCAAAAGATGTGGCCTGTGGTATTTACGAGGCGATTTTCGGGGAAGTCGATCTGGAACAAGTCTGCGGAGTTGTGCAAGAATTAGGAAATATCATCGGCGGTATTGTAAAACCAAAAATTTCTGGTTTGACCCAGGAAATTGTGTCTTTAGTGAATCCCGAAGCGGTCGATGACAAGGAATTGAATTTTCAATTAGGACTGCCGCAGGCAAAGATGGGAGAAGATTGTCAATTTGATTTGAGTACAGACGATGCAACGCAAGTCATCATCCCCTTTGAAGTGAACGGTGGCTCTGTTCTAATGCAGTTGCAGTTGGGAAAAGGCTAGTCACTTTCCCGCCTGTAAATAATCCCCTCACACAAACACACCCGCAATACAACCTGTCGCTATCGTTGCCAGAAACGCTGTCCACAAACCTTTGAGTCCCAATTCACTAAAATCTTTAATGCGATCTGGAACCAATGCTGCAAGCCCACCGACAAAAATCCCAAAGCTGGCAAGATGGACAAACCCGCACAATGCATAGGATAAAATAATCGCTGAACGGGATGAAAAAACCGGAGTTTCTCCTGCTTGCATGGCCGCTAACTGGAAGTAGGACACAACCTCTGTTTCTACCAGACGGGTGCCAAGAACCTGTGCGCCAAGTTCCCATTCTTCGGGTCGCAAACCCATTAAGACAACAAAGGGCCAGGCAAGCCAACCCAAAATTTGCGTCAATGAAAGTTCCTCGTCGAAAAAACTGAGTATCAAATCCGCCACTGCTGACAATCCTAATACAATGATCAATGCCGAGGCGATACCCAAGCTCATCGTAACGCCTTGATTGCCACCCTCTAAAAGTGCCGAAACCACATTCGATGGTTTTCCACTCACCGATTCTTCTGGAGAATCGGGAACCCTGCCTAAGGTAACGGGTGTCTCATCTTCTGGAATAAAAAGCTTGGACATCAACACCGCGCAGGGTATTGAAATCAAGGAAGCCGAAACCAAATGGCCTGCAATGTTTGGGACAACATCCTTCAAGGCCAATACATAGATCCCCATCACCGTTCCGGCTACGGTTGCCATCATACAGGTGAGTAAAGTCAATAATTCGGAGCGTGTCATTTTCTCCAGAAAAGGGCGAATCGCGATGCCCGACTCGATCCCTACGAAAATACTGGCTCCAGCGGAGAGTGCCTCGGCTCCAGAGATTCTCATGAAACGATAAAATCCTCTGGCCAAAAAATTCACGATACGAGGCATGATGTTTAAAAAATAAAGTGCCGAAACAACTGCAGAAAAAAAGACCACCGAAGGCAGTACTTGAAAGGCAAGAACAAAACCCACCGAGCTCGTGCCATCCGGCAAAGACTGACCGGGACCAAGAGCTAAAGGACCAAATAAAAATTGTGCACCTTTCTGAGACGCCAATATCAATGCAAGCAAAGCATCGTTCATCCATTTCAAAACCGAGCGGGCTCCTGGAAACAAAAAAATAGCGGCGCCCAAACCCCAGGCTAAAAATGCCGCACCGCTCAACGTTCTCCATCCCGGCGACCTGCGCCCACCCGTCAGCCAAGCCAGCAAGGCAATGGCAACAAAACCTCCAAAGGATGCGAACCTCCAACTCAAATCAGTCATAAGATAATGAAATTTATTATTTGAACTTCAGTTTCATTGCCAAAATAGACAATGCCAATGCCAAGGTAATGCCATTCGCAAGAAT
>JAJDBG010000129.1 GCA_029261475.1 Nitrospinaceae bacterium
TCGTGGTGGTGATGTAGCCAAAAATCGTTCTCCGATGATTATGCCCTTGTCACTCAGTGCTCAAGAAAAAAAGGATCTTGTGGAATTCATGAAGGCTCTGGATGGAGAACCTATCAACGTAACCATCCCCATCTTGCCATAGTGCTATAAAAACGAATTCACCGCCTGCCTCTTTGACAAAGTATGTCGACGGCAGGCGGTTATTTATTCAACACAAATACAGAATACAAACAGCGGCCTCACCCTCCATCAAGTGCTTAGAGTTCCTCAGCAGATTGAATGGATTTCACCAATGCCTGCCCAGCCCGGATGTTGAGGAAACGTTGTTGTTCGTAGCCTAGTAGAAGCTCGTAGGCACGATCCGGATATTTTTCGACTAATGGTTCTGCTACATCCGTCAGCATCCACTGACCGTGTCTTTCGTCTTCCTTCATGTGCAAATCCCAGTAACCCACAGCCGCCTCGTCAAAACCCAAACGTTCCCCAGCTATCTTATAGCTTTCAAATACCGCAGGGGTCGTCACCTCAGTGAACAACAACCCACCCGTATAACGCAGGAAATTTTTTTTCCTTTCGCAAAGAGCAAAGCTATGATTGATGTTCGCTAGAATCGACCAAGGCACCAAATCCAGATAAGCTTCCGGCTGAATACTCATATCGAAACAATTCAACATGTCTTCGAAAAAGGTTGAATGCTTACGCGCTAGCTTGCCACCGCCATACTCTTCCAGAAAAATCCGTGTCAGCATGGACTGCACCTCGTTGCCCACACCACCAAGAATTCTGGACAGTTGGCTCGCCTCAACCAAACCATTGACAGACATGATCGCTAAAAGTCTGCGATAACCCTTTTCACTGATTTCTTGCTGGAGATAGCGACCGACCTCGCTCAACCTGGGATTCAGGTCTTCTTTGACCCTTGAATTCAATTCGCAAACAATCTTTTCGTTGGCAACCCGGGGCATGTTCAATTGTTCTATTTCCCAATCATGCCATGCCGTCTCTATTTTGGAGTGAATAGAAAAAAGAAAAGGCGAATCTTCGTTCTTATAATTTTCCAGGTCATCGTACCAAAATAATTTCAGTCGATTGATCTGGTAAAGAACGCGCTGTAGAAACAAGTGGGATTCTTCACCGTCGGAATCGCTCTCATAAGCCTCTGAAATAGCTTCCTCAATATTTGAAACAAGTAAAGATATTTCACTATCTCCCGAATCTACCTTGCTTTGTAAATGCTCCGACCGAATCAGCCTGGAAAAATTCTCTTCAATGCTCAAAAAACGATGTTCGTAAACCGGGGATTCTACAGAAAAGGGCATAGACTTTTTTTGGAAAAGGGTTCGCTTAATTCTAAAAGCATTAGTATTATAGCTTTGCTTTTTTAAGAACTTCTTCACTCACAAGAAATACAATTATGTATATTAATATGCACCCTAATTTAGTGTGGGGTCTCTTTAACCATAACAAAGGCTCGCGCCACCGTCAACTTACCCCCAAATACAATGCAATTTGAGACTATAAAACTCAGCACTCTTGATACCATAAAATCAAATCCTCTCGATTTATCGCAAACAGTTTTAGAAGGATTGTCCAAGACACCCAAGTCTCTCCCCTCCTGGATATTGTTCGATGATCACGGTGGCGAATTGTTCAACAAAATCACGACGCTCGAAAACTATCCACCTTCTGTTTGCGAATTTGAAATCATAAAAAATAACAGGCAGGTCATTGCCGACCTTCCCTTTGAAAACGGACTCCAAGTCATTGAACTCGGAGCGGGCGATGGGGAAAAAGCCGGCATTCTTCTGGAGCATCTATTGCAAACAGGCCAATCCGCTCACTACGTTCCCATTGACATCACTGAAGGAGCGATCCGGGCCTTGATCAAAGGACTTGAATCCAAATTCGAAGGATCGGCTCTTACTGCAAGCGGACTGATTGGAGATTTTTTCCAAGGACTCGATTCGATTGTTGGAAAATCCAAGCAACGCAATTTAGTCCTCTTTCTGGGAGCAACTCTTGGTAATATGGATTATACTTCCATGCAAAATTTTTTATCCCGATTGAGAGGAAAATTGCACTTGGGCGATTACGTTGTCATCGGCTTCGACCTGATGAAACATCCCAAACTCTTATACAATGCATACAATGATTCTCATGGGTACTTCGAGGAATTCAATTTATACATGCTGGATCGCATCAACACAGCACTTGGGGCCAATTTCAAAAAGGAAAATTTTGTTCAGCAAGCACAGTACAATAAAGACACTCACTCAATAGAGAGTTATCTTTTCAGCATATGCGATCAATCGGTCTTTATTTCAGCACTAGAAAAAGAATTTCATTTCAAAGCATGGGAAACCTTGCAAACCGAACGTTCCTACAAATACGCAGAATCGGAAATCGATTCACTAGCGGAGCATAGCGGTTTTGAAACCATTGAGAGCTTGTACGACTCTAAACAGGAATATGTCATGCCAATATGGCGAGCAAAAAATATTTGAAGAAGCATTTAACTAAAACACTTAACTTTAAAAGGAAAATATTATGTCCTCTGCATCAGCACTTCATCTATTAGTAGAAACAGAAGAAAAATGTCTTAAATTGAAAAAAGAAATCGAAGACGGTGCCTCATTTGAAGAAACCGCAAGCAAATATTCCAAGTGCCCCTCTGGCTCATCCGGTGGAGATTTGGGAGAGTTTCGTCCCGGCCAAATGGTTCCCGAATTTGACAAAGTTGTGTTCAACGAAGAAGTCGGCGCAGTCCACGGCCCAGTAAAAACCCAATTTGGTTATCATTTAATCAAAATCACAAGTCGAAGCTAAGCGGAGAGCTGGCGTGACATTGGGTTATGTCCGCAAATATTTTCTAGCGAATCAAGCTCAATAGGAAATCGTCTACTTGAAGCCCCCGCCATGGTGGGGGCTTCAAGCCTTCAGAAATTCAATTATTTTTTTACACAAGTGCCCTGGCTAGGAAGCCGTGAAGAAATTGGATTCTTTGTAGAGACCCAAACCTTTTTTGAAGAGAACGTTTATCACAGCGGCGATGGGCACACCAAGCAAGACTCCGACAAAGCCGAAGAACTCAGCTCCCAGTAGTACGGCAACCATAATAACGATAGGGTGCAATCCAATGCTTTCGCCAACGACTCGCGGGGTGATGACCATGCCTTCCAATGCCTGCACAACAGCGAACACGCCCGCAACTCCCAGAACCGACATCCAATCCTGAGTTTGAGCAAAGGTCATAAAAGCGGCGGGAACGAATCCCAATACCAAGCCTAAATAGGGAACGAGGCTGGCAAGGCCAGCGGCCAGGCCAATGAAAAGACTCATAGGGGTTCCACATATAAACAGGCCGATACAATAAAGAATGCCCATCAATATGGCCGCCATCAGCTGTCCCCTTACAAAACCAGCCAAAGTAGCGTCGATGTCCTTGATCAATGCCAGGACGGACTCTCTGTATCGCTCTGGTATCAAAGACAATGCCTTCTCGTTGATCACATCAAAATCGCGTAATAAATAAAACATCGCGACAGGGATGATGACCAGATTGGCAATCATGAGAACGATGTTAAAAAGTCCGGAAAGCGATCCCCATAAAACATCGGATCCTGCAGACAATACTTTCAAAGGCAAAGTACCAAACTTAGCCAGCGTATCCTTCAAAATGGCCTGAGCTTTTGCTTGATCTATCCCGGCAATACGTTCCAGTAGAGGCTCGATCCAACCTTGCACAACGGCAATATAACCGGGCAAATGTTGAATGAAATTTTCGGCCTGCACTTGAAGGAGGGGGAACAAAAGCGCGACGGTCGCGGCTAACAAAAGCAAAAATGCAAACATCATGATCAGAACCGAAAGAGTACGTGGAAATTTCTTTGCTTCCATGCGGTCCACAATCGGGTCCAGCAAATAGGCTACTGCAAAAGCGATGAAAAATGGCGTCAACACCCGTCGGGAAAAATAGACCAACACCAGAAAGGTCAGGAAACCCAATCCCCCAAGCCACCATGCATATTTATGGTCTGCTTTATCAGCCGTCATTCTTTTTCATCTCGTCGCATAAATGTCATTTGTTAAAAAGCGATGCGTATTGGCTATAGCCTTCTTCTTCAAGCTTCTCCGCCGGGATGAACTTCAGAGACGCTGAATTGATACAGTATCTCTTCCCCGTTGGTTGTGGGCCATCCATAAATAAATGACCCAAATGCGAGTCTCCATTGCGAGAACGAACTTCGGTTCTTTCCATAAAGAAACTACGATCCGTCTTGGCAATGACATTTGACTCATCCAAAACTTGAAAGAAGGAAGGCCAACCTGTGCCCGAGTCGAATTTATCCTTCGAACTGAACAAAGGTTCACCTGAAACAATGTCTACATAAATGCCTGGTTTTTTATTGTCCCAAAATTCGTTCTGGAAGGGTGGCTCCGTTCCATCCTTTTGAGTTACCTTGAACTGCATCGGAGTCAAAGTTTTTTTCAATTCTTCCTTCGATAATTTTGGAGCACTTTTAGCCGAGCTATTACCGGCATCTGCAACATCAGAACTGGGGGAGAAGTTACGATCTTCGCCCCAAACACCATCAATATAACGGTCACGCCCCGAACCCATGCGATAATTTTTATAATGCATGGTACTTTTCTTGTAGAAATCCTGATGATAATCATCTGCTGGATAAAATTCCCCCGCAGAGACAATGGGTGTAACGATTGGGCTTTTAAATCGACCGCTCTCAGCTATTTTTGCTTTTGATTCTTCTGCTGTATTTTTTTGTTCTTCATTATAGACAAATATCCCTGTGGTGTAGTGATGACCACGGTCTACAAATTGTCCTCCCGAATCAGTGGGGTCGACGTTTCTCCAAAAAACCTCTAACAAATCATTGTAGCTGATTTTTTCTGGATCATATTGTATTTGAACCGCCTCGACATGCCCGGTTTTGCCGTAAGCCACGTCCTCATAACTAGGATTTTTCTCGGGGCCACCTATGAACCCAGAGATCACAGCAGAAACGCCCGGTAAATTTTCAAATGGCGGTTCCATACACCAGAAACAACCACCGGCAAAGGTGGCCAATGCTATATTGGATGAAGATTGAGTAGTCACAGTGTTTCCTCCACTGTTGGTTTTGGAATGTGTGCTGACGCCTGCCAGCAATGAAGCTATAAAAATTAAAATAAAGACTGAGTAATATTTTTTCATTGAACGACTCCTCAGATCAAACTAAATGACTTTGATGGTTGCATGCCTGATAATAAGTCGTGATACACATCAATAGTTTACAGGAATAATTGCCTCTCTTACAAATTTCATCCCTACTAATTCTTATCTCAAGGATGTGCGCTTCGCGGGATTTTTATCTATCCCCGCATACCTTGAGTTTCACTTGGAGGGAGAAGCGTCATTCGTATAACATAAGATTCCCATATTATTCCTAAGAATATAATTTTGGGGGTCAAATCTATATTTCATATAATTCAGTCAAATTCTTAGCGACTGAAAAAAATAGGAGGGCTCTTTCCTTCAGAATTGAAGGGGGTGGAGAGATAGGGAAGAGAAAACGAATTGGAATTCATTCCACGCGATGAGCTTGTAAAATTTTCTCTATCGATCCGGTAGTGGAATGACCTTTCACAATAGGGATCAACTCAACTCGAGCACCGTAGCCTTCTACAATTTCGCGTCCGACCACTTCACCGATCTTATAATCGTCGCCCTTAACTAAGATGTCGGGTCGAATTTCCCGAATCAGGTTTTCAGGAGTCTCATCGTCAAAAATAGCGATGTAGTCTACGTATTTCAGAGCAGAAAGAACTTTGGCTCGTTCCATCTGATTTTGAATGGGACGCCCTTCCCCCTTCAAACCACGCACAGAGTTGTCGCTATTGAGACCTATTACGAGAATATCTCCCAATGCCTTGGATTTTTGCAGTAATTCGATATGACCACCGTGCAGCAAATCAAAGCAACCGTTGGTAAAAACTACTTTCTTGCCAACGCTTTTCCCAAGGCTGACGACTTTTTGCAATTCGCCTAGTTCCAATACGGTACGCGAAGAACGCAACAATTCGTTCGTCATAAACGAGTTGATCTCATTTAAAGTGACTATAGCCGTTCCTGTTTTCTCAACAACCACTCCTGCCGCCATATTAGAAATGATCGCTGACTCTTTAGGTTCGAATCCCGAAAACATCATCATTCCAAATACACTGACGACAGTATCGCCTGCACCCGTTACATCGGCCACTTCCCGTGCCAGAGTTTCAATTTGCACAGGTTTTTCCTTATTACGATACAGTGTCATGCCATCTTTTCCCCGCGTGATCAAAAGCATTTCAGCTTTTGTCAAACCCAGCAGGTACTCTGCGGCCCGATCAAGGTCGAGCTGATTATTTATCTTGATGGGTGTCGCCTGCTCCACTTCTTTTTGGTTGGGAGTGAGCGCAATGGCCCCTTTATAAAGGGAAAAGTCGGCACTCTTTGGGTCAACAATGACCATCTTCTTCGACATTTGCGCACGGTGCATGATAGACTTGATGACCTTTTCGGTCAGAATACCCTTCCTGTAATCAGAGCAAATAACACCATCCATTTCCGGCAAAATATCATTAACAAATTGGACAATTTTGCTTTCTGTCTCCTCCGTTATAGGACGGTTATCTTCTTTATCGATCCTTAAAATTTGTTGGTTATGCGCGATGATCCTGATTTTGGAAGTGGTAGGACGATGAACAAATCGAAAAACACCATGCGTATCAATATTGCGGTTTTTGATAGCCTGTAAAAGTCGGTCGCCTTTTTCATCATGACCGATTGCTCCCACCAACGTCACATCACAATCCAATGCGACCAGATTATTCGCCACATTTGCGGCCCCTCCCAACGCCATGGTTTCCGCTTTTGTATCCAAAACCGGCACCGGTGCCTCAGGAGAAATCCGAGTCACACCACCCCAAATGTATTCGTCCAGGATCAAATCTCCGACCACTAGAATTTTGGGGCGAGCACGACCTTCAAAAAATTTTCTAAATTTCTTTTCCATAGTTGGGAAACTCTCTTTGGTCGAGCTGTTCGCTAAGAAGTAGCGATAAGCTCTTTGGGGATCATTCGCTACCGAACATCTCTTGTTCTATGATTTCGCAAATGATATGCCCCATAGTGATGTGTACTTCCTGAATTCTGGCCGTATCATTTGAAGGAACAATGAGAGGAATATCGACAATGCTTCCCATTCGTCCGCCCTGGTTGCCGATGAACCCTATGGTTTGGATTCCCATTTTCTTCGCCAGTTCAAGGGCCAGTATAACGTTCTCTGAGTTACCACTTGTACTGATACCCAAAGCAACATCGCCTTCGCGACCCAAAGCTTCGATCTGTCGAGCAAATATTGTCTCAAATCCAAAATCATTTCCAAGTGCTGTGATAGAAGATGTGTCCACAGTCAAGGCCATTGCGGCAAGAGCTTTACGATTTTGTTTGAAACGTCCTGTCAACTCTGCGGCGATATGTTGAGAGTCAGCCGCACTTCCGCCGTTTCCCATAAGCATCAACTTGCCGCCTCGTTTGAGGCAGTCCAAGCTCATATTTGCCGCTTTTAGAATATCCTCCGAAAGTGACTCTGCGACTTTGTATTTTAAGTCTGCACTTGCGTTTAAAAAATTTCTGACCCGCTCCATTGAATCGATCCTTTCGTTGGTTTTCTTTAGCTCAAAACTCCAAGTCGGTCAAATCAGCCCTTCTTCAGCAAAACTGTAATAATCCAAGCCCCCGATTATAATATGATCTATTAACTTGATGCCAATGATTTCTCCGGCTTTTTGCAAACGGTGAGTGATCTCTAAATCACTCTGGCTTGGCGATGGGTCTCCGCTGGGGTGATTGTGAATCAACACCAACGATGCCGCAGACTCTTTAATCGCGGGTGCCATCACCTCTCTTGGATGCACGATACTCGCATTGAGACTGCCTTCGGAGATATTTAAATCTTTAATCACCTGCGATTTGATGTCGAGCAATACCGCCTTCACAACCTCTTTTTTCAAGTGGCGAAGAAACGGGGCGTATTGATCCACAAAGTCTCGGGCGCACTGCATTTTTATTTTCACCCCACCCGTCTCAGCCGCCATGCGCTTCCCCACTTCCAACGCGGCCTTGATCTGCGTCGCCTTAGCGGGTCCGATGCCCTTCACTTGGCACAATTCTGCAATCGCGGCCCGATCCAGGTTGTAAAAGCTACCAAATGCTTTTAGCAAATCGCGCCCTAAATCAACCGCACTCTTCTTTGCTTGCCGATCGCCAGAACCAATGAGAATCCCCAATAATTGAGCGTCGGATAGAGTAGTGCTCCCAAATTTAATGAGCCGTTCACGCGGCCTCTCATCCTCAGGCCAATGCTTTATTGAGGTTTCTATTTTTTCGTTCATCACTTGTCGGCGGAACGCCCTGGGCAATAGGCTATACGATCACAATCTCCCGTCTTAAATTCGGCACCGCCTTATTTCTTCCTCCCGCAATTTTAGTGCTACAGAATCCTCTTAAAAAAGGAATCACCTGACATCGTAACGAAGCACCTCTTAAGCACTCAATTTAGCTTTGAAATAATCCATTGTTTCCTTCAAACCTTCGTCCAGGCTCACCTTTGGCTCCCATCCCAATATGCCTCGGGCTTTATCAATATTTGGTTGTCTCACTTTTGGATCGTCCTTGGGAAGAGGCTCGTAGATAACTTTTCCCTTATCACCCGTGGCATGCAATATTTTTTCCGCCATTTCCTTGATTGTCATTTCTATGGGGTTACCAATGTTGACCGGTTCATTTGTATTCGACATCAACAAGCTGTTCAAGCCTTCAATCAAATCAGCGTAAAAACAAAAACTACGTGTCTGGCTACCATCGCCGTATATCGTAAGATCTTCCCCTGTCAAAGCCTGGCGAATGAAGTTGGGAATCGCTCGTCCGTCGCGTAACCGCATTCTTGGACCATAGGTGTTGAAGATGCGAACGATTTTAGCATCCACCCCATGCGTGCGGTGATAGGCCATAACAATGGCTTCGGCAAAACGCTTCGCTTCGTCGTAGACACCACGCGGGCCAACCGGGTTGACGTTCCCCCAATAAGACTCTTCTTGCGGATGCACCAATGGATCGCCGTAAACCTCTGAAGTTGAGGCCAGCAGAAAAACAGCACGCTTCTTTTTGGCAAGCCCCAAAGTATTGTGCGTGCCTAACGACCCGACCTTCAAAGTCTGGATTGGCAACTCCAGATAATCAATTGGGCTCGCAGGGGAAGCAAAATGCAGTATATAATCCAGTTCCCCGTCAATGCGTATGTATTCGGTAACGTCGTGCTGAATGAAATGGAACTTAGTGCTATGAATATGAGCGATGTTATCCAGAGAACCCGTTGAAAGGTTGTCCATGCAGATCACTTCGTGGCCCTTGGCTAAAAAATAATCGCATAAATGGGAACCTAAAAAACCCGCACCACCTGTAACCAATGTTCTCGGCATAAAATTTTTCCTATTTCTGTCTATGAAGAATCTGCATTGGATGTAAAAACGTCGCCAATTTTTACAGCGTTACCGGCAAGAAAACTTTTCACGTCGAGACGTTTTTTACCTTCCGGTTGCAATTCCATTATGAGTATTCGTCCTCTTCCTGCTGAAACTTCAATCCCGGCAGATGTCACTTCTGCCACAACACCAAATTGTTCTGCCGCATCCCCAGGTCGCACCTCAGCTTTCCAGATACGAACCCGACGTCCCTTTAAAAAAGTATAAGCACCCGGCCAAGGTTGTGCGCCCCGAATGCGATTGGAAATCTCTTCTGCAGAACGCGTCCAATCGACCAGCCCATCCTCCTTATTCAGCTTAGGGGCAAAGGTCACCTCCGACTCGTCTTGCACAATAGGCTGAAGCTCGTCTTTTTCCAAATGCTCAATCGTTTTCAAAGTCAGCTCGGCCCCGATTTCTGCCAAGGCATCGTGCACCATTTGCGCATTATCGCCTGGACGGATGGGCAAACGTTGAACCAGCAAAATATCGCCTGCATCGAGCTTGGAAACCATTTTCATAGTCGTGATCCCCGTCTCCTTTTCACCATTGATGACCGCCCAATTGATGGGAGCCGCTCCACGATACTTAGGGAGCAGTGAAGAGTGCACGTTCATGCAAAAATATTTGGGGATATCGAGCAACTCTTGCTTTAAAATTTGTCCGTAAGCAACAACAACCAGCAAATCTGGCTGGAGGTCTCTGATGCTAGCAATGAATTCGGGATCGCTCGCCTTTTCTGGCTGAAAAATTGGAACGTTTGCAGTTAAAGCACACACTTTGACAGGAGGCGGTGCCATTGCCCGACCACGCCCTTTAGGGCGATCAGGCTGAGTGACAATAGCACTCACCTTGTGTTTAGATGCTAATAAGCTTTTTAGGGTAGGAACTGCGAAGTCAGGAGACCCCATGAAGATGATGTTCAGGCTCATTTTTCCCTGAGCTTTTTTTTGAACTTGCGTTTCAGGATGTCTCTTTTAGATCGACCCAAATTATCCCAGAACAAAGAACCATTCAAATGTTCCATCTCATGCTGAATCGCGCGAGAAAGAAACCCATCTGCTTCAATGCGAATCTCATTCTGGTCAAGATCGTAACCCTTCAGCTCGATCAATGAATGGCGCTTAACACTTGCAAAAATATCAGGAATGCTGAGACACCCCTCTTCCCCTTCTTCGATCTCGCCAGACATCACAACCGTCGGGTTAATGATGACCCGCGGATCGCGTTTATCCTTTTCGACTCCCATATCGATCACAAAAAAGCTGGCAGGCAAACCCACTTGGTTCGCCGCAAGCCCCACCCCGGGCGCGTCGTACATCGTCTCAATCATATCGCGAGTCAAGTCTGCCAACTCGCCATCGATATTCTCTACAGCCTTCGCCTTCTTACGTAGAATCGGGTCCAATGCGTGATAAATTGTCAATAAAGCCATGTGTTTATAGAAGTACCATCTGCCATCAATGGTCTGAAAAATTTACGAAAAACGATCCCATCCTAATTTCTAATACTCTACACCTTTAAGAGACCCTTCAGAAACCAAATTTCTAGCCTTTTTTTCCCTGTAATCTCTCAAGCATTATTTTTTTCACCCTTAAAACAGCAGGGTTTGTATCAGGCAATTTCATAAACGTTTCTTTCGTCAAAATAGCGACCTCACATTCAGTCAGAGCACGTACCGTGGCAGTACGAGGTTTCTCTGAGATGAGAGCCATTTCGCCAAAAATATCATTGACCGTCAACTCACAAATACGCAGGGTTTTGCCGTCCACCTCCTGCGTTACCTCGACTTTCCCTTTTTGTATGATAAAAGCACTTGTACCGTGAGTTCCCTGCCTGACAATCGCTTTACCTTGCCTGAATTCTTTCGTGCTAAATGTAGCCATCGAAATACCCACCAAGCGAATAAATCTTTGAAAATTAACAATGAGTGTAAAAAATTCTTCATTGATTGTCAAAAACGATTTTTCGAGCTCTTCTGGAAATATTTGGACACCCAGTTTAGCATATTTTAAAAAAATATTTACCCGCTCGGGAGCACAAAGCAACAGAAAAATCAGACTTTATTAGCTTCCAAACATTGTCCCCCCACAGCAGGACTGCTACAATAGCAGGGAGTCTCTTCAGGACTGCTGACTATAAACCCAGAGACCTCTTGACAAACCATTTTGACCTCCTGATAATCATCATGCTACCTTTTAAGAAAAAGTTACTCGACGATGCACACAAGCATGCAATGGAAGAATACCCCAATGAATGTTGCGGCATTATTCTAGGGAAAGCTGACAGCACCGAAGAAGATATTTTATACTCCTGTCAAAATATCCAGGACAGTTTGCACGAGAAAGATCCCGACAATTTCCCAAGGTCAGCAAAAACAGCTTTTTATATTGACCCCAAGGAACTCATGAGTATCCTGAGGGAAGCGGAGAAAAAAGGATTGGCGATCAAAACCTTTTATCACTCCCATCCCGATCACGATGCTTATTTTTCGGATGAAGATAGAAGGATGGCATTATTCGATAACGAACCAAGCTATCCCAACACTTCCTATTTGGTGATTTCGATATATAATAGAGAAATCAAAGACAATGCTCTTTTTAGCTGGGACCCGGAGACGGGTGATTTTAAAAAACAAGTTTTCATACTTTAAAC
Organism: Nitrospinaceae bacterium; assembly: GCA_029261475.1. Taxonomy (GTDB): domain Bacteria; phylum Nitrospinota; class Nitrospinia; order Nitrospinales; family VA-1; genus Nitrohelix. The sequence goes on from JAJDBG010000129.1 coordinate 12,217, forward strand.
ATAGACAACAAAATTAATTCGAGGAGAACCATGTCACTATTGATCAACGAAGATTGCGTCAATTGCGGAGTTTGCGAGCCGGAATGTCCCAACGAGGCCATTTCCGAAGGCGACGATATTTTTGTTATCGACTGGGAACTATGTACCGAGTGCGTCGGCTGGTACGACGAGCCTCAATGCGTAGAAGTATGCCCGGTTGATTGCATTCCCAAAGACCCCGAACATGTAGAAAGCAAAGAAGAATTGCTGGAAAAAAAAGAAGCCCTTGCAAACGGCGAGTAGTTTTTAGCTAACTGTTTCAAATCCGGCGTTGAAAATTCTTTTCGAAAAGTACCCTGGCAAATCCGGTTTTCTGGCAAGCAGTTTTAAAGGCTAAAGCGACTCGTCGATTGCTTTGGCGAGTCGCTCCAAAGCCTTTTTAAATGGGACTGTTGAAAAATATGATTTTTTGAAATTCGAAAAAATAAAAACCATTAATTTC
>JAJDBG010000130.1 GCA_029261475.1 Nitrospinaceae bacterium
AACAATTCTTCCGTCAAATCCATCAAATCTCGATAGTCTGCATAGGCTGTGTAAAATTCCAGCATGGTAAATTCGGGATTGTGCTGGGTAGAAATACCTTCATTACGAAAGTTCCTGTTGATTTCGTAAACCCGTTCCATCCCACCCACGACAAGGCGCTTCAAATACAATTCGGGAGCGACTCTCAAGAACAAATCCATATCCAAAGCATTGTGATGCGTTTTGAAAGGCTTTGCGGTAGCTCCTCCGGCGATGGACTGCATCATTGGCGTTTCCACTTCCAAATAGTCGCGATCGTTCAGAAATTGGCGCAGGGCCTGAATGATTTTGCTTCTGGAGATAAAAACTTTTTTAACCTCGGGATTGACAATCAAATCGACGTATCTTTGCCGATAACGGATTTCGATATCCTTGAGTCCGTGCCATTTTTCTGGCAGGGGCAAAAGTGATTTGGTCAGCAGGGTTATTTTATCCGCAAACAGGGTGAGCTCTCCTGTACGTGTTTTATTAACAGTCCCCTCAACACCAATGAAATCACCAATGTCGAATTTGCTGAATATTTCATAGGCCTCGTCTCCGCCAATTTGATCCTTTTTGACGTAAACCTGAATCTTCTCGGTTCGATCCTGGATATGCACAAAGGTGGTTTTCCCGTGCTTCCGACGGGCAAGGATGCGCCCCGCCAGAATACAGCCCACCTTTTTGGACTCCAGTTCTTCTTTTTCGAGGTCGGCGTAATCGCGAATCAAATCTCTTATCATCGCGTTGGGCTTAAAATGATTGAGGTAAGGATTGACACCCCGGGACTTCAATTCATCCAACTTGTCTCGGCGTAATTTGATGAGGTTACTAGCTTCTTCCATGCGTTCCTTATTGCTTTTGGTTGGGTGTGGAGAACCCGCTGTTTATCAGCGAGCAACTTGAGAGAATCGAGATTCGCGTACAACGGTGACTCGAATTTCTCCGGGATAGGTGACTTCTTTTTCGATTCTTCGGGCTACGTCCTTTGCCATCACATCGGCTTCGATATCGGTAACCCCCTCAGGGACAACAATGATCCGCACTTCGCGTCCGGCCTGAATAGCGTATGTCTTTTCGACACCTTTAAAAGAATCGCCAATCTCTTCCAGCTTGGTCATGCGTTTCACATATGTCTCCAGCATTTCCCTGCGTGCTCCAGGTCGAGAGGCTGAAATAGTATCGCCCGCACAAACTAAAACTGCATAGATGGAAGTCGGCTCTTCGTCTTCATGATGTGATGCAATCGAATTGATCACAAAAGGGTGCTCATTATGACGAGTGGCAATTTCTATGCCCAATTGCGTGTGAGTGCCATCTTCCTGCTGATCGATTGCTTTTCCAATATCATGCAAAAGTCCGCATCGTTTCGCCAATTTCACATCCAGCCCCAACTCAGCGGCAATGTGTCCACAAATCCAGGACACTTCCTTGACATGTTCCAATACATTCTGAGTGTAGCTGGTCCTGTACTTTAAGCGTCCGAGCAACTTCACCATTTCAGGGTGGATATTATCCAGTTCCATGTCGATGACTGTTTGCTCTCCGGCCCTGAGAATTTCCTGATTGACCTCTTTTTTGCATTTATTAACAACTTCTTCGATGCGGCCGGGATGTATCCTGCCATCCTGAGTCAATTTTTCAAGAGCTCGACGCGCAATCTCTCTTCGCACCGGATTGAATCCAGAAAGAACCACAGCTCCGGGAGTGTCGTCGATAATGAGATCGATGCCCGTACAATGCTCCAAAGCCCTGATGTTACGTCCCTCTCGGCCAATGATACGGCCTTTGATATCATCACTCGGCAACTCCACCACAGCGACGGAAGTCTCGGCGACATGATCGGAGGCCAATCTCTGCACCGCTTCGGTGATTAATTTTCGAGCTTCATCTTCTGCCGTATTGCGAGCGTGTTCTTCAATTTTTTTGACTTCTTTAGCGGCCTCAAGCTTGGCATCTTCCACCACTTTATTGCGAATTTCCTCGCGTGCCTGATCTGCAGTATAGGAGCTGATCACTTCCAGCTTTTTGATCTCCTCCGCAGTCAGTTCAATAAATTTTTGTTTCTCTATCTCAACGCTTTTTTCCCGCTCAGCAACACCTTCAAGCTTCAGATTGTATTGTTTTTCGAGTTCATTCGTTTTCTGCACAGAGCTTCGCAGATCATCCTCTTTTTTCCGGAAATTGTTTTCCAGTTCACGAATTTCATCTCGCTTGGATTTCAGTTCATTTTCTATTTCCGCTTTTGCAGAAAGACGCTTTTCCCGAGCTTCAATAACAGCTGTCTTCAGGCGGTTTTCAGCTTCTCTCTCAGCCTCTTTAATGATTTTCTGTCCCGCTTCTTCGGAATTTTTCAGCTTGGACTCGATCAACATTTTCCTAATCAGATAACCAACAGCATAGCCGCCCACCAAGGCAAAAAACATTCCAATGAGGAGAGTGCTAAGATTAACGTGGATAGTGGTAAATAAATGCATTCGTCACCTCTATATATTCTAAACCGCTTACACGGGTTAGGGTTTGCAACGTATGGTCCGGCTTTCGGTGACTATGATTTCGACTGGAATGTCGGTATCGCCTTGCGGCACCAAGTCTACGATCTGAAAATCGAAGGCCGTTCCTACGCGCTTTATATGAGACCGATGCTCTGCGAGCAAACGATCATAATAACCGGCACCAAAACCAATTCGTCCTCCCATGAGGTCGAAAGCAAGGCCCGGCATTAAAACGAAATCAATGATCTCTAACTTTGTAATATCCCAACCACTACGGGCAGGTCGAGGAATTCCATGAGGTCCTTTTTCATATTCCAGAACTCCATGCTTCGGCAATCGAGAGATTAGCATTTCTCCCGGTTTCCCCTCCTCTACTATGGGAACGTAAACTTCCTTCCCTATCGCCTTCATTTTCTCTAGAATCCCATCCGTTTGCACTTCGGAATCTAAAGAAAGATAAATCAGAATGTGGCGGGACTCAGCCACTTCTACCAATTCAAATAATTTCTCTTGAATGATCCGGCTTTTACGAACTCGCTCTTTTTCAGTCTGCAATCGGCGCAGACGAATCATTTCTTTACGGATTAAATCCTTCACTTAAGCACAATTTTTCAGGAGTGGGGAGCGAGTGCGATGCAAACCATACAACGCTCAAAATTCCAGGAAAAGCTGACGGTTTTTAGCAAAAGGAAAAGGCAAGTTTAGACTTTAAATCCAAACATATAACCCCCCCGTCACACCGTAGCCAAACCTTTTTTTTGAACCTAATACAAACAGGTGGGGTATCGGTAAACTGCTTTAGGCTTCCTTCCTGAGAAGGCATGCTCACCACAGTTGATTCCTCAACCCCGTTCAAAAAAATATTGGCTCAAAATAATGGAGTCTGAATACGAGAACAACAGGGAGGCGTTGTCTTCCAATAAAAAAATATTCTAGCATATAGGTATTGTGCCCTCAAGGTAATTTGTCCTCCACAACTCCTTTTGATTGAACACTTTCCAGCTTTTTTTCCAGGCTGTCAGCTATTCTTCCCAAGCGCTCCCGGGTCACGGTATCGGCCCCTGAATGTGTCTTTTTATGGGCCATCAATTCTTGGGCCAGATTCAAGGCTGTCAATACAGCCAAATCAGCTGTCGAAATTCTCCCTTTTCCAGCCTCGGAAAGTTCCTGCATTTTCGAATCAACATAATCAGCAACTTCTTCCAAATCCACATCTGGATCTGTCTTGACTGTGTAGGTTTTTCCGTAAACTTTAATTTTCACGTTGAGCCCAATTGTTTTGCTCTTTCAAGCTTGCGTTAGACCTTGTAACAACGAAAGAACATTCAACAAAATATTTCCATAAACAGCGGTAGAAAAAGGCTCTGGAGCAATCCCAACGATCAACGCCTTTTCCTAAAATCTGACAAACTGAAATTCAAATAAAATCTGCCGAATCAATCTTCTTCAATAAATTTTTCGCTTTTCCGCGAATCTTTTGCTTTTCTTCTGCCCATTTTTCGCTTTCGCGCCTGAGCCTGTTCAATTGACTGAGGTCATTTTTCATCCCTTGATTGCTCTCTTCCGCCTTTTGTCGGGCAGACGCCTCCTGCTCACACTTTTGCCGCCATTCACTGTTTTCCTTTTTCAAGGAATCCAGCTCTTGGACCAGTGCTGCCGCAAGTCTTTCTAAGCGATCAATGAGTTCTTCTGACATGAGGGCATCCTAGCGCCGAGACCTACCACTGTCAATTGAGATTACACTCTCCAAACAGCAGAAATATCTCTCATTACAAGAGGAACAATAGCCTCAGTGGAGAACCAATAGGCTATACAAAAATACCTACACAGAAAGGAATGAATTGACATGGAATATTATTCCCATCTCAAGCGATTGCCCGTGATTTTCCTACCTTGTTTTACTCTCGCAGGGAAGCACCTGATTTTTGTGCCAGCGTTGCAACAATTTGCTCGAACAAAGGATTGACATCTTCGTCGGAAAGGGTTTTTTCTGCAGACTGAAAAGCCATAGAAAAGGTAAGACTCTTTTTCCCCTTCTCGATTTTCTTACCTTCAAAATGATCGTACAATTCGACACGGTTCAGAAGAGGACCTCCAACGGAACGAATTTGCTCGATCAAATCACTGGATTTCACTGTCTGACTGACCAATAGCGAAATGTCCCGGTAGGTCTCAGGAAATTTTGGGATTGCACGAAATGGGGCTCTTTCTTTGGGTCTCGATACAATAGCTCCAAAATCGATTTCAAATAAATAAACGGGACCATTGATCTCGGCACGATTAGCCCATTCCTGGTCCAGCTCTCCCACATGCCCCCAAACTTCTCCATCCCAAACACATTCCGCAACTTTTGGAGATGACCAGCAAGCACCTGCCCCCGGACGCAAAATACTTTCGGGTACAAGTCGCTCTAGCACAGATTCCAAGGCACCTTTGATGTCATAAAAGTCGTAGGCATCGCCTTGTTTTTTCCACACATCATTTTCATAGAGCCCGACGGCGAGAGCACTCAAACAGGTTCTTTCGACACGCTCTCCGGATTCTGAACGGTAGAAAATCTTACCCACTTCAAATAATTTCACCGGTTTTTGGCCACGGCTTATATTAAGACGAGCATTCTCAAGCAAACCAGGAATCAGACTGGTCCGCATGACTCCCATTTCTTCGCTCAAAGGATTGCTCAAGGAGATGCACGATGAGCCTTTCGGCGCAAAAGCATTCAAGTAGGTTTCTGCATTTTTCTCAGCGATAAAACTGTAGTTCACAGCTTCGGAGTAACCACTATGACAAAGTGCGGTCCGCACAGTTTGAACCGCTATTTGCCCGGTAGTTCTGACAACAGATTGCACAGCACCTTGCGGAGAATCGGACCCTATATGCTGGTATCCACGGAGACGAGCAATTTCTTCGATCAAATCAATTTCTCGCTGGATGATTGGGCGGTAACCAGGCACTTCGACCCGGAACACTTCGCCAGCTTTAACTTCATCCACCTTAAAACCCAATTTCTGAAGGTATTTACAGATTTCATCGGGTGCGACAAAAGCTCCCAATATCTGTTCGACTCGTGCCACTCGCAGTTCAATACTACAACTGGATCGTGGATTGGGGTAAAGATCAATACGTCCTTTGCAAATCTTTCCCCCCGCCAATTCTCGAATCATCAACGCCGCCCTGGCCTGAGCTTGCACGACCCCTTCGATATCCACTTCGCGCTCGAAGCGGATGGAAGAATCACTACGCAATCCGTATTTTTTTGATGCTTTGCGAACTACCGATGGATTAAAACAAGCACTCTCCAAAACAATGTTCTTCGTTTTTTCCGTAACCTGACTTGCAGAACCACCCATAATGCCTGCCAGAGCAGAAGGTTTTTCTGCATCGGCGATCACCAGAGCGTCTTCCTCTAACTTCAATTCCGTTCCATCCAAAGCGGTGAAAGGTTCTTTGGCGCGCGCCCGGCGAATCACAATCTTCGATCCGCTCAATAGTTCTCTGTCAAAGGCGTGTAAAGGCTGTCCATATTCCATCAAAACATAATTGGTGATATCTACAATATTGTTGATCGGACGAAGCCCAATGGAGATCAAACGGTCGGCAAGCCATTTCGGGGAAGCTTTAACAGTAACGCCTTCGATAACCATCGCTGAATAACGAGAGCAAAGATCTGGCTCTGTGTTTTCAACCTGAAGACTGTTTTCAACGGCAGGTTCACTCCACGCGTTTTC
>JAJDBG010000131.1 GCA_029261475.1 Nitrospinaceae bacterium
AAAAACGGCTTGATAGATTGGATACATAGATTATGAAAGTTCTGGCAAAATTTACTAGTCCCGTCGTCTTACTCATTTTTGGGTTTGCCATAAATCTATGTGCTTTTGATATTGCCCGGGCTGTCCCGTTTATATCTCAAGAAACTGAATTGTCGTTAGGTCGAGAGGCCGACCCGCAAATCATTCGGCAGTATGGTTTGTATCAGGATAAAAGGTTACAGCTTTACGTGAACGACGTGGGGCAGAGGCTGGTGTCGCAATTATCGGACAAAGTTTTTCATAAGTACTTTTTTAGAGTGGTCAACAGTTCCGACATCAACGCATTTGCTTTGCCCGGTGGCTATATATACATCACTACTGGAATTTTGGCGTCCCTTAACAGTGAAGCCGAGCTTGCAGGGGTATTGGGGCATGAGATCGGTCATGTCATATTTCATCATGGCGCGAAATTGATGCTGAGGAGTATTGGTGCCCAGATACTCAGCTTAGGCGGTGCCATTGCCAGCCCCAAGAACGCAGGGAAATGGTTGATGGTCAGCACTGCTATGTTCAGCCAGATCAATCTGGGGTATGGAAGGGAAGCAGAGCTGGAGTCGGATCAACACGGTATGTTTAACGCCATGGAAGCAGGTTACGATCCCAAGCGTATGGTTCATTTTTTGAAGAACCTGCGCCAAAATGAGATCATGACAGGGCAATCCTATCATGGCTTTCAAGCAACTCATCCAGATACGAAAGACAGGATCATTCAGGCAGATCAATTCTCCAATTCGGTGGCACGCCGGGGAAGCAATTTGCAGGATTATAGAGATCGGTATTTAAAAATCATCAAAGGCATGCCTTATAATGGTAAGCGTCATGCCAACGATCAAAGGTATTTTGATGAGAAACATATCGATATTTATGAAGTCCAAAAAGGGGATACTTTCACGAAGATTGCGGAACGTGAGTTGAAGGACCCGCAGATGGACCTAGAGATTGCTGTGCTCAATGGCATGAAGATGGACGACCCCTTGCAACCTGGCGAGTTGATCAAAGTCATCAAAAAGGGGATTTATCCAGGCCTCCAGATAGTCGGGATGAAGGAAGAGAATAAAAAGCAAGCTCCCGAAGCGGGTGGATCTAATATGCCCGTAATCCCAGAGCTTTCACAAATCCCCGAAGATGATCTTCAAAATTCCTCACCCTTGGAGCGGAAACGCTAAAAATTGCACCACCGACACATTTAAGACAAGCACTCTTCTTTCGCCTTTTCACTTCCATTATTCATGGAAACGTCTTTAATTCTTGAAAAATCACATTCTGTTTTCTTAAAACCACTGGGTGAATGTTGCAATCGTTTGCCTGCGGGCAGTCGTGTGCAGGTGGTGAGAAAGAAAGGCGAATGGTTGCGTATTACTTGGCGAAACGGGAAGAAAAAAGGTTGGATACATCTTGATCCTTCTCAGCAAAAGTGATCACAAGGAAAGTGACTCAAATAATCATTACTTAACTATTTTTTATCCTAGGAAACCCCCTTGTTTTGACAAAAACAGAGCACAAATATTTTATCGTTACCAGAAAATTTCTTCCCTCTGGCAAAGAATATAAAATCGAATATACGGCGAATTCTCATAAAGAGGTTCAGGGTATAGAGGCAGAGCATCTTGATGAGTTAAATAAGTTTGATAAAGCCTATGAGACCATCAAAATAGATGGTCCATTTACCGAGAGTGCGGATGATTATTTAATTCTATTTAAAAATAAAGAGATAAAAGCATTTTTAGATATTTCAAAAAGAAATATTGATCGCATGGTTGAAAAACTTGAAAAACGGGGGGAAGGGGTAGACCAAATTTTAATTGGCAAAATGTCCAATGAAATCGAAAGTGAGGTTTTGAGGATAGCTAAAGAAACTGCGACTCAGACGAAGAAAAAAACTGAAGAAGTTTGTGATCACATACTTGAACAATCCCTTTTAATAAATGACAAATTACTCAAAACCCGACAAGGTTTAACCACTGCTTCAATCAATAAAATATTTATGGCGGTTTTTGAAATTAGTAAAGTTTTTGAAGCCGAGGTATTGAGCCATGTTTCTAAAGCGGCTGACGAATTAGAGCGTCAGGCGGAATTGGCCCGAAAAGTAGTGCTAAAAAATGAAAATCGTTGGGCTGAGAAAACTTATGAAGAAGGTTCCTCTAGGTTAAAATTGATAATTATTAAAAGGATGTTGGAAGATAGAACGGCTACTTCAAAAATTGCTCAGTCAAACAAGGTGGCTGCAGGAAAGTTAAAGGAGATTGCCGAGAAAGCTATCGCCAGCATTCATTCCACGATTCAAGTTTTGATAGATTCTGAGCTTGGGGGAAATATTCAAACCGGAAGTTTTTGAAGAAATACAGCTTCAATCTTTGCCCGCTATTTCTGGGGGAAATCGTCTGCTTGTCTAAATCTAAGAGGGATACCTTGAGTGGTATTTTTTTTAAGAGGGGATTGAGAGATTTTAAATTTCAAGTCCAGTGCCCCGTGAGGCACTGGACTTGAAGAGTGTGTCAGATCAGTACCGGTAATGCTCAGGTTTGAACGGTCCCTTTACATTGAGGTTCAGATAGTCGGCCTGCTCTTGTGAAAGATGGGTGAGTTTCACTCCCAATTTATCTAAGTGCAAACGTGCGACTTCTTCGTCCAGAAGTTTGGGCAGGGTGTAAACGCCAACTTCGTATTTCTTCGTATACAACTCAATCTGCGCGAGAACCTGATTGGTGAAAGAGTTGGACATGACGAAGGAAGGGTGGCCTGTGGCGCATCCCAAGTTGACCAAACGTCCTTCAGCCAAAAGGAGGATAGCGTGCCCATCGGGAAATGTATATTTGTCCACTTGTGGCTTGATCTCTTTTTTGACGATGCCAGGAAAATTATTCAATGCATCCACCTGGATCTCGATGTCAAAATGACCGATGTTGCAGACGATAGCTGAATCTTTCATTTTTGCCATATGATCGATGCTGATAATGTCTTTGCAACCTGTGGTGGTGACATAGATATCACCTTCAGCAAGGGCTTCTTCCATCGTTGTGACTTGAAAGCCTTCCATAGCCGCTTGCAAAGCACAAATAGGATCGATTTCGGTGACGAGAACACGGGCACCCAAACTTTTCATTGCGTCGGCACAACCTTTTCCAACATCGCCATAACCTGCTACTACGACTATCTTACCGGCAATCATAATATCTGTGGCACGCTTGATACCGTCGGCCAAAGATTCTCGGCAACCATATAGATTGTCAAATTTCGATTTTGTGACAGAATCGTTGACGTTCATTGCGGGTAGTTTCAGCGCATTTTCGCTGAGCATCTTATAGAGATGATGGACGCCCGTGGTAGTCTCTTCCGTTACACCGCGAATTTCGTCTAATAATTCAGGATGCTTATTATGAACATAGCTTGTCAAATCGCCGCCATCGTCCAGAATCATATTGGGGCCATCTTTGAATAAGAGTGTTTGAGCTGTGCACTCCCAATACTCTTCTTCGGTTTCGCCTTTCCAAGCGAACACAGGGATGCCTGCCTTGGCCATTGCGGCGGCGGCATGATCCTGAGTGGAGAATATATTGCAAGAAGCCCAACGTACCTCAGCACCCAAATCTACCAGAGTTTCCATCAATACCGCCGTCTGGATCGTCATATGCAGTGAACCTGCGATTCGAGCTCCCTTAAGGGGTTTGCTTTTGCCGTATTTTGTGCGCAAAGCCATGAGGCCGGGCATTTCTTTTTCAGCGAGGATGATTTCTTCTCTTCCCCAGTCTGCCAGTGAGATATCCTTAACCTTATAATCTTCCGTTGCGACGCTTGTACTCATTCTTTCTCCTTTTTTAAATACTTTTTTTATAGTTACGAAATGTGAGGGTTTTATATATCTATTTGCCCGGGATGAACGAAAATAGCCGGTACAATTTTGAAAACCTGTCAGGGGGGGCTGATTAATATACGAATCAGCTTATAAATTATATCAGATTGACGGGTCAATACCCAGATGAATATCAAATTACTGCAAAAAAACACACAATAGGTCAGGTTCATTTAAACCGTTTCAATGCTTTTTTTCTGTAGATAATTTTGATTATAACTGTTTAAGCTGGCCCGTAATTTCCTTGTTCGAATTGGCGCAGATGTTTCATCATGAGATCGGCAGGGTTGTCTTTGTCCGCAGGTAAAAGGCTTGCTGTTTGGTCGGTTTGTGTTCTAGGCAATCGTACCTGAAATATGCTCAAAGCCGGATCGGTTTTTTCCAGCCAGGAGCACAGGGCTTCGCCCGCTATTTTGGCGGCGGAGTACTCTCCCATATTGGGAGGCAATTCGTCGATAGCAACGGATGAGGGATAGAAACATTTTAATGGGCCGGGATTGCTCTCTTGTAGCTTGCGAATCGTGTTGATGAAACCGCCAACATAATAATCACAAAATTTGTTGAATAGTTGGTACGAAAATGAACGATGTGCTCCAGCATGGATATAAGGTGTTGGGAAGTAGTAGACATGGGTAAAACCCTCTCCAACATCTTTAGGGTCCAAGATATTCAATTGAGCGCATTTGGCAATGCCACCGGCATGGGTGATTTCGTCGACAATGGCTTGTGCTTCTTCGGCACCTTGATAAAAGGTGATCGTTGTTTCTGCTCCCCCTGCGGCGAGCAGTTTCGCTGTGACTTCTCCTAAACCTCTCGAACCACCGACAACTAGCGCCTTCTGTTGGGAAAACTCCAGTGCCTGAACCCTGTGACTCAATACCGAATAGCTTTCTTGTACTTGCTGGGTTGGACGTAAGAAAGCCTTCAGGTTCCCCTCCATACCAGGAGCCGAAACGTCTATTTGGGCAAGGGAGAGACGCGGTTCGTATCGGGTTACCTTGAAATGCAATTGCGCCGGGGCCTGAATGGGGGCAGAGAAATTGATGTTTAAATCAGAAAAAATAGAATGCAGGCCGGGGCATTCCATACCTACGAGACGAGTCAGGGCCAGTAGCTGGGCCAATTGATTTTGAGGCAATAAGGTCGTTAAGTTTGGAAATTGCTGCTTCACCTCGTTCCTATCAAAATACAAATCCAAATGGCCTTGAGCTCGAGCGATTTGTTCGGCATCTAGAACCTTGCAGTCTGTTTCAGGAGCTAGCGCGTCTATTAGAAAATTATCTTCATTTGCTTCAGATCGGGAGAGGTATGAGACAATGACATGAGCGGAAGTGGCAACCTCCGTTGCCAGTTGCCATTCAATTTTCCCAGTGCTTTCTTTCTTTTTTAAAATGATGACCTGTTCGTCGATACCCATAGGTCTTTTGAAAGAAGCCTTCAGAGTGACGAGTTGCAATGGACTGGTTTTATTTGTCAGCGCATTTTCCAGACTCCAGAGCAGGGCGTGTATTCCGTGAACGACAGGTCGGCCGAAGATGAGCCTGCGTGCTTTGACGGGGTCAATGTGTGCTGGGTTGTAATCGCCAGATATCCGGGCGAACTGGCGTTGGTCTGTGAGGCTGAATTGTTTTTGTGTCAATGTTTATTCCTTTTGAGCCGACAATCGTTTATTTTAACCGGATATGCAGGACATGGAAATTATTTTATGAGAATCTTCAATAATTTGATAGTTTCCTTTTAGGATTCAACAAAACGGAGACAAGTTATAACAATGACGGATAAAAGGGAACGTGTACTGAAATCTATTTTTGGAGCGATTGAAGAGATCAATGAAATGCTTGCCGAAGAGGAGCGTTTAAATTGCTCTGAAGACACTTTGCTTTCTGGTTCTGCTGGAGAATTGGACTCCTTGGGTTTGATAAATTTTATGGTTGCTTTGGAGGGGAGGGTCAGTGAAGATTTTGGTCTGACTCTCAATTTGATAGAGGAATTGGAAAACCCTGAAGAACCTATGAAAAGCGTCCGGTGTCTGGCCGATTTCATTGCTTCTCGCGTGGATGGTGATGGGGCATGAGTCTGGACGCTGATAAAATCCTTCTGCTTTCCGATTTTAATTTGGGTGGTTTCACAGGATATCTGAAGAATGCTTTGAAGGTCCTTCCAGTTCAGGCTCCCTATGGTCAAGTGATTCATACTTTACTGGATGAGAACTCTGAATACTGGAATGACTCCTATTCCTCTGCTTTGGTTTGGACTCGTCCCGATGGGGTGATCGACTCGTTTCGACGGGCATTGGATTTTCACGGTTTTGAAATTGAGACGGTCTTGACTGAAGTGGATCGCTACGCGCAGGCTTTGTCCAAGCTTGCAGAGAGAGTTCCTGTTCTTATGCTTCCCTCATGGACACTGCCCGTTTCAATGAGTGGCTATGGAATGCTGGACTTGAGGCGAGGAACAGGTATTGCCGATTTATTGAGCCGAATGAATTTGCGGCTTGCGGAAAATCTGGAAAAATTTCCAAATGTCTATATTTTGAATGCCGGACGCTGGATGCAGATGGCAGGAAGAGAAGCTTTCAATCCCAAGCTTTGGTATATGGGGAAAATTGCCTTTGGCAATGAGGTGTTCAAATCTGCGGTGGCAGATATCAAATCAACGCTTGCAGGGATTTCGGGCGACGCAAAAAAAATTATTTTTGTCGACCTCGACGATACGCTTTGGGGGGGGATCGTCGGGGACGATGGCTGGAAAAGCTTGCGGCTTGGAGGACACGATCCTACTGGCGAAGCGTTTGCCGATTTCCAGAGAGTCCTTAAATCACTGACTCGAAGAGGGATTGTATTAGCGATTGTCAGTAAAAATGAAGAAGGGACTTGTTGGGAGGCGATCCAAAATCACCCTGAAATGATTCTCAAGAAAGAAGATTTTTCAGCCTGGAGAATCAATTGGGAGGACAAGGCCAAAAACATCATTGAAATCCTTGGGGAGTTGAACCTCGGCGCACAATCGGCTGTTTTTATAGACGATAACCCGATCGAGCGGGAGCGGGTACGAACGGCATTGCCGGAGGTACTGGTTCCCGACTGGCCGCAAGATAAAATGTTGTACGCGACGGCACTATCAGAACTCACTTGTTTCAATACCCCGCAGATCAGTGAAGAGGATATTCAGCGGTCCCGAATGTATCGAGAGGAAGGCCAGCGCAAGGACTTACAGCAGTCTCTAGGGACATTGGATGAATGGCTGAATACACTGGATATCAAAGTGACAGCCGAACCTTTGAGTGATGGAAACTTGCAACGGGCAACTCAGCTGTTGAATAAGACGAATCAGATGAACCTCCGCACGCGCCGTTTGACTGAAAATGAGTTAGTAGAGTGGGAGCGCGGCGAAAATCATCACTTATGGGTTTTTCGTGTTCAGGATAAATTTGGAGATTCAGGGCTGACAGGAATGATCAGCTTGGAGCGTCAGGGGAACGTAGCCAGAGTGGTAGATTTTCTCCTCAGTTGCAGAGTGATGGGGCGCTGTGTTGAAGAAACTTTATTTTTTGTTGCTATAGAATTCGCTCGATCCCTTAATTTGGAAAAAATATATGTGGATTATCATCCTACTGAAAAGAACAAACCTTGTTTGCGTTTTTTGGAGAGCTCGGGTTTTGAATCAGGAGATAAAGACCAAGAATTTGTTGTCGATATTAAAAAGCCCTATCCTCAGCCCGACTGTGTAGAATTGGTAATGCCGGAGGCTTAGAGATAAATCCCCACTGTACGAGTTTCACATGGCCATTATTAGAAAAGCGATTCCAGAGGATTTTGAAAACACGTTGCCACTGTTTGAAAAGTTCAATAATGGAAATTTATCCCGCGAGAATTGGTGCGTTCTTTTTCAAGATAATTGGGACAGTGCTCAAGATCATATCGGCTATGTTTTGGTCGATGGTGAACATATAGGAGGTTTCATTGCTCTGCTGTTCAGTCGGCGGAAGCTAAATGGCAGGGAAGAAAAATTCTGCAATGTTTCGAGTTGGGTGGTTGAAGATAAATACCGCAACCAGAGTTTGTTTCTTCTCACTCCTGTTTTAAAATTGAAAGACCACAATGTCACCATACTCACTTGCTCGCTGGAAACTTATAAGGTTTCTTTAAAATTAGGATTCAAAGACCTTGAAACACACTTGCAAATCATTCCGCCTTTTCCGACAATTGCATCGTTGTTTGAAAAATGCAAAATTGAAATCAATCAGGACGATCTGAAAGAAGTTTTGGATGAAGAGTCTTTAAAGCTTTGCAAGGATCATTCAAAATTTGGGCTTTTCAATATTCGCGTTCAAACCTCAAAGGGTGATTGTCTGATACTGGCAACTCGAATTATTAGGAAGAGTTTGCCGTTCATTCAAATTCATCATTTGGGTCATTCGAAAGTATTTGCGGAATTTGCAGGGCGTATTTCTGCCAGCCTGTGTTTGCGTCTCAACGCAGTTTCGGTTTTGATCGACCGTCGTTGGTTAGCGGAATCATCAATTCCTCTATCCATTTCCTGGCCTTTGCCACAACCCAGAGTGTATAAATCGGAGTCATTACAAGCAAATGAGGTCGATTCTTTGTACTCAGAACTCCCCGTACTAAACATATAGGTGATTACTTGAACCTCAAAAGGTTACAGCGCAGTTTCGTCAGGACAGCGTTCCCATTGTTAGCGAGTTCCGGGATACATTGGATGACAAAACCTTGGTACTCGGGAATTGGCAGTATCTTGATGTTTCATCGCGTTTGCCCTGAAGAGAATCGGCGTAGGATTGGAGGGGCTTCCGGTTTGGAGGTGTCACCGGAATATTTAGAAAGATCGGTTCAATATTTTTTGGACAATGATTACGATCTGATCTCTCTTGACCGCGTCGCTGAAATACTGAAAGGTGACAAGCCCGCAAAAAAATTCATTGCATTGACTTTTGATGATGGCTACGCAGATAATTTTCATTTTGCCTATCCGGTATTGAAAAAATACAAGGTTCCTTTTACGATTTATGTGACCACAAGTTTTCCTGAAAAAAGTGCCATTTTATGGTGGTACCTGCTTGAAGATTTTGTACTGAATAATGAGGAAGTGGCGTTTGAATGGGAAGGGCAGACATCGCATTTTTCCTGCAAGAATTTGTCTGAAAAAGAATTCGCTTATAAGAGCATTCACAACTTCATTGCCCAGAAGAAATCTAAAGTCCCATTAGAAGACCTTTTAAAAGCTGTTTTGAAAAATCACACAGATGGTTTGTATTCAAAGACCAAAGAACTGGCTTTGAGCTGGGAGCAAATCAGAGAACTGAGTGAGGACCCACTAGTAACGATTGGTGCTCATACAGTCAACCATTATCCACTCAGCAAATTGCCTGATTCAGAAGCGGAGTGGGAGATCACAGAATCTAAAGTCAGGCTGGAGAATCAAATCGGGCAAAAAGTGGAACACTTTTCATATCCTTTCGGCACAAAGGAAGAAGCGGGAAATAGGGAATTTGAAATTGCAAAACGTTGTGGCTTTAGTACCGTCACCACCACACGGATAGGTAATATTTTTACCGAACACAGACACAATGTGGAGTGTTTGCCGAGAATTCCTGTGAATGAAAAACGGGATGGGAGCGACGTAGCAAACCTGGTTTTGTGGTTGAATGGAATGCTTCCGGGTATTTTGAATAAGTTCAAAAAAGTGGTTACTCATTAATAAGTGATTTGAAAGATACCAATACAATGGAAAGAAAATACGATGTGGTGATCATTGGTGCAGGGGTGATTGGCTACAGCATCGCTTTTCGTTTGAAACGTTTACAACCCGGTTTGACAGTTGCTGTTCTTGGCGATCCAGCCAATTCGTTGATGGCATCGCGAGCGGCGGCGGGGATGCTTGCTCCCTATGGTGAATGTGAACGGGCGGACCGTTTTTTTGAATTTTGCAGGGAATCTTTGGAAAAATACCCACAGTTCATTCGAGAGCTTGAAAGCATGGGGGGAGGGTCGGTTTACTTTTCACAGGCAGGATCATTGATTCCATCGGCACATTTTGAAGGACGCTGGAACGATCAAATCCGTTTTTTTGATTCTCAGAAAATTCCCTACGAGATATGGGAGCCTGCGCAAGTCAGAGAAAAGGCCCCGGCCTTATCAGAATCTTGCGGGAAAGTTCTTTGGGTTCCCGAGGCCCAGGTCAATAATAGGCAGATGCATTCTGCTCTAAAAAAAGCTTCAATGGCTATGGGGGTTTCAGTTTGGAATGAAAGTGTTACCGGATTTCGCCTCAGAGAAAACCATATCGCTGCGGCTTTGACCGATGCGGGTGAAGTGGAAGGAGACCGCTATGTTCTTTCTGCGGGAAGCTGGTCTGCGCAATTGGGAAAGATCTTGAATATTTCCCTTCCAATCAAGCCAATCAAAGGGCAGATGTGTCGGGTTGCCGTTGAAGACGATCAATTAAAATACACTGTACACGGGATGCTGACGTATGTTGCACCTTGGCGAGAGGGATTGGGCTATGTCATTGGTTCGACGATGGAGGATAGGGGCTTTGACCCAAGGATTGAAGCGGAAACAATTCAAGCATTGATTGATAAAGCGGCAGAAATTGTACCATGCCTCAAGTCAGCACCTCTGCTGGAGACCTGGACGGGATTTCGACCAGCTCCCGAAGATTTAGCACCTATCATGGGGAAGAGCGGACGCTACGATAATTTATTTTATTCTACGGGTCATTATCGGAATGGAATTTTGCAAACTCCAAATCAAGCCGATTATTTAGCCGGGCTCATTTTGCAATCTGGAACTCGCGAAATTTCTGAATTTTCTCCTTCACGCTACCAGCTGTGATTTGTGAAACTTTTATAGATGAAAAATACTTCCTCAAATTCTGAACTGTCAGCCGATTCAAAATACATATGGCACCCCTGTACGCCATCGCAGGACATCGAGTCCGTCGCACCGTTGTTGATTGAAAGAGCAAGTGGAGTTTACCTTTACGATAGTGATGGGAAGAGCTACCTCGATGCCATTTCCTCATGGTGGGTCAACCTGTTTGGTCACAATCATCCACGGCTCAATGCCGCATTGCAAAACCAGCTCCAAAAGATGGCGCATGTGATGTTTGCCGGGGTGACACATCGACCTGCAATTGAGTTGGCAAAAAAATTGGTTGAGCGTACTCCAGAGAATTTGAGTCGAGTATTTTTTTCAGACAATGGTTCTACCTCGATAGAAGTGGCTTTGAAAATGAGTCTGCAATATTGGAAGCAAAGCAGTCGGGGTAAGAAAAACCATTTTGTGTATTTGAAAGGTGCCTATCACGGTGAAACACTAGGTGCTTTGTCTGCCTGCGGAATAGGCCTGTTTCGAGATAAATTTGAAGATGTTTTGGCGGAAAATATTGAAGTAGAGGGGCCGGATTGTTCTAACTGTCCTTATGGATTGAAAAGAGAATCCTGTGACGCTGAATGTTTTGAAGCTATGGAAAAAGTTTTGAGCAAACAGAATTCAGTCATAGCAGGCGTGTTGGTCGAGCCACTCGTTCAGGGGGCGGCGGGAATGAAAATGTATCCCCCTGTTTATTTGCAAAAATTACAAAATGCCTGCAAATCAGAAGAAGTCCATCTGATCTTTGATGAGATAGCGGTTGGATTTGGTCGGACGGGATCGCTTTTTGTTTGCAAGGCTCATGGATTACAGCCCGATTTTCTTTGTCTGTCAAAAGGAATCACTTCCGGTTACCTACCACTTTCGGTGACTGTGACGAGCGATGAAATTTTCTCTGCTTTTTATGGAAAATTCGAGGATCTCGATTGGTTCGTACACAGCCACAGCTATACGGCAAATCCGCTGGCTTGCGCCGTTGCGAATGAAACGATGAACTTGTTTGAAGAGCCTCAATTTTTTGAAAAGCTGGATGAAAAAATATCGGCTCTGCAACAAGGAAGCTCAATTTTAAGAGAACTGCCTTATTGTGGAGAGTATCGCCAAACCGGATTGATTGGAGCGATGGAATTGGTTAAGAAGGATGGGGCAAAGTTTGAGTTTGAGGAACGTGTGGGATATCAAATTTACTTGGAAGGTTTGAAACAAGGGATTTTTATGAGGCCCTTGGGAAATGTTATCTACTTTATGCCGCCGCTATCAATCACGATGGCGGAAATAGAATTCATGATAGAGACTGCACGAAACAGTATTTTATGTGCATTAAATAAATGAGGACGAAGCATGTTTGAAGTAACGATACGGACGACATTTTCATCGGCGCACCAGCTTAAGTTTTACGATGGAAAATATGAAAATTTGCACGGGCATAATTGGATCGCTGTTGTTACAGCCTCGGCGAAGGAGCTGGATGCGATTGGTTTAGGCATCGACTTTGTCAAGCTGAGAGAAATGACGGATGAGATTCTATCGGCTTTGGATTACAAAAATTTGAATGAGGTACCCCCTTTTGACAAAATCAATCCCTCAGCAGAAAATATAGCCCAATGGCTTTTTGGTGAATTGAAAGCTCGCGTGAATGACGGCAATGCGCAATTAAGAAAAGTAGAAATCAAAGAATTTGAGCATTCTGGCGCGGCTTATTTTGAGGATTAGGTGATAAAAATCTCCTGTTTTAAATTGATTATCAGTTCTTTATTCGACCCTGAAAAAGAGAGAAATTCCCCCCATGACATCACCTGTTTTGAAATCTTTTTTGGGACTTTTAGGGTGTTGATTGTGGCACTCTACACAGGCAGATGTTACGGCAAAGTCGGGGTAGATTGCCTCAAAAAATTTTTTCCCGGAAAGAGTTGTTTTTTTGAAGTAAGGCCTCATTTGATGCTGAGCAACGTATTGCAGGCCGTTTCTCTCAAATTCATTTGCTGATCCATTCTGTGGATTGATTGGCCAGAGGCTGATCAGCTTGAAGTCCAGCGCAATGTTTTGATGCGCTATCAAGTCCGATGAATCGAGCAAGAATTGCGCAGGAAGTAATAATGTGTTGTCCTCCCACCAATTTTCAGATGCAAAAACAATTTTCTTTTTTTGCAGTCGATCTACGATTGTTTCTGCGTAAACAGCTCTGTTGGAATCGAGAATAGAATGGATATAGTCGGCAACGACTTCTGACGCGATTCTTGGTGTTTTATTTGTTGATGTCGGTTTATCCAAGGGCAGATTGATAATGATGCCCCCCATGATGTCTCCCAATTTAAAGTTTTGCTTAGGGCTCTGGGGATGCTTGTTGTGGCATTCAACGCAAGATTTAGTGACTGCCTTGTCTGGAAAAATTGCCTGAAAGAATTGCTTCCCATTCACAGAGATCAACTGAGTAAAAGGTTTGCCCGGGTTTTTTAAAGTTTCTTGCAAACCTTTGGTTTCAAATGGAGACTGCGGGCCATTTTTTTTATTGATGGGCCATAAGCTCATCAATCGATAGCGCATTCCAATGCCTTTTTTATTGGAATGTTGTGCTGTTTTGGCCAAGAATTGAGCGGGTAAAAGCAAGGCGTTTTCCTGCTCCCAGTTTTCAGAACTTGGCAGGGCAATCGTGGCACCCAGACGTTCGACAATCACTTCGGAATATATGGTGCGATTGGCTTCGATGACGGAGTGGATGTATTCTGCTGCTAAAATGGGTGAAATTCCACCGTTGATTTTATCAGCTTGTGCCTGTCGGATGGATATGAAAGAGAAGAGAAGAAAAGCGAATACAAAAGTTGTATTTGCCAGTACCGAAAGCTTTCTTAACATTTTGACCTCCTTCTATTTTTTTAATTAGCAGAGAGGTTTCCTTTACTTTAAACATGCACTAAGACAACCTTCCATTCAGCGTGCATTTTAAATGTGCTAGTAAGTGCAATCTGTTTTTGTTACTTTTGCGAAAAGGTGTTGCATTGAATTGAAATCATAGCTCATTTATTTTCTTTAAATTTTAAACCTGTCTAACCTTTAGATTCTAATATGGAAGATTTGATTCAAGATTTAGTTTTGCTATTGGTCGTGTCATTGCCAATCAACATAATTTTCCATCGATTCCGTTTGCCTTCGGTGATGGGGTTCATTTCGGCGGGCCTGGTCATTGGTCCTTTCGGTATGAAATTGGTGGAGGATCTTGAGTCCGTTGAAAAGTTGGCCGAAATTGGTGTTGTTCTTCTTTTGTTCGTTGTGGGACTTGAGTTTTCTTTAGGGCGCTTGCTCGAAAATTTGACGAAAATATTAAAGGCCGGGGGTGTTCAAGTTTTAATTGGTTCACTGGGTGCATTTGCGATTTTGAGATACTGGGGGGTTGCTCAAAATTCGGCTATTTTAATCGCATTGCTTGCGACTTTGAGTAGCACTGCGATTGTTATGAAGATGATTGCTGAATCCGCTGAAATTGAAACTTCTCATGGGCAGATTTGTATCGGTATTTTGTTGGTCCAGGATTTGGCGGTGGTTCCAATTTTGTTGATCATGCCTTTGTTGGCAAGCACCGGAAAAGTTGAATCTGCGGGTGTAGCGGGTGCATTTTTTCTTTCAATTTTAGCAGTGATTCTTGTTGTTGTGGTGTCACGTTTGGTTGCTCCTAAAGCTTTGGAGTATGTAGCGCGTAAAGGAAACCAGGAACATCTAACCTTGACTGTCCTGCTCATTATTCTTGGCACTGCATGGGCATCTCAAAGCCTGGGATTGTCATTGGCGATGGGTGCGTTCATTGCGGGTATGATTCTCTCCGACTCAGAGTACAGCCACCAAATCATCCTTGATATTTTGCCTTTGCGGGATTATTTCAGTGCCATATTTTTCATTTCGATCGGCATGTTGCTGGATTTGAGTTTGTTTGCTGAGGAGGGATGGGAAATATTAGGCTTGCTGTTTGTGGTCATCGTTTTGAAAGCTGTTGCGGCTTATTTGGCGACCTGGTTTTCTGGTCATCCTCCACGCATTGCATTCATAGCGGGACTGCGCCTTGCTCAAATCGGAGAATTCTCCTTGGCTCTTTCTAAAATAGGAGCTGATAAAGGAATTTTAAGTGATTTGCAATACCAGACCTTTCTTTTTGTATCCGCCCTCAGCATGTTGCTGGCACCTTTGCTGATTCAGGCGTCTTCAAAATGGTCTCTCCGTTTATTTGCTGGAAGTAGTAAAGATGAGGGCGAAGAGAATAGCGACGTTGAAACTTTAAACGAGCATGTCGTTATTGTTGGCTATGGGATGGTGGGGCAGAATCTGTCTCGTGTTTTACGAGAAGTACAAATCCCTTTTCAGATCATTGAACTCGACGGTGAAAGTGTCAAAAGAGCACTCAAAGAAAAAATGAATGTCCTTTACGGCGATTCGGCCAGGGGGGAGACCTTGCTGAGAGCGGGAGTTCAGAATGCACGGTCGATTGTTTTTGCAATTCAAGATCACTCTGCAACAGAACAGGGAATAAAATTGGCGAGGCAAATCAACCCCGATATTCATATCATGGTCTGCGCCCGTTATTCCAATGAGGTAGAAGGGTTGATGTCTATGGGGGCAGACCAGGTGATTCAGGAAGAGTTTGAATCTTCCATTGAAATTTTTAGCCGTGTATTGAGAGAATTTCGAGTGCCAAATAATGTGATAGAACAGCAAATTGAATTGGTGCGAATGGAGGGCTACAGTATGTTGCGCGGATTCTCCCTCAATGCAGAAAGTATGAGAAAATTCTCTACTTACCTGACAGCAAGCTTGACTGAATCTTACCAGGTGATGGATGATTCGTGGGCCAAGGGACAGACCTTGGGTGAAATCAATCTCAAAGAAAGAACGGGTGCGGAATTGATCGCTGTGGTGCGTGGTGGCACAGTCACAGCAAATCCACCTGAAGATTTCGCTTGCGCCGAGAATGATATGCTGGTTCTATTTGGGCGCCATGCGCCTCTGCAGAAAGCGGGAGACATTTTAAAAAATGGCTCCTTGAGTGTTCCCGAAAACTAACTTTTACTTTGTCCTTTTGATGGACAGGGTGTTTTCTCCCAAGGTTGATGCATTCAACTGATTAAAATATCGGGTTAATTGTGTCCTAAAATCTTTTCGTATAGCGAGTAGGTTTGTTGCGCCATTTTGACTGCGGAGAATTCTTTCCTCACCCGATTCATTGCATCGGCTTTTAGCTTTCGAAGGTCTTCTTCTCCGAGTTTGCTATAGATACTTAGAGCGTTTGATAATGATTGTGGGCTTTCGGGTGAGAAAATTATTCCGCAGGGAGGTGTTCCCAAAACCTCACAGTTGCCTGGAATATTAGATGCTATGACAGGAAGCTCTGCTGAAAAGGCTTCCAATAGTGCCAAGGGCAATCCCTCGCTTAAAGAGGGTGAGACATAGAGGTCGAAGCATTTTAGGAAACTGCCAGCGTCTTCGCGGAAGCCCAGTAGCGCAATACTTGGCTCTAGTTTGTGCTTGGCAATGGTGTTGAGGATTTTTTCCTTATAGTCAGGATGCTCTTCAGGAAAACCACCAAGGATAAGTAATCTCCATTCGGGTTGTTTTTCACGAGTTTCTGCGAATCGTTCGAGCAGTTGTAAGATTCCTTTTTCAGGGGAAATTCTGGAGATGACGCCAAGTATTTTTTTTTCGCAAAAATGCTCCAAGCCAGCATCATGCAATAGTTTGATTTTATTTACTTGCAGTGATTGTATTTTTTCACTCTCAATGCCATTTCGGATGACACTGGAGTTCTTTTCATTCAGAGCAGAGATAATATCGGCTCGTTTTTGTTCCGTTTCTCCGACAAAAATATGATGCGTAGTGAGGCGGCTGAGAATGTTTTCTACGAATAAATGAATGCTTCGTTTCAGTGGTGGAATATCATCGTAATGAAAACCATGGAAGGTATGGACGGTCGGGATGCCTAAAATTTTTCCAATGATTCGACCATACAGGCCCGGGCCTTTTCCGTGAGTATGAATTATATGGGGACAATTTTTTTTGAGGAAACGGTATAATTTGTAAAAAGAAGATAGGGATAACTTCCGCAGTGTGAAGGGCTGTAGTGGGATATCGAGCTGTTGGAATTTTCCCCAGTAAGGCCCATCTTTACGAGTGCAAATGATAGGAGAAAAATGCCTGGAGTCGCGGTGTTTTAATAATTGAAATAG
>JAJDBG010000132.1 GCA_029261475.1 Nitrospinaceae bacterium
TGAGACAATAATCGCGAAGGCTCGGGCAATTCGTAAGTGTAGCTCGGCACAGGAATCGTTCCTCCTATAAGGGGGTGGAAACAAGAGTCAAAAATAACGGGAACTCGCGTCTGGCTCGATTTTCGGCTTTGGCACGTTTCCCGGGTTGACTGGATTTATTCGATGTCCACTCTTCCATGCCAACAACTGCCAGTCCTGCATTTTTCAGTGCAGAAAAATAGCTTTCCAGTGGGCGATGATAAGTCCATGTGTGCGGCCCTTCTGAACGCATGGGTGGTGTAAAAATGGGAATGGCTGTTTCAGTTGAGTACAAATCCATCCTGCGGTATTCCATTTTCTTTTGTTCGTCCCAACCCCAATGTGATTGACGCGGAATTCTGAAGCAAGGATGCGTCGTGACCAACACAAAACGCCCGCCTGGCGAAAGCCATCTTGCAACGTTTTCAAAAACCGGCTGGATATGCTCCATATTTTGCACAGCCATCAAACAAGCAATGCCCGAAAATTTCTCCCCTGCAAGGGCCTCATTGTCCCCGGCATCAAAACAATGGAATCGTGCAGAATCAGATGAACGAGAACGCGCCCGTCGAATGAGTGCTTCAGAAGAATCCAGACCCACGACCCGCAATCCCTTGAGTGAAAGAAAACGCGAAAACACCCCTTGCCCACAAGCAAGGTCTAAAACTCGATCGCCCTTCCCTAGCCCTAGAAGACGATGCACACCGGGCATGATGATATCTTTTTGAAAATCTGAGCCTTCCTGTCCAACCAAGGCATCGTACCATCGGGCGGCTTGATCCCAGTCTGTCAATTCTGCCCGGCTCTCGGTATTCCGAGAAGTAGCTCTCGCAGGCGGCCTGTTTCTTTTCCCCGCTGTCTGCCTTGCGGGAACCTTTCGTTTCGATTTCATAGCACTACTTTAAACCTCAAAAGCTATTAGGAAGAGCACTGTTTTAAAACACACTCTCTCAATGTTTGTAGAAGAATCTTACTTCGATTATAATCAATTCAGACAAACGTCTGTTCGCCTGCCATTGAGCAGGCGGAACCATCATAACACACGAGAAAAATATGAACGTCGTACGCTTGGTTTCACATTCAAAATTTCACCCATTCATTTGCCTCTTGTTTATTTTTTGCGTCACCCTGCAAGGGGCCTGCACTCCCGCCATGATCACCCGGTCAACCAAGCAACTGGACGACAATATCAGTCTCTTCAATTTAAAATTTGAAGGCCGAGCCGGACATCATGCCATGTTCCTCGTAGATCCCGATTTCCGTGAAGGATACATGTCAAAAATATACAACTTCAACGAACGTATTCGGTTCATGGACAGCTCCATGGTCGGTCTGCAATTTCTTAAGAACGGCTTGCCTGTGACAAAAAAACCGGATGATGACGATGATGAGAGCTTCAACTCTGCATTGGCAACATTCAGTTACCAATTAACCATCTCACCCAGCGTAACGCTTGAATCTCGCACCGTAAAACAAAAATGGGTTCTTAAAAACGACCACTGGTACGTGCAACCCAATCTGGATATTTTTTTCAAATCACCCCCTGTCAGCGGAAAATGAGCTCTATATGAGTTTCATTGCAAAAACTCTTAAGAACCTGCATTTTCCTCCAGCTGATGACAAATAATAAGCTCCCAATATTTTCATCAAAACGAATTAATTTTTAAGAAAAATCCTCAATAGGATGGAGTTTTTTAATAATCTAGCTTATCATTAGTAGGCTGAAATTATAAGCAAACGTCATTGATAAGTTGCGCGTTACTATTATAACTGACCTTTAAGTTGACTATAAATTCAAGTTTTACATATGGAAACCTTGGCTTCTTTGTTTGTCAAACACACACACACGGCATTGGCCCAATACATGGTGACGGCAACGGCCGAGGACCCCATACAAAATAATTGTCTCTTTGGAGATGTTTCCGCATCAATTGATCTGGTTGATTCAACAAACAATATCACCCTTTATATCCACTTGCTCTTTCCTTACCAATTAGTCGCGGAGATTTATGAAAATATTTTTGGTGAAGTAGCTCCAGACGAACTTGGAGAGGTTTCCAACGAAATGGTCAACATCATCGCTGGAAATATTAAACCAGAACTACCCAAACATTCAGCTGAAATTTTTTCGCAAATTCATCCTGCCAAGCAATTGCCTTCAGAAGAAACTGAATTTCTTAAATTCAGCCTAGGATTCCCGAAATACTTGATGAAGGACGCACAGGAATTAAAACTATCTGACGCTACAATTTTTGATATTGTGATCCCCTTTGTGATTGGTGATGAAGAAATCACCCTGATAGCGGCCTTTCAGCCTTCTTTAGCGTGACTGCTACCGATAATTAATTCCTAAATAATCAACGGCTCAAAACCCCTAGCTTACTCCCTTGACTTTGTCTGGAACGAGCCCTACAATTCTTCCTCTCATGGATTTTTTCTCACGCCCCGGTTCGATTAAAACCGTTCATCTCATTGCTGTTTGCGGAACTGGAATGGCCTCCCTTGCTTGTCTGCTCAAAGAGCAAGGGTTTCATGTCACCGGTTCTGACATCAATATCTATCCCCCCATGAGCGAGATATTGAAACAAGCGGGCATAGAGGTGAAACCTGGATGGAAGCCGGAAAATATTGCGCCCGATACCGATCTCGTCATCATTGGCAACGCGATTTCACGTGACAACGTCGAGGCACAAGAGGCCATGAAACGCCGATTGCCTTACGCCTCGTTTCCCTCAGCCTTGGCGCGTTTTTTTCTCGAAGGACGCAAGTCTCTTGTCGTCGCGGGTACCCATGGCAAAACCACAACATCATCCTTACTGAGCTGGGTGCTTACAAAATGCGGACTGGAACCAGGGTTCATGATCGGTGGTTGGTTGAAAAATTTTGACGGGAACTATCAATGCCCCAAAGGCAAATATTTTGTTGTTGAAGGAGATGAATACGATACGGCATATTTTGACAAACGCCCCAAGTTCTTACACTACCAACCTTACGCCGCCATATTGACAGGGATTGAATTTGATCACGCCGACATTTTCCCCAGTCTGTCTCATATACAAACGGCTTTTCGTCACTTCGCAGAATTGGTACATTCAGATGGGTTTATGCTGGTAGAACATTCACAAAAAAACAATCATGAAGTTTTAGGCTCTGCCGCCTGCGAAATACAGACTTACGGATTTTCCGAACATGCAGATTGGTTTATTTCCCAATATGAATGCACCCGAAATAATGCGGAGTTTGAATTAAAATTTCAAGGAAACGATATAGGGCGATTTCGAATCCCCATGCGAGGTCGTCACAATGTCGAAAATGCCTCGGCTGTTATCGCAATGGCTCTAAAACTGGGGATCGACAAAAAACATATTGCATCGGCACTGGAATTATTTCAAGGCATCAAACGCCGGCAAGAAGTGCGTGGGGAAAAAAATGGCATCACGGTTATAGACGATTTCGCCCATCATCCCACTGCTATCGAGAAAACCATTCGCTCTGTGAAAGAAGGCTTTCCTGACGGGCGAGTGTGGGCCGTTTTTGAACCACGTTCTGCAACCAGTCGCAGAAATACCTTTCAGGAAGAGTTTCCAGCTAGCTTTACTCCCGCAGACAAGACCATCATTGCCGGAATTTACGCGCCAGAAAAAATTTCACAGGAAGAACGTTTTGACCCCGAAAAGGCTATTCAGCAAATCCGTGAAAACGGAGGCGAGGCCTGGTATATACCTAGCCTGGAGTCTATTCTCGACCTCCTTCAGAAAGATTGTCTTCCCGGCGACGCAGTCCTCATCATGTCATCAGGAGGGTTTGATGGCATTCACGAAAAATTACTGGATCGCTTATAAATTTTTATGAAAAATAACGGCAGAGAAAATTACCAATTGACCTATAAAAACGTTAGCACCCACTGTAACGATTGTGCCTATTAATGAAAACCTTGGGCGAAATTAAGTACGAATTGATCAATAAAGGCATTTCCGTTTCAGAAGAAGCACAACATGCTCTTGCCTGGGACGAACCTTTATCAAACTCTTCTGAACAAGAGCTCACATTGGTTCTCGCAGAAAACTTGACCGTCAAGACTCAACCTAAACCCCCTGCTGTTGATCGCCTCCACCTGGAATATGCAGAAAACAAATTCATGCTGGTGAGTTCCAACAGCAAACTGGAAGTGATCGCGGCACCTCAAGCTCAATTCATAAAAGGACATTTGGATCACCGTTCTCCTGTATTAGGAAACGTTTCTCTCGATGGGTTTTGTCTCAAAATTTTCCTGCGTGCCGTGGGACAAAAAAACAGGCTCAACCTCACACCAGAAGAAATCATCGAAGTCATACAAATGGCTTTTGACGAGGGGGCCGCCGAGTTGATTCAATTCAACATGGATTTTTGTAAAGATCCTGATCGCGGATTCAATCGCCTGATTCCAGTGATCGCTAAGGTGAAAAAAAAATTCAACTCCTTCATCGCTCTCAAAGGATTTCCGCCCGAAGATCTTCAACTTTTAGATCAACTCTATGCCGCCGGAGTGGACATACTGAATTTACCTCTCAACAGTTGCGTGGAGAATTCCCCCCAAAAAGAATCCATACCACCACAGCAAATTTTACGCGCTCTCGAATACGCCAGTGGTATTTTCCCCAATGGTACGGTGTGGACCGAGTTGGTATTGGGAGGAAAATCTCAGGATATGAAGAAGGCCATTCACGAATTGATTTCCCAAAAAGCACTCCCCTTGATCAAGCTCCAACCTTTGGGAATGCCCTCCGAGGAATCCTACGTGAAACTACGAGAAGTTGCTCAATACCTTGACGACTCTGCCTCTCAATTCAAGGTGCCTCTGAAATGGATGTATCCCAATTGCTGGTACCTAACCCCTTTGGACTCTGGATTTTTCATTGAAGGTGCCGCGCCACAGCTGAAAACAAAACCCCTCTATCTATCCTCCTTGGGAAAAAAAGCGGAGGAAGGCTTTGCCGCATTCAGGCGCAAGCTTCGGATCAAAAACGTCAGCGATTCTTTCGAGTCAGCAGGACTGTAAACGCTCTGACCAATGTAGATAGTAAATCGAAACGATTTCTTCATAGCGCATAGTATCTAAAATTTTAAATCCCAATTCATGTCCGTAAGGTAAAAGCATATCAAGCGACATACGATACGAAATGTTGCTCCGTTCTCGCTAATTCCGTAAAATATACCTTATGAAAAACTCTACTCAAACTATTCCCGCTCCCAATACACCCAAAGTCCCTCTGGTTTCGTTAGACACCTTATGGATGCAGGTTGGTGGCACGCTTTGTAATTTTTCCTGCTCTCATTGTTTCATCAGTTGCGGGCCTCAAAATGACAGTCATCCTATGATGACGCTTGTGCAGGTCCAGTCCTACTTGAAGGAATCACGTGAGCTGAAGGTCAAGGATTATTATATAACGGGTGGCGAAGTTTTTATGAATAAGGAAATTTTCGAAATTCTAAGTGCCATACTGGAATACGGCCCACTAAACGTTCTTACAAATGGCTCTCTAATCACAACTGAGAAAGCTCAGCGGTTAGCCAAGATCAGGGATCACGCACCCTACCCCCTGCAGTTTCGCATCAGCATGGAAAGTTTTGATAAAAGTGCCAATGATAAAATTCGAGGAGATAATGCCTTTGCCAAGGCTAAAGAAGGAATTTGTCTGTTAGCCAAAGTCGGGTTTTCGCCAATCCTCACCGTCACTCGAACATGGGAGGAAGAGGAAGACCCTGTCATGGAGGAAAAATTCATTCAATTTCTTCAAGAATGTCAGGTTCCCAAACCCCAAGTCAAAATTCTCCCCGGCTTTTTACTAGGGCGACAGGAAGACAGCGAACGCCCCTACAATAATGACGAGCGTGTCACTGAAAAATGCTTCGAGAATTATGACATCACGAACCTGCAATGTGCGACTTCACGGATGGCTACAGGCAAAGGAGTGTACGTCTGCCCTATCCTCGTGGAGGAAGACTCTGCACGCATGGGCGCAACTTTAAAGGAAACAACTCATTCCTTCCCCCTTTCACACTCTGCATGCTACACCTGTCGAGTTACAGGAATGACCTGCAAATCCTGATCCTCCTCACCACTGCAGACGCTGGACTCCAAAAAAAATAACCACTTGGGTATCGCGAATGTCTCCTTACTATTTCCCACAGAAGCTAAATGTGATAGCATCTTTACATTCTACAGGTGACCTGACATCCGCTTAACTTGATGATAATATTCAAGACTCTTCCCTTAAAACATTATTAAAAGAACATTCCCGATTTTAAAGGACCGCAGGATGGCTCTCGAACACTCTACAATGATCCCGCTTGGAACGCCTGCTCCCGACTTCGACCTGAAGGGGGTAGATGGCAAAC
>JAJDBG010000133.1 GCA_029261475.1 Nitrospinaceae bacterium
GCGGGCGGATGGTTTTTATTCTGGGGAGTTTTTCAAGCGGCTCTTTCCTGCGCAATTCTCACAGTGGGAAGAAAATTCTCTGAAGTTGCAGAAGGATTGCATGCCCTGCTCGATCTTTTGACTCGGCAAGTGATGGCCAAATTTTCCAAAACAAACAAAGTGATCTCCCGGCCCGAACTCGAAGAGTCCTTCGATAATTTCGGTCAAAAATTTCTCGAATCACTGCGCTTGAAGGGTGGAATAACACCCCTGTTCTCACGCATTATTTTTGGCTTCATGATAAAGGCTCTTAAATTCTTTTTCTTGGACAACGTGATGGTCGAGCTTTCCAAAAAGAATTCCGATCAAATAAAATCTTCCGATATCGAACACGCCGTTCGCAGAGTAGGAGTGGATATAGCGGTATCTCCCATTAGAGACCAATTAGAATTTTTGCAGATTCTGAATCTGGTTTTTCTACTCATCCTTTACTCCATTCCTTTCGGAATCGCATGGCTCTTTTAGGCAACCTTAACAGCCTCTATGATTACACTACAGCGGAACTGTGTCTTTTCCTTGCCACGCAATAAACAGACCCTTTTTCTACCGGGAAAACCCCCACAAAGCTACACTAACAATGCATTTAATGCGATTTTAAAGGAAAACATTTTCCACCTGATTTTCGATTTAATGTTATAGTCCCTCGTAATATGCCGGCACGGTTTACGGAAGATTCTCTACCCTTTGGAGCACCTAAATGAAAAGCATAAAATTTCTGATATCAGGACTGCTGTTTGTCATTGTGCTTTCCGGTTGTAAAATAGACTTCACGGGGAAAATCTTTTTAAGCGACATTGCAAGATTGGCTTCGACTCCGGGAAAAGAGTTGACGACCACAGGCATCATCAAGTTACAAATGGCCTCTGTCCCTTCCTGTGAAGAAGAAAAAGAAAATATTTCAGCTCAATTGAACCAGTTCTTTTTGGAGTTTGTGCCAAAATCCTGTGAAAATTTCAAGATGGAGAGTTTCCTCACTGGGTCGATCAAAATCCCCCTACTCTCTTCAATCACTGGATGGGAAAAGAAGACTCCAAGCGTATTTGCTCTTCGAGTACAGTATT
Organism: Nitrospinaceae bacterium; assembly: GCA_029261475.1. GTDB lineage: Bacteria > Nitrospinota > Nitrospinia > Nitrospinales > VA-1 > Nitrohelix. The sequence goes on from JAJDBG010000133.1 coordinate 1,101, forward strand.
CAAAAAAAATCGGTGGAATTGACCTTGACCTTCTTTTGAATCAGGGGCAATTCAGAAAGCTCAGTTCTCACTTGGGAAATAACTTTTTCAAACAACTGGACTTGAAGGAATCTGCGTTGACACTCGAGATAGAAAATGATCAAGGCAGTCCGCGTCTCCTTCTTGCATCGGACATCTTTTTGAATGATGACCCTCTCCTTGGAGAAGAAGCTTTTCAGATAGCGGCAAGGGAAACAGCAAAAATAGGTTTATCGGATGTGAGGCGGGAGCATCTATCGCGTTTTGGCTGGGCACCTGTTCTCAGTCTGGTAACAGGAATTTAGTAACTCAAATCAACTTAATTCAGGAATTGAAGTGGACGACATAGAACAATTTAAAGATTTTAAAGTTTTGGTTGTAGATGACAACGAGGCGGCTCGATTGATCATGAGAAAAATCCTTACGAAAATGGGCATCACTCATATTTTCGAATCCCTGAACGGTCAGGATGCGATCTCTAAATTGATGCTGGGTTCAGTTGATTTGATTATTTCCGATTGGCGGATGCCGGGATTGAGTGGCCTTGAACTATACAAAGCGGCCAAGGAAGACAAACTACTTGGCTCTGCCGAGTTTCTCCTTGTTTCAGCCGAAAATGAGAAAGAAAAAATCGTCGAAGCCTTACAAGAAGGGATCAGACATTACATCGTCAAACCTATAGACCTTGAAATATTCCAAGCCAAGGTCACCGAGCTACTGCCCCTTCCCTCACAATAAGCTGCTCGCATCTATTTTTTCATTAAAGAAAATACCCCTCTTCTAAGCAGGGGCTAATAAATGCAGACGTTCTTTAATATCCTCTCTTTGATGATGTCCCAAGTACAACAAACCATCTGAAAGAGAATAATTGTCGGGGAAAGTCATGACTTCTCTATTGAGTTTTTCCGCCAACTCCCTGTACAAGCGTTCTGCTTCGCGCGCATTCATCCCAACCGTTCCTTCATAGGAATATCCCAAGCCCAAATCATGCTCTGGCGGCGCATAAATTCTGGAAATATGCCACTCCGCCGCATTTTTTTCAATCGGCGTGCCTTTTTCCAAATCAAACTGCGAAACGATGCAGGAAAATCCTGGTGAATCTAGGAGTGGCTGGTTGTCCAACACAAAGTTAACAGATTCACGAGCCTCGTCACTGGTTTCCGTGGGAAAACCGCAGATGAGATAAAAATGCATCGCTATTCCCAAACGCAGACACTCTTCCACCGTCTGATCCACGACCTCGAGTTGGACACCTTTTTTCATCGAATCCAAAACCCGTTGATTGTAAGACTCCAGGCCAAAGATCAACTTGCGACAACCCGAGCGATACAAAAGTTCCATTCGGTTATCGGTCAATAAACTTTTCTCGAATTTAAGCTCGCCCGTCCACTGGACATTTACTTCCCGCTCTACCAACTTCGCCGCAAAAGTCCTCAAAAAATTGATCGGCAAGGCTTCGTCTGTGAAGAAGAAATAATCAGCACCGTATTTTTTCTGCAAATTCTCAACATCGTTGACCACATTTTCCGCGTAGCGCACATGGAAATCCATATGGTCGAAGGGAATAGAACAGAAGGCACAGCGCTCCCAATAACAACCCCGCGATCCCATCACCGGAAGGACTCGCACCGGGGAAAGATAAAGGTCGAACGGCATGCCATCAAAATCGGGGGTCGGCAAAGCGTTCAAATCTTCTTTTGCAAAGGGGCGGTTGACGATGACCTTGCCTTCTGACTCATAAACCAGATTGGGAACTTCCTCCAGCCCTTTACCCGCACGCAACTCTTCCACCAGTCTCAACAAAGGTGTCTCGCCTTCGTGGACAATGAAACTATCCACAAATTCGAACAGAGGCGAACCGTCCTTTTCCAAACGATCGACCAATTTTGTAAAGATGCTTCCACCTATAGTGATATGAATGTCCGGGCGATGCTTCTTGACCAGTTTCGCAAGAGTCAAACCCGATATGACTTGTTCGACAGAAGTAATGGATATCCCCAGAATATCGATATCTTCTTTTAAAATAGATGGGAGGTACCATTTCTCGTACAGATCGTAAAAAAAGTTTTCCTCTGGATGATCAAAAGACTCCAAAACTTCTTTAGATGCGTAAGGTGAAAAACGCATCTGACTTCCAATGACAGTGAGCGACGAAGGAAAATACGGAGCCAAAATATTATCGAGCCAGACATCGATGATCTTCAAACTCTCCATATAACGATCCAGATCATAAAAACCCTGACTGCGCATATTCGCAACGGCAGGCTCGATCTGATCTATCAGCTCAGGAATGATCCCTGCGGCCTCTCTCAGCTTCGCGTATTTCTCTCGCTCCATCTGAGTATGAGTCGGTTTCGCCTCAAGCTCGTTCAACTCCTTAACAATACGGTCGTAGAGAGGCTCGGCTTTTTCCCAAGTACACAGATCGCTCAATAATTCGATAGCCAAATCTCTTTGCACCACATCATGAATCCCATTCTTATGCAGAAAAGCTTTCAGGCTGGGCAAACTCAGATAAGGCTGAGACGGATGCCAGGAAGATGGAAATACGAGATAAATCATATATAATTCCTTTTAAAAGAAATAATGACGCACCCAAAAGTATCTCAGGCAACATCATAGAGGAAACAAAGAATTTCGAAATCGGGTTCTCCCCATTACAAAAACGTCAAGCACCGGGTCAAAGACGACTCGCTCAAATTAAGGCTTAGGTGCCATAAAAACCAAAATCACCGCATTCTCGTTCGTGTGATTGACAACACCATGATCTTCTCCCGAAGGGGCAATCGTGATCTCGCCAGAGTTCACTTCCCGCTCTTCGCTGGAGACCGTGATATTCGCCTTTCCTTCGAGAACATAATACACCTTGTCAGAACCATCGTGAGCATGAACCTTTTGCTTTTGCCCCGGTTGCAAACAATATACATCGCAAAAGAATTTATCGGTATCAAACAAACTGACCTTATTGAGTTTTTCAGGATTGAAAGCGATCTTTTCCTTAATCTTCAAGACATCCATGAATAAATTCCTTTTATTGTAAGGGGTTGATATACCCATTGTTTTTTTCAGAGCATTCCTGTGCCTCAAGGCATAAGCCCAAGCCTGCTGGTACAAGAGCCAGTAAATCATACAATAGCCTGACACCATTGAAAAGCGCAGAAACATCTTCAAAGCAGTTCTATTTTATTGACTTCGCCCGAGAGATCAACTATTTTGTCAGACCAATCACTTAGCCCATATAAAACAAGAGCCGCAGAGAAAAAAACATTTCATAGTAATACTTATTTGAAGATATATTCGGGACGTAGCGCAGCCTGGTTAGCGCACTACACTGGGGGTGTAGGGGTCGGAGGTTCAAATCCTCTCGTCCCGACCATACAAGACGGGAGTTTCTGGTAACAGGGGCTCCCGTTTTTCTTTGAAGCTAGCATTTATCAATCCCATGCATGAGCTTGGCTCAGTTGAAATGAAAAGCATCAATAGGAAAAGATATTATGGATCAAATAAGTAGAATCAGAGAATACACGATCAAAGAGGATGAAAAGATCGCCGAAGCTATTGATACAATTGATACTGCGAGTCAGATGGTCGGAGCCTTGGGCGATAATAGCGAAAAGATCGGTGGCGTCGCAAAGAAAATTGAGGCGATAGCAAGGCAAACCAATCTTCTCGCCCTGAATGCAACCATTGAAGCCGCACGCGCGGGTGAAGCTGGAAAAGGTTTTGCCGTTGTCGCTAATGAAGTCAAAGAACTTTCGCGAGAAACATCTAAATCAATCGCAGATATACATGCGGTGATCGATGAGGTGCGCAGTGAAACCAATGATGCGATTGCGATCATTGCAAAAGTAGTCCAGGTCATCAAAGAGGTTGAAGAGCTTTCAGCGAAAATAACCTCTGCGGTCGATGAGTAATGACAAGTTTTAAAGAGAATCGATACAACTAAATAGTCACTCTCTTGAAAACTGTTTTTGAACAACCATCAAAAAAATAATAAAGCCTTTCAAACATTCCCCCCCTCCGCACACCTAATACTATCAACCCGGTCGCATTCCTTGTCTTAGATGCTTGTTATTTAGCATTTCAAAAATCCTGAGAATCAATCACTCTTTGTAGGCGGTCGGGAAAATGGGTTTTCTTGTCACGCAAAGTATTTTCAACTTGATTGCTTTGAAGATATCTCGCACCTCTAAAATCTGCTCCCCTAATATCTGCCCCTCGGAAACTGACGTTTTTAAGATTCGCCATACAAAACTTGGCATTGTTCAAATAGGCACCGGTGAAATCAAATCCCTGTAAATCTCTACCAGAAAAATCCACCCCTATCATCTCCTTTCCAGTGAAATCCGTTTGAGGAGAAACTGTCTTTAAGACTTCTTGAAGTTCTTCTGAATCATCATCCAGCAATACGGGCTTGGAACAAACGGGCAAGGGATCGGGAGTTGCTTGCCCTCCTGATTTTTCTGAATGATTTGAGAATGTTAGATCAAATTCTTTTGACAGTTTTTTAGCAATATTGAGATTAGCTCTAGCCGTTTTAGAGTCACCATGCAAAAAATGCAATGCTTCGTTCCCCCCTACTCTCAATTGATGAAATTCATTGCATATTTTGACTGGAATTTTTCCACGGTCTTGCAAATGTTTCAAAAGATCAGAGTAAGATTCTTCTACTTCCGTAAAGACATTCAATTTACTGGCCCACAATCTAGCAAGCAATTCACCAAATTGACGTAACCTTATAAGGGATGCCTGAGGATCGTTCGCAGGATACCCTTCGGCAAAAACCAATAATTTATACAGTTCTGGATCGTATTTTTTGAGAAATTTATATTCCTTCATGGGCCTTTTTCATAAAAATCAGTCATTGTCTGAATTCTAAAATTTCCGAACCTGTCTTTCCTTGAGCAACGATCATTTTTAACGCGATGGAGTTTTCTTCTTCTATCTTAATAAAACCCTATGAGCTAAAAATCTGAGTGGTATTTCTTCCCCTATCCTACCTCATCACCTAACTTTTACCATACCCTCACTATCGGGGAAAAAATTTCAAAGCCTCTTCTCGCCTACTGGCATCTAATAAACTGATTCTTGTGATAGGAACGTCTATCTATCACAAGACAGGGTGCTTTCCTCGGAACACCCATCCTTGTCAGTGCTCTCATTATTCTTGCTCTGCTGTGAATGGGAGTGACGAAGTAAATTCTTAAAACGAACAGAGCTAACAGCTCTTAAATTTAAATTTTCAGTAAACTCGGGAGTGTATACAGGTGCTAAAATCAACGGACGCAATGGACGCGAACAACTCTGTGCAATTCAACTTCGACAACAGTTTTGCCCGCAGTCTTGAAGGTTTTTTTAAGCCTTGTCAGCCGGAACCTTCTAGCTCTCCCAAAATGCTACAGTTCAACCACGCGCTGGCTAAAGAGCTTGGTCTTGACCCGGTCATGCTCGATTCGGAAGCGGGTTTGGCGATTTTCTCTGGCAATGCAATTCCTGAGGGTTCGGAACCGTTAGCGCAGGCTTATGCGGGACATCAGTTTGGCGGCTTCGCTCCGCAGTTGGGGGATGGACGCGCGCTTCTTCTTGGTGAGCTGATCGACACTCGACAACAACGACGCGATATTCAGTTGAAAGGATCGGGCCGCACTCCCTTCTCTCGCGGTGGCGATGGCAAGGCCGCTATTGGCCCTGTACTGCGCGAATACCTGGTTGCGGAAGCTATGCACACGCTCGGCATCCCGACGACACGCGCCTTGGCGGCTGTAACGACGGGGGACGAAGTCTATCGGCACTCGGCTCTGGCCGGTGCGATCCTAACCCGGGTAGCGGCGAGCCATATCCGCGTTGGGACTTTCCAGTATGGTGCGACACGTGGCGACGTGGACAAAGTCCGCGCCCTCGCCGATTACGCCATGGCGCGACACTATCCCGAAACAATCTCTGCGGAAAACCCTTACTTGGCGTTCTTCGAAGCCGTCGCCAACGCCCAAGCCGCTCTGGTGGCGCGCTGGATGACTGTCGGCTTCATCCACGGGGTGATGAACACTGACAACATGACGATCTCTGGCGAGACCATCGATTACGGCCCTTGCGCCTTTATGGACCGCTATGCGCCGGGCACAGTGTTCAGCTCGATCGACCGCCAAGGCCGCTATGCTTATGCTAACCAGCCTGCAATCCTGTCCTGGAACCTGACTCGATTGGCTGAAACACTGATCCGTTTTGTTGACTCCGACCAAGACAAGGCCATCAAATTGCTTACCGAATCAACTGAAGGTGTTCAGGCTATCTATGAAACTCACTGGCTGAATGGAATGCGGGCCAAGATCGGTTTGCTGAAGGAAGATCCTCAAGATCTGGATCTGATCAACGATCTGCTTTGGGTGATGGAAGACGGGAAAGCAGATTTCACCCTCGTTTTCCGCCGCCTGTCCCAAGCCTTACACGGAGATAGTGCCCCGGTGCAACAGTTGTTCAATCAGTCGGGGGCCTTCGATGTCTGGACACGCCGATGGAAGAAGCGTCTGGAACAAAACGGCGTTACTGCGGAGGCTGGCGCGCAGGCAATGGATGGTGTCAACCCGATTTATATCCCAAGAAACCATAAAGTCGAAGAAGCTCTTACTGCCGCAAACCAGGGTGATATGGCACCTTTCTCGAAGCTACTGGAAGTTTTGGCTCATCCCTTCGACGAAATTAAGGGAAACGAAGCCTATACGACCCCCGCACCCGCTACGGACAGACGCTACCAAACATTCTGTGGAACCTGAAAATCGGACTGCTTCCTTTCGCATTTCATATCCCAATTAAACTTGTCTCCGAAGAGATCAAATTGTTACACTGGGTTCGTACAAACGTTGGCTTCCTTTTTCATCTATTCTGACAAATCATGCGACTTCTCATATTTCTATACCTGCTTACCTGCTGGATAGGCACAAGCTCTGCGTTTGCAGAGACTCTTTACGTAAAAAAATCGGGAACCAAGATGACCTCCGAGCCTTCGGGAAAATCATCCACGGTTGCTTTATTGAACAAAGACACCGCTGTCGAATCGCTTGGTGTTTCCGGGAAATTTATCGAGGTCAAAAGCGGCTCGAATAAAGGCTGGGTTTTTAAATTCAAACTGACAAACAAAGCTCCCCAGAACTCGGATGAAGGGGGTGTTCTTGAGGGACTTCTGGGCAAGCAGGAAGTTTCAGCCGCGGAGGCTTCATCCTCATCAAGCATAAGAGGCCTCAGCCCTATTTCTGAAAAACATGCGAGAGACACCGGGATTTCCGAAGCCGACATCCTTGCCGTCAAACAAATGGAAGGTGTAAAAGCCTCTCCGGCCGAAGTCACACAATTCCTTGAAGTCAGAAAGCTTGGGGAATTTGCAAATTAATTTCCAAACCAAATCAAACGCTATGAAACTTTTCAAATACTTTTCAGCCTTTATAATTTCCCTATTATGTTCTGGTTGTCTTGCGGTGGCTCCTGCCATTGAAGCGTATCAAGGCTACAATCTGGGAAAAGGTGGCGTTCAAGCCGCTAAATCTCTGCAACCCATAGGATTTGAGGAGGAGAAAGCCATTGGTGGTTCACTCGCAACTCAGGTTTTCACCCGGTTTGGAGGCTTGCACCCCAATCTTGAACTTCAAAAATACATTGCCACCTTGGGACGTGCCATTGCGGATGTTTCGGACAGGTCGGATATAGATTATTATTTTGCTGTCGTTAATTCAGAGCAACCCAATGCACTGGCCACCCCTGGAGGTTATATTTTTCTCAGCGTGGGTCTTCTGAAATTGATCCAAAATGAGGCTCAATTGGCTGGCATTCTGGGCCATGAGATCGCTCATATTTCCAAGCGACATGCGCTACAAACTTTGGAGAGAAGCAAAAAGGTCGCGGGCTTCGGTTCGCTCAGCATCTCATTATTAGGGCAAGATCCAAATTTATTTGGCAAGGTGCTTGATCAGGCAGGTGAAATTATTTTCACTCACGGTCTTGATAAAAACCTTGAATATGAGGCCGATAAATATGGTTTAGAATTAGCTCAGCGATTGGGCTATCGTCCTACAGGGTTGACTGAAATTTTAAAAATTCTTGAATCGAATATTGAAAAAAATGACTCCGTTTTTTTTAGCACACATCCAAGTCCCACTGATCGTTTGATTCAATTGTCCAGCGTATTGAAAAATTATCCCGAGAATTCAAATCTTCCAGTCTTAACGCAAGAATTTCAATCCGCTGTTGAAGGAAAACTTTAGCCTCTGCCAGCAAGATGAACAACATAATTGTCATCACCGGAACACACGCCCGGCATCAATATTTCATTGATCGTTTGGCTGAATGCTTTCAGCTCTCGGCTGTTTTTTGCGAAAATTTCATTTACCCTACTCCAACATTTCAGACTGATAAAGACCAGAATAACTGGGACTGGTTTTTTGATAGGCGGGATGAGTACGAGAAAAATACTTTCGCAACACATCATGATAAATCCGCCCTCCCCCCAAGCACAACACTGGAACCTGGGGAAATTCATTCAGAACAATTTATAGATCGCCTCAAGGAACTCAAGCCAGATTTCATTGCTATCTTTGGAACCAGCATTTTCAAAAAATCCTACCTAGATATTTTTTCGCCGATCACTTTCAATCTTCATTTAGGATTGCCGCAGTATTACAGAGGTTCTTCTTGCAACTTCTGGCCAATACATGATTTGAGAATCGAACATTTGGGAGCAACGGTGCATCAAATAAACTCTGGCATCGACACGGGCAATATTGCCGCCCAAAAGAATACACCTTTGGAAGAGCACGACGACGAACAAACTCTGGCAGGAAGAACTATGCAGATTGGCGTTCAATTGATGATTGATGTCATTAACAGCTGGCAGGAGGGGAAACTTGAACTCACACCGTCAAAAATGGTGGGACAGCTTTACAAAATAAGTGACTTCAAGACCAGTGCAATTGAGAGGGTGAGAGAATCAGTTGAGTCGGGAAAACTGAAAAAGCGAATCGCTGAATTGAATTCGCAGGAGAAGTTAAAATGATACTTTCTTCGATTGTAAAGAAAAATCCATACTCACAATTTTATAACTCACGAGTTTCAAAAGTAAGAATCCAAACAATCGCTATTTTTTTATCCATTCTTACGAGTTTTATTTTATTTTGTGACCATGCCATCGCACAAAAAAACTTAAACGATATAAAGTACATAAATCACGGTTTGATCTCATCTTCAAAGGTCTATGAGATAACCCGCAATGCTCAATTCATTGTCTTTACGATTCAAAATAACACAGGAAGGACCATCAATAATATTTACCCCTGGATTTATAAAAACTATATAGATCCCGATGACGGCAAAGAAAAATATCTACTAGTAAACAATGTGCATCGCGGAGGGATCCGACTTGCCGGCATCCCACACAGGCCTAAAGCACGTGTCGATTGGCGCTTTGCTCTGGTTCGTGGTAACAGCCCCGCCGACCCTGTCGCCATAGATTACTTGCTGATGATACACACGAAATCCATAGATTATACCAACCTGGAACCTCCGATCATTGTTGTCCCAAAATAACGATTGAACTTTCTACAGTTTGGCTTCTTACGCAATCGCGAAACAAATTCTCATACCCGCCTCTCTACAGACATCGAATCTTTTAACAAACGTCCTATCATTGCCAGTAGCTCGCTTTTTGTGTAGGCCCCCTTTTTCAGGGTTCCCGCCACTTTATTCTGAAGGTTTCTTTTTTCCGATTCCGTAAGATCTTTTCCTGAGAGAATCAATGTGGGAACTTCCAACATTCCCTCCAAGGATCGTATTTTAGTGATCAAATCACAGCCATTTATTTCGGGAAGTACAAAATCAAGCAGAATCAGATCTGGCTTTTTTTTATTAATCATCTCAAGTGCAACGGTACCATTCGGGGCCTCAAGAACACTCCAGCCCTCCATGTTTAAAATACGTCTCAAAGTTTCTCGGCTTGCCCTGTCATCTTCAACTATGAGTATGTGAGGATTCTTATCTAAAGATCGATAGGGCTTCAAAAAACGAAATAATTTATCCCAGTCTACAGGTTTCTTAAAATAACTATCGGCCCCCATTTTTTTTGCCAAATCGACGTCGTCTAATTCAGAAAGAACAACAATCGGGATTTCATCAAAATCAGGATCTTCCCTCAAACCTTTAAGTATATTCCAACCATTCATTTTATTTCCATGCAGTTCTAGCGTAACCGCAATCGGACTCAATCTTTTTATCAACCTTTTCCCGGTTTCAATATTATCAACGATTTCGACGTGCAAACCTTCGAGTTCCATCAAACGACGCATCAAATCTTGAGCTACAGGATCATCTTCAAAAGCTATAATGACATCGCGACAGTCCAGATTCGGAACCCGGTTTTCATCCAAAGCAAGTCCGCTGTCCTCAGACCCCGAACCGAAAGGAAACTCGGTTTGCTTCTTCTTGGGATCTTCAATTTTAGGGGAATTTTCCGTGGGAAGAATAATAGTAAAAACGGAACCCTTGCCCGGCTCACTGGCCACGTTGATTTCGCCTCCCATCAATTCACACAAGCGTCTCGATATGGGAAGCCCCAATCCTGTTCCGCCATATTTACGAGTCGTTGAGGAATCGGCCTGCACAAACTCTTTGAAAAGAGATTCTATTTGATCAGGCTCTATCCCAATCCCATTGTCTGATATTTTAAACAAAATGGATGATTTCCCCATCACTTCAATTTGAGAAACAGAGACCTCGACTCTTCCTTCATGGGTAAATTTACAAGCGTTTCCAATGAGATTGATCAAAATTTGTTTAGCTCGAACCAAGTCTGTGAATATAACTTCAGGAAGGGGAGCTATGAAATTAACATCGAGTTCATTGTTATTTTTCGTGGCCTGAAAGCGAACCGTATCCATCGCACCTTGAACCAATTCTCGAATAGAAACTTCCTCTATATGAAGTTCCATTTTATCGGCCTGAATTCGTGAGATGTCCAAAATATCGTTGATCAAGCTCAATAGGTGACGCCCTGCGGAGTCAATGGAACTGAGATCTTTCAGCAAGTCTTCGCGGTCCATCTTACTGCACTCATAGTGCAGGATTTCCCCAAACCCCAGAATAGCGTTGAGTGGAGTTCTAATTTCATGACTCATATTTGCAAGGAACTCACTCTTCGCCCGGGCGGCGGCTTCAGCCTGATCTCTTGCAATGATCAGCGACTCTTCGGCTAACTTCCTATTTGCAATTTCCTCGCGGAGAATAATTGTTTTCATCTCCAGATCGCGAGTTCTCAACCTCACCGTATCTTCAAGGTTCAAGTTCTGCTCATAAATAAGATCATACAGTGCCGCACCTTCGAGAGAGTGCGCTGTATTTTGCAAAATGACTGATAGAACCGACAAACTTGTTTCTTCGAGATTCTTTCGAGGTTTAGCAATGAGAGCCGCAAACATTCCTCTCACTCTGGACTTGGAACTCAACACATGGAGAATCAGGGACTCCTCTGGATTGCCCGCAGAAACGACAAGAGGTTTGTTTTGATTCAAGGCCCAGGCAAATGTTCCATTATCGATCTGGACATTGATTTCTTCCTGAATCATCTGTCGTGCACCTTCAGGCTCTGTATTCTGGAGGACAAATTCCGAGTCGGATTCATCCACCATAAAAACACCCATCGCTTTAAAGTCCATCCAGCGTTTCAAATGGTTTAAACCGATAGAAATGATTTTTTCCTGATCACGAGCCATACTCGCGTCCAACTGCAATTCGCCAATAGAGTTTAGCAATTCCAATCCAAATAGATTTCGGCGGGCCGACTTTTCAAGAAAGTCTATCCGTAACTGCATCTTTTCAGTTGTGTTCTTATCGTTCATCTTTACCCTGACCGAAACATTTGGACAGCATCATCGTATTGGCGATCCACTTGTATGATAATCGAAGCAAGAAGATTGACCGGCAGATCAAGTACAGAAAATACTTTTTCATCCAATGGTGGAACATGCGGCTCGCCGCTTCCCCCTAACTGAAGAGCATGCGAAATCACGTCTGCAAAGTGAACGATTCCTGCTGATAAAAGGTACTCACTCTTTTCCGAAGGAGAATGATGGTAGCGCACAGAATTTCCAAGATCTGGATGCAGTCCCCATTTATCCGCTAAGGCACAGCCAACCTCTGCATGGTCAAATCCCAACACATCCATCTCAACCTCGTGAAGCAGTCCTCCTTTATCCCTCAATTCCAGAATTTTTTTCATCTCCTGCGGCACACTGAGAAATAAAATCAAACGGCCAACATCGTGCAAAATGCCTTTGACATAATATCGTTCTGCATTCGGCTCTCTTCTGTAGATGGCAATGATCTTTGCCGCCAATCCACAAGCAATTGAGTGCCCCCAAAATGATTCCATATCAACAACATCTTTTGGCACACCTGCAAATTGACTGATAACTTTTGTAGCCAATACAAGTTCTCTCAACTGGGCCAATCCAACGATGGTGATAGCATGAGTGACAGTTTCTACCTTGGAGTCAAAACCATAAAAAGAACTATTAACAATCTTCAACAAGCGAGCCGAAAGTCCAGCATCACCGCTAATTATATTTCCAATTCGCGAGAAAGACGCTTCAGGATCTTCAATAGCTTCATTTATTTCATAAAAAATGGAGGGCAAAGTCCCAATCTTTGTGGAATCGTTCACCAGAGTTTGGACATCAAGAGCCATTAAGACACCTTTCCTTTATCCCGATTCAATCGGCGCTTAACGCATAATTTAAAAAGCTCTCGTACCATTTCACTTTTTGGATTTGTATAGCGAAACAAGGCGGACATTTCTGCCTTAAACTCTTCAGACATAACATTCTTATCCTTATTTACAGTGTCCGCAGCACCTTCCACATCGCACACATCAACTGCAGTGATTCCCCAGGACTTAAAGGTTTTAATATGCCTGACAGTGAGGACACTGTTCGTCTCAAGGATCACCCTGCCCCTGGGGTCTCTGACTTCACCTTTGACGATCATTCCTTCCTCTAAATCTTCGATGCTTATACTAGACAATCTTCAACCCTCTATAAGTCAGTTTTATAATGTCCAAGTCTCAAATACTAACGAACCGCAAACTTCAACTAAAATTTCTTCCAACCTACTTTTCCAGTATCCCACATAATTTTTCCCAAAAGTAAAAAACACCCAAAATCAATAAAAAGGAATCCCCCGAATTGACCAATTAAATCATCTACGAATTCCTCAAAATTCCACAATACTTCACAACTAAATTAAAATAACTTTAAATTTTCCTATATTAGGACTCATATCGAGTCTAAATTACCCTTAAATTAAATGCAACTAGATGCTAGAATCCTTGACAGAACAATTTTCAAGCCTCGTTATATTTGCCCTTTAAACCTATTGGCATTATTAAAATGCGGATAATTAGAAGCAACTTTTATTAAGAGAAAAGACTTTATGACAAACAAAATTGACAGCCTGACAAATAGCGGAGATGTCCTGTTCATGACATTAGGTGCCATAATGGTTTTTGCCATGCATGGTGGTTTCGCTTTCCTCGAAGTTGGAACCGTACGAAAAAAAAATCAAGTCAACGCATTGGTCAAGATTCTTGTCGATTTTGCGGTCTCGACCCTTATTTATTTTTTAATAGGCTTTTCTATCGCCTACGGGATAAATTTCTTCGTATCCGCAGAAGACCTTCTGGCTGTAAATCAAGGCTACGAATTGGTCCACTTCTTCTTTCTATTGACCTTTGCGGCCGCAATACCGGCAATCATTTCTGGTGGAATTGCCGAGCGAGCTAGATTCTGGCCTCAGGTGTTTGCCGCCGCAATATTTGTCGGCCTCGTTTACCCCTTATTTGAAGGCATGGTTTGGGGGCAGATCACCTTTCTTGGACAGGAGGGCTCTTGGCTAGCTAACCTGACCGGAGGCATAGCTTTTCACGACTATGCCGGCTCTGTAGTCGTACACTCCCTCGGTGGTTGGATTGCTCTCGTAGCGGTCATGATATTGGGTCCCAGAAAAGGACGTTGGGATTCGCTTGGCAGAAGCCGCCCTATCCCTATCAGCAATATCCCCTTTCTTGCCTTGGGAAGCTGGATGCTTTGCGTCGGCTGGTTTGGATTCAACGTCATGTCCGCCGCAAATTTAACGGGAATCTCTGGACTGGTTGCCATCAATTCCCTGATGGCTATGGTTGGAGGGATTCTGGTCGCCCTTGTGTCGTCCAAAAACGATCCCGGTTTTGTTCATAATGGAGCACTCGCCGGACTCGTCGCCATCTGCGCTGGCTCCGACAAGGTTCACCCATTGGGGGCTTTGGTTATTGGTGGAATCGCCGCATTCATATTTGTTAAAGGTTTTATGTGGGAGCAGGAAAAACTTAAAATCGACGATGTTCTGGGAGTATGGCCCCTTCATGGTATTTCTGGAACCTGGGGCGGCATTGCCTGCGGGATTTTTGGGCAAGAGGCACTCGGAGGATTAGGAGGAGTAAGCTTGATAGCCCAACTGATCGGCTCTCTGACGGCTGTTATCATAGCCGTCGGATTGAGTTTTGCTGTGTATAAGACACTTGATCTAATGTTCGGCCTCAGATTATCCGAAGAGGAAGAAATGGCCGGTTCTGATTTGTCTGTTCATAAACTGCAATCGACTCCTGAAGAAACCCTGGCCCATTACAAATGAGATATTCCAGTCAAGTCATTCGGTATGATACAAAAACCTCTGGTCCTATTATCAATCGTATTTTTAGCGATTTTAGTAATTCCCGGCAGAAGCTCGGCCTTTGTCGATAAGATAGAGGACTACAAAAAAGCTATCGAAGCCGATCCAAGGGACTACGCGCCTCACTTTGGATTGGGACGTGCCTATCAGTCAATGGGCCTCTACAAGGCCGCCATTGACGAATTCAAGGCCGCCCTAAAACAGGAGCCTCTTTATACCGCCGCATGGGTAGGCATTGGCGGCAGTTACGGCGAAATGTTTCAATATAAGGAGTCTGCCGAAGCTTATCTTACCGCCGTCCAAATGGATCCTAATTATCCAGAAGGTCAATACGGGCGCGGTTGGGCCTTGGCAAAACTCGGTCGATACGAAGACTCGCTCGCTCCATTACAACTCGCGCTCGAACTGCAACCCAAAATGACCGCCGCACACTTTGCTTTGGGGGAAAGTCTCGCCGCCCTCGGCGACCATGAAGCCGCCATTGAAGAGTTCAAAACCACTCTTCATCTAAATCCCCTGTTTCCAGAAGCCTTTTACGCGCAAGGTATCAGCCTGCTTGCAATGGGAAAATATCAGCAAGCGATTGACTCGTTTAAGGACACCATAGATCTGAACCCCAATTTTTTCGAAGCCTTCACTCAAATCGGGAAAGCACTTATTCGGACACAGCGTAATGAAGAGGCCGTAGAACAATTATTAAACGCCATTCGAATCAATCCACAATATCCCGACGCACTGGACCTGTTGGGATTGGTTTACGATAATCTAGGAAACCACGAAAAATCAGCCGATGCTTATGCACGCTTGGTGCAGGAAGTTTTTCACGACCCCATCTCTCACTACAAGTTAGGCCGACAGTACTTCTTGCTCAAAAAAAATGAAGAGGCCCTGAAAAGTTTTAATGAAGCTCTCAGAAGGGATCCCGATTACGCTGGTGCTTATTTCCTCAGTGCCTTGATTCATGATCAAATGAACAAGCCACAGGAAGCATTGGAAAACTACAAAGAAGTCATTCGTATTGACCCGAAGAGCATTGAAAGTCATTTCAACATGGCTCTATTGTACGAAAATCTTGATGAAAAAGTTTCAGCCGCTGAGAAATATAAAGACGTTATTGCGATTGACCCTTCTGACTCTAAAGCTCATAGCAGATTAGGCTGGGTATACGCTCAACTGGGTCAATTTGAAGACGCCGCTCAGGAATTTAAAATCAGCCTTAAGTTTTCTCCAAACAATGCTCAAACTTACCTTCGTCTAGGGCGTACCTATCAAAGCATGGGTCGATATTCCGATTCTATCGCCCCCCTCCAAAAAGCCATCAAACTGGACCCTAAAAATGCCGATGCTTTTTTTGAACTAGGGATGTCTTTCTCTGAGATGGAAAGCTACCAGTCTGCGGTAGACCCCTTAAAAAATTCAATACGTCTCAACCCGAATCACCCTCAGGCAGAATATCAATTGGGACTGGCATATGCCAAAATGAAACAGTACGATCAAGCCATCCCCTATTTACAAAAATCCACTCAATCAGAACCATCGCGCTACCCATCACAATATTATATCGGATTGAGCTTAAAGAGGATCGGTCGAATCAAAGAAGCCATTGGGCCTCTCGAAGCCGCAGTCAAGATCAACCCTGATTTGGCGGAGGCCTGGGAAAGTTTGGGCGAATCTTATATGCAATTGGGGAATTACCCTTCTGCCATAACTGCATTGAAAAGAAATATCGAGTTGAACCCTTACTCAATAGATGGTTATAACAATCTTGGAGAATTACATGCCTTATTAGGTGACAACCGCTCCGCAACCCAGTCTTTTTTAAAACTATTAGAACTGAATCCTAACAATGTCGATGCACGATTCAACCTCGGTCTACTCTATGAGGCCATGGGGAATGTTCCTTTTGCCGTCGCACAATATAAAAAAATAGTTCAAATTCAACCCGATCATTGGAGAGCCTTGCATAATTTGGGGTTGATTTTAAAAGACCGAAGACAATACCCGGAAGCCATAATTGCATTAAAAAAAGCGATCAAGATAAACCCTCAAAATGCAGATGCTCATTTTAACCTGGGCTCGATTTATTCAATCCAAAAGCAATACCCGCTGGCGAGAGCATATTTCCAACAAACCCTGGCCTTGAGTCCAGAGCACATTCAGGCCCATTATCAATTCCAGCAAGCACAGAGAGCGCAAATACAACAGAAACAAACCAATTTGGCACAAAAATCATCTCAAAAAATACCTGCCGCCATCCTAAACGCTGCTCCCGGTGATATAATCATCCCTTAGTCGAGAAAAAGAGCAATTCCCCTAAAATTGAGCCTACCTTATAGAAACAACTGCAGAATCCCCTCAAAAGCACAAAATCAATGCACCAAACGCATCTAAGAGAAAATTGTCTCTATCTCGAAAGCCGTCACACGAATTAGGTTCAAAACCGCTCTAAATAAATAGATTGACAGCAAAACAAACTACCTTATATACTCCCTTGAAACTAAAAATCGGTTGGAAAAGAGCTGTGAACTTTAGGCCTTATTTTAACCGATTGAGCAAGGGCAAAAGCCGCCCTTTGAACGCTCCACCCTAAATTTAAATCTTGGCGAAGGGAATGTTCATGGCCGATACAGACCAAGCAGTAGAAGAAGAGATTGATATAGCCCCGACACAGAAGATATTGGATGAACTGCCTGAAAAGAGCCGTCGGTATCTTATTCCAGCCCTGCAAAAAATTCAGGGAGTCTATCGATATTTACCAGCACCTGCTATGGAATTGGTAATGATGGATATTGGAATCTCAAAAGCTCAGTTATATGGAGTCATTTCATTTTTCCCCAAATTTCTCATTGAAGAACCTGGGAAATACATTATAAATCTGTGTTACGGAACCGCATGTTTTGTAAAAGGCGCGGAAATTATCGTAGATAAAATCCACGAATGTTACAAAATCAAACCAGGGCAAACTGATGAGAGCAAGCTCTTCACTCTGCAAACGGCATCCTGCCTCGGCAACTGTGGTGCGGCTCCGATGGCTATTATTGGCGAAGACACACATGGAACCATTGACCCCGAGAAATCACTAGAATTGCTTGGGGAGTACAAACTATAGCCAATATTTCTTTGCGACACAGTCGCAAACAAGAACTATTGCCTCTAATTAATTGATTGAATCTCCGTTATAAATTACAAAAGCAAAGGGGAGTCCCCCCGAGAAAGCGATTTTTATAAATGAGCGTTACAGTTAGAGAAACCATAAATTTTACCATAGACGGCAAGCCTGCCTCCGCACCCGAGGGAACCATCATCCTCGAAGCGACTCAAAAATATGGCTTCGAAGTCACCAATCTTTGTTACAACAGGAAACTCAAACCATTTGCCGCTTGCAGAACCTGCATGGTCGAAGTCCGGGAAAATGGTAAAAAAGAGTTGGTCTACTCCTGCACACATCCTGTTTCAGAAGGCATGGAAATCATTATCCATACCGAGGAAACCGACAGGTACAACAGTGCTAATATTGAAATGTTACTTGTAGAACACCCTCTTGACTGTCCTATTTGTGACAAATCAGGCGTATGCCCTCTTCAAGACAATACCGAATTACTGGAATTACAAAAACCCAGATTTGAAATCCAACGTCGAAACGAACCCAGCATAAAAACCAATCCCTTGATCGAGTTCTATCTGAACCGTTGCATTGTTTGCGGACTCTGCGTACGCGCCTGTGACGAAATTCAAGGCGTTCAGGCATTGGAATTTCACCAAAGAGGAATGAAATCAGGAATCGGCACGGCAAACGACGAACCCTTGGACTGCGAGTTCTGTGGTCAGTGCATCACCGTTTGTCCCACCGGTGCTCTCATGGATATGTCTTCCAGTGCACGCGGTCTAGCCGCTCTATTCACTAATACCAATACCACCTGTAGTTACTGTTCTTGGGGTTGTACCGTACAGTTGGAAACCAAAAAAGGGAATCTCGTTCGAATCACCGGAGATGAGACCCCCGATGTTGGTATCAACGAAGGCAATCTCTGCGCCAAAGGGCGCTTTGGACACGGCATAGTCCACAACGGTGAGCGCATACAAAGTCCTCTCATCAATCAAGGTGGAGATTTCAAGGAAATCGGATGGGACGAAGCCATTGAAATGATCGCCCAAAGAGCGAAAACGACAATCAATAGAAGCGGTGCTCAAAGTGTTGCAGGTCTTGCCTCTGAAAAATTGACGAACGAGGAAAATTACCTCTTCCAAAAGCTATTCAGAAAAAATTACGGCTCCAATCAGATCAATAACCTGCAAAATCTGCAAGCACCCTACGTGAATGACTTCATGCTGAACTGTTTTGAAAATGGCATCGAGTCCAAACCCGTAACCGAGCTGGATAAGGCCGATGTTGTATTGATATTCAACTCCGATCTGCCTTCAGAATATCCCGTCGGTGGCAATTCTGTTCGTAAAGGAGCTATTTTCACCGGGACACGCGTTATATTTGCAAACCCCCGAGACATGCGTTTCGATCACGAAGGAAGAATCGACATTCGACTCGTTTATCATCAGGATGCCGATTTCATGCTAGCCAACAGGCTGTGTCGGATATTGATAGACGAAAACCTTGTCGACACCGCAAAAGTTCAAGAGCAAATTCCAAATTTCAACGACTTTGTTGCGGCATTGGCTCCTTACACCGCCGATGCAACTAAGAAAGCAACGGGCCTGACAAACGAGCAACTGAAACGCACCGCCTCACAATTGGCAGAAAAAGCCGACCGTGCCATTCTTATCGGTAACGATGTGCTTGATACAGGCAAGGGCCAGGAAACACTCAATGCCCTGTTGAACCTTTCAATTTTACTCCATACGGGAGGAGAAGGAAGCGTTAGCATCTATCCTCCACGAGAGCATTGCAATTCCCAAGGCGTCAATGATATGGGTGCCACACCGCAATACCTTCCCGGGTTTCGACCTGTGAGCGATACGGCGACACTCAACACATTGACTGAACTATGGGATGCTGAGTCGCTCAAACTGGAACAGGAAAACCTCGCGGATAATCTCTTCGAAAACTGCATCAACGGTAAAATCAAATTTTTGCACATTGCAGGAGAAGATCCAGTCACATCCTACAAAAGTCGAGCGACCGTCGAGCAAGCATTCGAAACCGTCCCTTTTCTGGTTGTGCAAGATATTTACATGAGTGAGACCGCCCGAAAAGCAGACTTGGTCTTGCCAACCGCAACTTTTGCAGAAAAAGAAGGAACCGTGACCAACATGACGCGTCATGTGCAAAAAGTGGTTCCTGCAATCCCGGTACAAGGAAAGTCAAAATCAGATTTGGAAATCTTCCACAATTTGGCTCAAGCTTTCGGCGCACCCTTCAAGTCAAAATCTGCATTAGACGTTCAGGAAGAAATACGGCAAGCCGTTCCAGCGTATAAAGATGTTCTGCCTGCTACTTATGACCAATGGAAGCCCACAGGCGTAACAGCCAAGCCAGCCTTTCAAATTTGCTCCTATCAGGAATTAAAAGCTTCCAAACGAGAGTTCTCGATGAAACTATTGACCAACAATCATATGTTTCATATTGGAAGCTACACGCATTATTCAAAAGCACTGGTTGACATTGGGCCTGACTGCTACGCAGAAATCAATCCCAAGGACGCAAAAAAATCGAGTTTGGAAAACGGAGACACCCTGCTTGTCGAATCCTCTCAGGCTAATTTGAAAGTTCAAATGAAAATCAATCCCGCTATACCAGCTGGAATGGTTTACATACCGAAAAATTGGCCCGAAGTTCCAGTCAATGCCCTTAGAAATGGCGAAGACGGGACGGTTCACGTTAAGATTTCCAAAGCCGAATAAATCAGAAAAAAATCACGTATCGCACACCATAGCTAAAGGCGTTTGAAAACATGACCGATCTGAAAGAAAATTTACATACAGAGCATATGCTCCTGAACATGGGGCCATCCCATCCAGCCACACACGGCACCGTCAAATTTCTACTCACCTTGGATGGTGAAACCGTTGTAAATATGGATATAGACATCGGCTATTTGCATCGCGGCTTTGAAAAAATGTGCGAAAGTGTTACATGGACCAATGTTTTCCCTTATACAGACCGCCTCAACTATTGTTCTGCCATCATGAACAATATCGGTTACGCTCTGGCAGTAGAAAAGCTTTGCGACATTGAAGTCAGCGATCGATGCAAATACATACGCGTTGTCACCAACGAGTTATCCAGAATTTCAGATCACTACACCAATATAGCCGCCGCCGCTCTTGAGTTGGGAGCCTTGACCGCTTTTATTTATTTTGTAGAAGCCCGTGAAATTGTATGGGATTTGCTTGAAAAAGTCTGCGGAGCGCGTTTGACCTCCAACTACATCCGCATAGGCGGTCTCATGTGCGACCTGCCCCCAGGCTTTGATGACGATCTTAAAGCCGTTTACCCCAAGCTCGACTCCCTTTTTGATGATGTAGATAAACTACTGACCAAAAACAGGATTTTCCTCGACCGTATGCGCGACACAGGTGGCATTTCTGCTGAAAGTGCCATCAACTGGGGATTCACCGGGCCTTGCCTGCGAGCCTGTGGTGTCGATTACGACGTTCGCAAAGCACACCCTTATCTCGTTTATGACCGATTGGATTTTGACATCCCAATCGGCACAGTGGGAGACAACTTCGACCGTTACCTCGTGCGCATGGAAGAAATCAAGCAAAGCATGAAAATCATCAAACAAGCCATGAAAGACATGCCCGAAGGACCTATCAATGTGAGCAACCCTTACATGCGAATCCCTTCAAAGCAAGACGTCTACTCCAAGATGGAAGAGATGATTGCCCACTTCAAAATGGTGATCGACGGACTGAAACCCCCCGTTGGTGAAGTCTACTTTCCAACCGAAGCCGCAAATGGAGAATTGGGATTCTATCTCGTCAGCGATGGAACAGGCAAACCTTACAAATGCAGAGTGCGACCGCCCTCCTTCACCATGACAGCCGCAATGTCAGAAATTTGTAAAGGCGGAATGCTCGCAGACATCATCCCCACCTTCGACATGATCAATATGATCGGTGGAGAGTGCGACCGTTAAACAGTCTCCCGGAAAAAGCTGATTAACCAGACGACTTTCACGAACATGAGCCTTGGGAAGCGCAACCCCCCAGCGACTACTAGTTCGCGCCCCTAAAAACCTCATAAAGCGGTCTCATGCCCAAAGCAATCAAGATAATTTTCCTCCTTATCGGGATTGCCCTATTAGTGTGGGCAATACAAACCGTCGGCCTTGCCGAGCTATTCACACTGCTCTCGAAATTAGGGATCGGCTTCATTTATATCCTGTTCATCTACTCCATCGTCACCCTTCTCGACTCCCTCGCCTGGAAATACAATTTTACCCAAAGCAGTGCCAAGCAGTTCAACCTTTGGCAAATATGGCGCATCAGGCAAATCGGAGAAGCCTACAACGTCATCACCCCACTCGGAACGCTCGGTGGAGAGCCCGTCAAAGCACAACTATTGAAAGAGCATCACAATATCCCCCGACGCCAAGGCCTTGCCTCGCAAGTCGTTGCCCGCACTACCTTCCTCGCCGCTCTGATTATTTTTTTCATTCCCGGAATATTTTTGACATTCAAAGCCGAGCAAATTTCCAGTCAATTTCAAAACACCGCGCTCGCAGGCATGATCGTATTTTCAACCGCAATTTTCCTGTTCTTTCTATTTCAGATCACCGGAACCTTAGGTCGACTGTCCCGCTGGGCTGAAAATTTTGCATGGATCAAAAAGAGCACTTCTGTTAGTGATAACATCGACGCATTGTCCGATCACATCTCCTCATTTTACAAAGAACACCCCAAGAGAATCGCCATAAGCATCAGCTACGCATTCGCAGGTTGGGTCGTGGGCCTTGCCGAACTTTACGTCGCCATGTATTTCCTTGGAATCGAACTCACACTAGCCGAGCTGTGGATCATTGAAGCTCTGGCTCAATTAATAAAAGTAGGAAGTTTTTTGATTCCATTGAGCATCGGTGCCCAGGAAGGTGGATTCATCATCGTCTTTTCAGCAATGGGACTGCCCCCAAGCGTTGGATTGACACTCTCCTTCGTACGCAGAATCAGAGAATTGCTATGGGTAGGCTTAGGACTCGCACTCGCAGGACAACTGGAATACAAAGCCACCAAAATAGAAGAACTCTAGAATCCCGTTTGCACAGTCCTCCCCATCAAGCTCTTCCCCAAAATCTCAAC
Source organism: Nitrospinaceae bacterium (assembly GCA_029261475.1). Lineage (GTDB taxonomy): Bacteria > Nitrospinota > Nitrospinia > Nitrospinales > VA-1 > Nitrohelix. The sequence goes on from JAJDBG010000133.1 coordinate 24,114, forward strand.
GCGAAAGTATGCGTATTGGGAAAAACCCGATGAAGCATGGTAAGAACAGGATGCAGTCCCCATACACTACGAACGACAGTAAAAAATGAAACAATAAGGTGCCAGGAAGCCATAGGCCAATCATCCCCTTGGTTGACAATTTCCGACCTCTGAATTAATATTCAGAATACCCTGATAATAATTCATGGAGAGACAATGATAGATTTAAACTTATTGCCTTTAAAACACTTAATTAGTGATTTGTATAAAGCCGCATCGGGGGCGTTAAAAAAGAAAATTGCTGTTTATAACAATGAGCTAAAAGTTGCTGATTGATGTGCCCCTAGATTTATAGACACCTTGTAGGGTAAAAATAGAATCACCAAACAAGGAGTTTATGATGACAAAAGGAATACGTTACACAGAAGAGTTTAAAAAAATGCTTTTCCTCTGGTCACAAACGGGAAAATTTCATTTCAAGGATAATGGCGGTGCAGGAATTTGAACCCCGGACAGGACACTACGGATATGAACCAAATCAAAGCGTCTACGCGTTCCCAACGCTGTCATTTAAACCCAATAGAATAGAGAAAAATCGATCCTCAAAAAAACCAGTTCCAGCACGTTTTGGTACAGAATTGGTACAAAATCAAATAAGGGCTTACAGCATTTACACTGTAAGCCCTTATTTTATATGGTAGCGGTGGAGAGATTTGAACTCCCGACCCTACGGATATGAACCGTATGCTCTGACCAACTGAGCTACACCGCCGTACAGTTAAGCCTATTTAATGAAGCGGAGAGTTTACTCTAAGCCAAGCGAATTGGCAATTAAAATTGCGCAAAAATATATTTTTCAAGCAAAAGTTCTATTTTCTCATTCCGTGAAAAGATGATTTATTGTGTGAATGCCTTCCCCTTCCACTTTCGCACGTCTTTCATGAACTTCTCTCGATCCATTTCTTTATTGGATGGAAAGGCTTCTGTCAGAGGGTGTGGAAACTTCTTTTCATTCGGAAAGTATTCAAACGTCCCTTTTTCTACCCTGTAGATATTATTGAACGTTCTATATTGTGCGGAGGCTCCAACAAAATCCCAACTGGTTTTTTTCTGGATCAAACTCGCCAGTTCGGAGTAGCTGATGCCTTCGTATATATTGACTCGCTCTAACCTTCCGGCAACGACCTTTGGATCTGGGCTTCCAAAGTCGATCGACCAGATGTCGCCGTCTTTCTCGTCTTCGAATACTTCTAATTGATAAGTCGCCTTCCAATGTTCCCAAACTGAAATCACTTTGTTTAGCTTGAGTGTGGCCAATAGCTGATTTTCGATGAAATCCTGTACTTGGCGTTTCTCTTCCGCTTTTTGATCGGCTGAGGCTGTCCGTGTGCGGATCGGTTGAACTTCCATCACAGGCTTGAACTCGACCAGAACGCTGTCATCTTCTTCAACTGAGACGAAATCAGAACCTTGGCGGATGACTTCCACTCCTTCTTTGGAAATTTTTGCAACGTCTCCAGAGAAAAAGGTGGAGGATTCTATTCCGGGGCAAAAATCCTTTAAATCCTTAAGAAATCCATCAGGCGTTGTTGGAAAGGAATATTGGTTTAAAAAACCGTATTCATCGGAATAACGAAATGCGGCTGATCCTGGAACCGCAAATTTTGGGGCAACGGCATTGGCAACTTTTAAGAATGAGCTGTATTCCTCGAAGGGCAAATTCAATGATTTATGATGCGCAAAATTACCTTCTAATAATGGCATGAACCTCAAATGCGCAAAATCCACACGACCGCATAGTTTGTGCATATATTGAATAATTTCGGGGTTCACAATGGTATCGACCTGATTCCAGATCGTCACTTCTCCGTCGCTGACCACTAAGCCATGCTCGGGCCAACCGTCTTGATTGAGCGATGGTGTCGGTGTTAAGGTCAAATCGCGGATTTTCATGGGCTCGAAATCTTCATCAACCTTCACATTTTCAAACCCCAAAGCGGATAAAACTTCCAACAGGATGTCATCCTTTGGTGCCAAAATGACAGCATCGGGTGCTAGAATATCGCTGTCCTTGATATACGCGAGTGTGCGAATGTCGAAATGATCTTGATGCCGATGAGAGATATTCAGAATATCAATTTTAGGCAGTTTATCAATTTCCAGTTTCCGTTTGGGGCACAGGACGTTTATGTCCTCCCAATGCGGGTCAAAAAATACAGGATCTGTTAGCAGATTGGTTTCTTTCGACTGGAACAAAAGGCAAGCGTGGCTCAACAAGGTTGTTTGAATCATGAGATTTTTGTGAAAAATGGGTTGTCGTTATTATTTTGGCTCAAAAGTATAAACCAAAAAATAGATTAAAGGTTGACTTTAATGCCCATGTTTCCCAAAATCAAAAATTCATGTTGTTCGTATGATGTCTTTCTGCGAAAAATTTGAAGGGACTGATGTTTGAGTCCGTATTTCCCCAAAATCAAAAATTCACCTTAATTTATTGACCCACGTCACGAGAAATTTGAAATGGAAGAAAATATCAGTTTTGAAGTAGGAAAACCTTGTCCCATTAAAGTCGAAGGAACCGGAGGAGGACTTTCCTTCTCTCCCAATGGAGATATGTTGTTGGTCGGGCGCTTCCCCAACCCCAGCTCCGCCCAAATCGAGTTATGGGCCGGAAAATGGCGCGCCAAATTGGTAACCGAAAATGAATTCCCGTCGATCCCCATCTTTGGAGTGGGCGGTGAAAGCTGGTTCATAGAAACCCCATGCAATCCGGCACAACAGGAACGGGAGTCACCTGGCTTCATTGAGGCAATGATCCAAAAAGACGAGCATGTGATGGGAGCGATTCTGGTCGATTCTGAAACAAACATCATCAAAAAGATCAACACGGTGGAACTCGACGATCTGTTTGTAGAACGACTCACACTTTCGTGGAACCCATACCGGCACAAGGGCGACCAGTACAATAAGGCGTTCACCGATGAAGAATTTGCAGAGCGTATTCAGGGTGTTTTTAAGTTCAAGACTTCAGAGGAACTTTGGCGCACGTCTTGGTGAGAATTTTTCCAATCTCTATACTGCATCTTTCCAAATTCATAAAATAAGTTATCTACGATTGGATAAATTAACATGTTAGCTTACAAATCCTGGAAAACGTACCAAAAGGTTATAAGCTTTCTAGACCCGATACCGTATGAGTTCCATCAGTTGGATATACATTTTTTATATGCGGATCACGTCATTCACAATGACCCAAAATGACTTTGACTACTGATTTTTTT
>JAJDBG010000134.1 GCA_029261475.1 Nitrospinaceae bacterium
GTGGCCGCGTGGTGGCGCTGGGTGGTGGTGGCTACAATCTCGACAATATCGCTAAAGCATGGACTGCTGTTGTAAGTGCCATGATCGACGTGGATCGGGCTGAGGGTGCTGCAAATTTAACTGTACCTGAGCGACAATAGGAAAGTGAATGGTTCAGTGACTCCATTAAATCTTGGCTGCCATCTGGTATCGGCCAGCCATTATCGTGATTTGAGGATAGTCCCTGCAGAACAGTGCAGATCAATAAATTCAATGGGTTATATAAGCCGCCCCTTGCCTTGAGTTTATAAAAAATCAAGGCGTTAGGATGGGTTTTTTCCAGAATTTAACTTAACTGCACTGTTTTGTAGGGACTATCTGATTTGAGACAAGGAGTCTTTGGGCTTAGGAAAAGATTACGTTAGTATAAAGGCTGCAATTTCAGTGTTGAGCGCCTTGTGAGAGTTAATTTGGCAATACCGATGAATGATGGGAGGACATGATTATGAGCGGCACTCAAGTATTCATCTTATTAGTAATCATCACAGGCTTACTTACCATAAGCGTGATGTGGAAGGATTGGCTGAACACTAACGAACACAAGCATTGGCAGGACACTGCTCTAAGACTCTCGGAGCAGGAAACTAAACGCATAGAAATGATTACTAACGCAGTATCACAAGAAGATAAAATGAGATATCCAGATCGATCGGATCAGAAATAAACCATAAACTTATACCATGCTATTAAATAATTTTGCACACATAGGGTGTCAGGTCTTGCGATACTATATCTATAGCACTCCTTTCCTATGTTCTCAGTTGTTGTTTGTCGCAATGCAAATAGAGTAGAGAGCAGCTAAGATACCTTCAAATACAGTATGTCAGAAGTTCTGGGGACACGATACTTAATTACTTATATGATAAGACTAGCAAGAGAAAAGGTGCAGTCATTGTATTATGCGTATAGTCTGCAAATTACAATGCCTGATACCATTTATATGATAGAAAATAGTTGCACTACTACGTATGTAGACTATTGGTCCAGACCAATCCCTAATGCAACCGCTTAGTCACAACAAACGACCCACGAATATCACCAAGCGTAAAACCTGTGGCGCTGTCATCAGGATAAAGTGTAGTGATTGTTTCTCGAACTTCTTTCGCTAAACTTTCACCATGACACGCGAGACAGACCCCGCCGGTAGGAATCGCTTTCATAAAACGAAATTCTTTACTGCCATCGTGTTCAACGATTTCGGAAAATTCTAATGTTGCTGGATCAGCACCGGCTGCTTGTTGTATTTCAAAATCTTCTAATACCGCTTTTTGCCATGCATTTGGCGCATTATCCGGGTTACGGTTTTTTAGGCTGACTCTGGATACTTGCATACCCGCTTCTGTTGCAACTTTCTCGGCAATTTGTGGTGCTTTAGTATTGCAAATTTCCAATGCGGTAACCGCGCCACCCGCCTTTATTCCAGCTTGTAGCTCACCTTTTAAAGTGCCAGCAAATGTTTTAATCACTGCTCGTGCTTGAACAACTTCCGTGTCTATGTCAGTAGCAACGGGAGCATGACTCGTTTGTGGGGTTGACTCTGTTATCTCCTGTTGTGCTGCATTATTTGCGGCGTCACTTTTATCAGCTGTTTGTTTGTTGTCATCACAAGCACTTAAAATAAGCAGCATACCAATGCCAAGTAGTAATTTGTTCATTATTTAGTCTCCAAATAAAGTTGAGATCATAGCTATTTCAAGAAACGGCTTTTTTATTTATTAAAAAATAAATTACTGGAATCACCAGCAGAGAGTAAAGATAGGTGTCAGTCAGCATGCCGTTACCGGTAACTTATCTAGCAGGTTAAAGTCCTGCCCGAGGAATTACCCATTCATCTCGGTAGTACCGCAAAGCAGTCTTTGAGTAATTGAGTATTGTAAGTTTTGCAAGGGCAAAATTGCAGCCCGCAACGTAAGTGAATCTGTATTAGCCTCGTTAACTAACTAAGGATGTTGACCCTTTTGACTGGTGGGGAAAACTGTCATCCTTCAATATTATATATAGTTTGAGCAAGCTATCCAAATGAGACATATTGAAGGGATCCTTCGGGGTTATAAGAATGGCATGTAATGGAAGATAAGTTATGCAGGACGGGAGATCCAATATGGTGGTTTTTTGCGGAACCGACGGTCATCTATAAGTGAAGAGCGAAATGATGACGGGCTGTATTGGAAGTCAGAGGAGTTTATATTACTGTTTGAGGGTGAGCTACAACATAACGACACCTTGTAGCGGTCAAGTTTTTCGGATAAAACGAAAGACCATTAGCAAACGTTTCACAGTTAAACTAATTGGTTTTAAGGAGTGGTTAAGGTCAAACTATTTGACAGGGCATACTTCGCAGGATGCCCTGTAAATTCCTAGGGTAAGGATTAATTATTCAAACGTGTCCAGGCCTCTTGCCATGCCAGTCCAGTTCCTGGGGCATAGTATAAATCGGAGGCAATGTTACACCACCCTGAATTCGGCCATGGCCTGCATTGATATCGATTTGAATCACTTCCAAGTACAACGGTACCGGGTTCGTATTGACCTCGGCGATCAGGATAGATATAGTCATGATCACTGGTAGAACCGCCGCCTGATTTTGCAAGGTGTGTAATTGTCACAGATGTTCTATTATCACGCGTTCCATTATTGACGGTCAGTTCAATGGTAACGGTTTGGTCTATTGATAGATTTGGAAATACTACGGTTGTTTCTGCCGCAGATGGTGAGTCGATACTTGCTTCTCCTGATACCAAGCGCCATTGATAACTGAGTGATAGGTTATTAGGGTCAGCTGACTGGGTGCCTGACAGAATAAGTGTTTCTGGACCGGTGATTTCAATTTGACTTGCAGTGATTAGGGCAACCGGAGAGACACCATTTTGTGGTTCAGGTATGCGGATCTCAATTTCAAAATTAAGTTGCCTATCAGGTTTGGTATAGATACGATTTGCTTGGCTGTCTTGTACAGGTTGGATATTGCCATCTTGCTGGAGTACACCAATGGCAACCAGTGATGAGTTTGGGTTCACTTCCTGCGCAAGGTGAAATGGCCACGCGTTTGAGACACCCATACCTTCACCAATAACAATATTGTGTGACTCAACATCTTGAAAATCACCCGTGTTTGGTTCTGCTTCAAACAGACGTAGTGTAACTTGACTGCCCGTCGTTAGATCTTGTTGCGCGCGAATTTGTCCAAATTCGTTCCATTCCATTGGCGTTCCACTGCCACCCAATAATGCCACGTCACTACAAGAATAAAATGCCTCAGGGCTGTCTGATCGTTGCCAAATATGATAAATCACATGTTTGCCACTTTTATTTTGCGGTAGCGGACAGGTCATGTGATAGCGTTGGTTTTGCAAAGTCACATCTGTAATTGTACAGAATGGTTGTGTTTCTAGATCGTTCCAGGCCAAGGGCTTAGTCGGGTCATATCCATCTTTAGTGATGTAAAATTCCATCGATTGGGTCGCGTGTGGTGCAGTGGCATTATAGGTAAATTTAAAATTTCCAGCAGTGTCCGGCGTAATGGGTGTAGTGAACCAATCGGCCCTGGCGAGGTTAAGACCTTGGAAGTTGGAAGAGCCTCCGCCGCAAAGCTGGCCGTCAGGAATAATGGCTCGGTGTTGGCCATTAGCGGCACCTTGTCGGACACTATTCCAATCATAAAGAGCTTGAGTGCCACCTGTCTCTACGGCAGCTCGACAAGCCGCTGATTTCGGATTTTCCGGGTTCTCTTGGCGGCAGTTATAAATCCGGCTTAAGGGTGTTTCCATTGATCCGTGAGCAAATATTTCACTGGGTAGTCCCAGTATTAAAATGGTCAGAAAAAATATTCCAGCCCCAAAAATTTTTTTAATTGTTAAATCCAATGTTCTACTCATCTAATTCTCCTTTGTGAATAACAAAGTCCATTTATTAAATATAAATAAGTACCCACGTAAAATTAATTTAACTTAATTTTGTAATTTTTTAGCGGTTAATTGTTTTGTGTAAACCACTAGATCTTGAGGCTTATGGCATAAAATAATTGTTTATTATACTATTTTTTTTAGTTAAATTAATTTTACGTGGGTACTTAAGTATTCATTTTTGGTTATTTCAATATGGTTTTACCCTTATTGAAATAAGCCAAATTATTTTTCTGATTCGGCAATTCGGCTTTGTCTGCATTTTATTTGGGGTAGGTTGAAACCTCAACTAAGTGTTGGTTAAGTTTTTTACCGGAACCTCTAAAGCTTCACTTGAGGAAAGTCCTTCACTATTGGATGTTGGCATTCCGATGAATTGAAAGTAAGGCGTCTCTGAATCAAGTCCAGCAAGGTGTAGAGCCGTGATCAAAAGTGATACGACATGTAATCGTTCACCTACCCCCCCTCTGAAACTTACATCAATTAAAATTATCAACGTGTTGTGGGATCGCTCGTCTGAGTTTAAAAAAAAGGAATCAGTTTTAATTTCAGAAATAGCAGATTTAAAGGAAAAGTTAAACACCAACTCGACTAATTCTTCAAAAGCACCTTCCTCAGATTTATTCAAAACTAAGAATCAATGGGGTCAGGGTAGCGGCCGACAAGGCCTTAATCTTGCGGGTGAAAGTCCCG
>JAJDBG010000135.1 GCA_029261475.1 Nitrospinaceae bacterium
CAAGTATGGCAATTGGTGACTTATATCCGCCAGTTCAATAAATAAGATTTTCCATTCCCATCCTCGATCATCTATGGGTCGAGGATGGGTAACTTTAAAAGTGTAAAATGGAGAAAATTATTATGAAGACACAATATCCAGACAAACTTATATTCCCGAAAAGCTCAAGGATTTATCGACTTTTACAAATAAGCCTTCTGCTATTATTTGTATCAGCAAATAATAGTTACGCAGAAACAGGCGATCATCCATCGCCTTGCCCACAGCCGAGATTTACTGAAAAAGCTCCACCGGAAATTTACAACTTGCAAAATCCGTTAAAAGAAACGCCTGAAAATATAAAGAAAGGGAAGCTACTCTTTCAAGTAAAAGCAAAACCGTTGCCCTGCAAACAATGTCACGGAATCATTGGCGATGGAAATGGCCCTATGGCTAGAGGCTTTAGCCCTCCTCCTAGAAATTTCACCTGCACTAAAACTATAAACGGTGTACCAGACGGGCAGTTATTCTGGATCATCAAAGAAGGTTCCCCTGGCACAGGAATGCTTTCCTATAAAAAATTGAGTGACGAAAAAATCTGGAAAATAATCCTCTACATCCGCCAATTGGCCCAATAAAAGGTATACAAATGCCTCTCAAAAACTATTCTTTAATAATAAATAAAGCCCTTATTCTTGTGAGTTGGTTGCTGTTACTGAGTTACCCTTCATCATTATTAGCAAAGGGGAACTGCCCACAAAATCGGCAAACACCAACCGCCCCAGGTAATTTTTTGAACATGGTCAATCCATTGCCATTCAACGAAAAATCATTCAAAAGCGGTGAAAAACTCTATTTAGAACAAGCCAAACCCATTGCATGCATATTTTGCCACGGGGTAAAGGGCAATGGAGAGGGCGACCCAGACTTTGAAAGCACTCCTCCTGCAAGGAACTTCAGTTGTGCGCAAACTATGAAACAACTGCCCGACGGACAGTTGTTTTGGATAATCAGAAATGGATCTCCCAATACTTCGATGTTTGCATTCTCCAACTTTTCAGACGATCAAATCTGGCAATTGATTCATTACATTCGCCAGTTTTCAAAATGATTCTTAAATTAAAATAAATTCCATACAATGCAAATTTCTCCGAGTAATAAAAAGAAACGAATTCTAATCGTTGGTGGGGTGGCTGGAGGAGCGACAACTGCCGCCCATGCCCGAAGAATGTCAGAAGACGCCGAAATAATTATGTTCGAAAAAGGACCGCATGTTTCCTTCGCAAATTGCGGCCTTCCCTACTATATTGGCGGAGAGATCACCGAAAAGGAAAATTTGCTGGTTCAAACACCTGAAGGACTGCGCTCCAGATTCAACCTTGACGTTCGAGTCCTCTCAGAGGTTATCAATATAGACACCGCAAACAAGAAAATTGAAATTAAGGATTCCCATTCAGGGAAAAACTATTGGGAAGCCTACGACGATCTCGTTTTATCCACAGGGGCTACTCCCCTGAAACCACCTATTCCGGGAATTGATTCAGCGGGACATTTCACCGTTCGCAATATCCCCGATATTGAAGCTATCCACTCCTGGATAACCACCCAAAAACCTCGCAATGCTGTTGTCGTTGGGGGTGGATTCATTGGCTTGGAAATGGTTGAGCAACTCCATCGACAAGGATTGAAAGTCACCATAGTCGAAGCTCTTCCTCAAGTCATGGCGTCGTTGGACCCTGAAATGGCCGCATGGCTTCACCAAAAACTAAGAGATAAAAAGGTAGACCTTTTTCTAAATGATGCCGTCTCTAAATTTGACAATCCCAAAGCAGGTGAAGATTCGAAAGCTTCCACTATCGAACTCAAGAGCGGTCAACGGATTCCTGCCGACCTGGTCATACTTGGTTTGGGAGTTCGGCCTGAAGTAAAATTGGGTAAAGATGCGGGTTTGGAAATTGGAGAAAAAGGAGGCTATCGAGTCGACGGCTTTTTCAAAACAAGTGCCCCTCACATTTGGGCAATCGGCGACGCCATTGAAGTGCGCGATTTTGTGACAGGCGAATGGACACTGGTTCCCCTTGCAGGTCCCGCCAATCGTCAAGGCAGAATGGTTGCTGAAAATATATTTGGCAATAATTCAATGAAATACCCCGGCACTTGCGGCACCTCGATTCTGCGCCTGTTTGATATCGCCGTTGCCAGCACGGGAGCCAATGAAAAAACTTTAAAAAGGTTGAGCATCTCTTAAGACGTTGTTCATTTACATCCTCCCGCCCATGCGACCTACTATCCCGGTGCCTCACGTGTAACAATAAAGGTTATGTTCGACCCTAAGACGGGAAAATTATTAGGAGCACAGGTCATAGGAAAAGAAGGTGTCGATAAACGAGCGGATGTTTTTGCCACCGCTTTAAAAGCAGGCATGAGCGTTCGCAATCTGGAAAATCTTGAACTTGCATACGCACCTCCCTTTGGCTCCGCTAAAGATCCTGTCAATTTAGCAGGAATGGCCGCAGACCATGTTGTCCAGGGCGAGTCAAAAAATTGCCAGTGGCATGAAATTTCCAATCTCGATAAAAATAAATATCTTATTCTGGATGTTCGAGACGATGATGAGCGAGAAGAGGGATACATTCCCGAGTCATCACACATTCCCTTGCCCGAGCTTCGAGAACGAATTGCTGAATTGCCCAAGAATAAAGAAATCATTACCTACTGCCAAACAGGTCAACGATCTTACTTTGCCGCTCGTTTTCTAGCCCAACAAGGTCATGACACCAGAAACCTTAGCGGGGCCTATTTGACTTGGAAGGTCGCAACGGATAAATAATGATATTTGAATTCACTATATGATTGGGGAAGATAACCTGTCTCCCTGGAAGCAGAGTAATAATAGGAAATAGTTTCCGAATAAGTTCCCCTAATATCTTTTCAGCCACCTTTCTCGCCCCACCCTCCAATATTACATCGCTATTCTCTTTTCCAAAATTAGAGACTTCTCTACACACTAGGTTTTGAAGATCATCTCAAAATTGAGAAATCCTATTCTTCCTGCTACAATCCATCTGCCTCTGTAAACAATAATTAATCTATATTGAGAATAATCATAGAATTCAAATCATGCGACCCATTAACATATTAATATTATTCTTTATTTCAATTCTCATTGCAGGAGCACCCTCCTTTGCATCTCCGGCTGGCGCGGAAACATACATTGGCTTTGGTGCTGGAGCATCGGTGCCGAATGACTATAGTAGAATCAGACTTGGAGGAGCCGCAGTTGCCAACTATGACGACTTAGGAACAAAAAATTCCTTTTCCTATGGATTCAAAGCGGGGCATTTCTGGGATCAATCAGCCATTATGGGGTTTGATTTTGGAGTAGAACTGAATTATTTTAATCGCGACCTGGATGCGACACTGCAGGAAATTGCCTCATATTTCCCCAATGCCGAGCACTTGGGTTTTCGAGTCAACTCCTTTCAAACAGTGAGCCTCATTCCTCTTCTAAGATATAAATTCGATAAATTTGCCCCCTATGTCGGCGTAGGGTTGGCTCTAAATATTCTCGATGTTGAAGAAGTCAGCTTAGGAAATAACCCTATCAATACCGTACGGATCTCTCAGTCACTATCAAACATTATTCATCTTGGAATGATCACTTCATTTGGGGTTAGTTATAAAATTTCCGAAAATTTTAAAGTATTTAGTGAGTATAAATATTCTAAATCGAACTATGATCTTTTTCTAATTCCAAGCCCCAATACTAATTTGAACTTTACGCTCGATGCAGTGGACCATAATTTCATGTTCGGGCTGACTCATGAATTCACAGTTTTTTAATCTTTGACTCCAACACTATTTCGATTAATTTATTTAATCTGCATTTGAGAAAACATATAAACTACATTTACTAAATAAGCGCAGTGTTCTTTATTGCCTGCAATTGGGGATAAATCTTATGTCAACACAGATAAACAGTAGCGATCAATGTGAAAAATGTTTGCCTGCACATTGTTGTAATTATTTTGCTTTTGGGCTGGACGAGCCTGTAACGAGGAAGGATTACGAATGTCTATTGTGGAAATTGGCGCATGAAAAAGTTTCCATCTATATTTATCGCAAGGCTTGGTACATCATGATTCATACACGATGCAACTTTTTATCACCGACCAATAAATGCACTATTTATGAGACACGTCCCTACATTTGTCGGGAACATAGTGTGGAGAACTGCGAGTATACGGGGGAGGACTACGGGTTTTCGGAGCACTTTAAAAGCTACGATGACTTGTTAGCCTACATCAAAGTAAACACCAAATTCCGATTCAAGCAAGAGCCAACGGGAGTGACTCCGAATATAGCCTAAGACCCAAGCCCTTTGGGTAGGGCTTAGGTTTAGTTTTGTTTACACACCAAAAAAACTTCAGTAATCCCTCTGAACATTACTTCTCAGAGGAATCGTCTTTCTTTTCTACTTCCTTTTTGGCTTTTGTTTTCTTTTCTGCGGCCTTTTTAGGCTTTGCTTTCTCTTCTACTTTGGCTTTTACTTTCTTTTCCTCTGGGGCTTCTGCGCCTTCATCCCGATCCACTAACTCTATGAAAGCCATTGGAGCATCGTCACCCAGTCTGTTACCCAGCTTTATGATCCGAGTATATCCACCGGGTCGATCAGCGTATCTCTCAGCCAAAGTTCCAAAAAGTTTGGGAAGAATATCTCGTTGAGCAACCAATCGCAAAGCGCGGCGGCGTGCATGCAGAGTCCCCTTTTTTCCAAGAGTAATGGTTCTTTCAACTTTGCTACGCAGTTCCTTGGCCTTGGGCAGAGTTGTTCGAATACGCTCATTTTCCAATAAAGCGGTTACCATGTTTCGAAACATGGCCTTTCGATGGGCGGTTGTTCTGCCAAATTTTCTGCCGGCTTTTAAATGACGCATGGCTCCTCGTTTTCCTTAACTTCTTTAACTCGGGTTTTATTTTGAACGGCTTCAATCAATAATCTTAACCGCTTCACTATTTTTATTGAAATGCTTTACAACCAGGATCAGGGTTCTATTTCCGTTTCAACTTCCCTTTTCTTTCGCAACTGGCTGATCTGCTTTAAATCTTCCTCTTCAACCTTAATGCCAAGATGCAAACCCATGTCCTCAAGAATTTCCTTAATTTCATTCAAGGATTTTCTGCCAAAGTTACGAGTTTTGAGCATTTCGCCATCTGTTTTCTGAACCAGTTCTGCAATGGTCTGAATGTTTGCATTTTTCAGACAATTGTAAGATCGAACCGAAAGCTCTAACTCTTCCACACTCTTCGCCAAGTTTGTGATGGTCTTCTGATGCTTCTCATCCACTTGGGGAACAGCAGGCTCAGGCTCTTCATCAAAGTTGATGAAGATTTGCATATGATCCTTTACGATTTTGGCCGCATGCGCTACCGCATCTTCTGGAGTGATTCCGCCATTGGTCCACATTTCCATGACCAATGAATCGTAATCCGCAGACTGACCAACTCGCGTGTTCTCTACAGTGTAAGTGATTTTCTCTACAGGAGAAAACACAGAGTCAATCGGAATCATCTGTACAGACTCTTCTTCAAGAATGTGCTGTTCTGCAGAGGCATATCCTCTTCCCCTTCGAACAATCATTTCCAGCTCTATGCTTCCACCAGTATCCATAGAAGCCAAATGCAATTCGGGATTAAGGATAGTGATTTCTGAATCTGGAGTGATGTTCCCAGCCGTTACTTCTTCAGTACCCTCAACCCTAAGATAGAGCCGTTTTTCTGAAACTCCTTCTGCCATAGACAAATTAAGTTGTTTCAGATTGAGAATGATTTCAGTAACATCCTCTACGACTCCAGGAATTGAGGAAAACTCATGATAAACCCCTTCAAATTTGACGGCAATTACAGCCGCTCCCTCAACTGACGAGAGAAGCATACGTCTAAGAGAATTACCAATCGTTATACCATAGCCTCTTTCAAAAGGCCCTGCTGTGAATTTGCCGTAGAAATCAGATTTACTTTTTTTCTCGAATTCCAATCGCTTGGGTTTTACGATTCCCTGGGCGCTAAACATGTAGCCTCCAATTAATTCCTGACAACCTTATTATTATTGATTTCCGAGAACTGTTCTCCATGCGCCAACGTGCTACCAACATACGCAAGCACTTTTTACTGAAAGATTGCCCAGACGTATTGGCTTTAAGAGATTCTCTTCTACTATCGTATGAACCGCCCCAACAAATCCCTTTTATCGAGAATACAGTTCAACGATCAATTGTTCTTGAATGGGGATTGTAATATCTTCTCGAACTGGCAAGGCCTGTACCAATGCCTGCTTATTCTCGAAGTCATAGGCCAACCAATGCGGAAGCGTCCGATTCTTCATTGTTTCGAGTGCTTTCTTAATCGGTGCCTTTTCCGTTTTCCTTGGATTGGATTTAATGGTGTCACCCTGCTTCAGGATATAAGATGGGATATCTACCTTTTTTCCGTTCACATGAAAATGTCCATGACCAACCATTTGGCGCGCCGCATTCCTAGAAGGCGCAAGCCCTAATCGGAAGATGACGTTGTCGAGACGTAGCTCCAGAGTTTCCAGTAAATTTTCGCCGGTGACTCCTTTTTTCCGATCCGCAACTGCAAAATAATTTCTGAAAGGTTTTTCCAGAATGCCGTAAATCCTTTTGACTTTCTGTTTTTCCCTAAGCTGAGTTCCATATTCAGAAAATTTGCTTCGTCGCCCCTGCCCGTGTTGACCAGGTGCGTAGGCACGCTTCTCGATCGCGCATTTTGCGGTCTCGCAACGTTCTGCCTTCAGAAATAATTTGATGCCTTCACGGCGGCACAGCCGGCAAACCGACCCTGTATGTCTCGCCAAACCCCTACTCCCTTTTTATATGAGGTCCAATCTCACTACAACTAAAACAATGCTGAGGACCTGAAGTTATTATTAGACTCTTCTTCGTTTTCGAGGACGACAACCATTATGAGGAATGGGTGTTCGATCACGAATAACGGTGATTTCCATGCCAACCTTCTGTAGCGATCGAATTGCAGATTCGCGACCAGAACCCGGCCCTTTTACATGTACTTCTAATTTTTTCATGCCCATATCGCGGGCTTTTTGAGCGGCTTTTTCAGCGGCTACCTGCGCCGCAAAAGGAGTGCTTTTACGAGAGCCTTTGAATCCCTGCGCTCCTGCGCTGGACCAAGAGACAACGTTTCCCGACATATCGGAAATGCTGATAAGCGTATTATTGAAAGTTGCGCGGATATGAGCTATTCCCAATTCGGGCGCAACTTTTTGCTTCTTCTTCCCGCTTTTTACCTTTTTATCCACCATGAAGCTTAATCCTTTCGATTATTTTTTGCGTGCGCCCGCGGTTTTCTTAGGGCCTTTTCGTGTACGAGCGTTAGTGTGTGTACGCTGACCACGCACTGGTAATCCTTTTCTGTGCCGCAGACCGCGATAGCAACCAATATCCATCAAGCGCTTCACATTCATACTGAGGTTTCTTCTCATGTCACCTTCTACTTCATATTCCTTTTCCACTACGGTACGAATGCGAGTCACCTCGCCCTCGGTGAGATCTTTGACTCTAACGTCCTCAGAAATCTCTGACTTCTTAAGGATTGCCGCAGAAGAAGTTCTTCCTATGCCGTAGATATAGGTCAGCGCAATCAATGCTCTTTTGTCCTTAGGAATATCAATTCCCGCAATTCTGGCCACTGTAGCTCCTCGTCTAAATTATATGGTTAGCTGTCGCAGTGCTATCACTCTAGCCCTGGCGCTGTTTGTGTTTTGGATTCTCACAAATCACCCGAACAACACCACGCCGACGAATGACTTTACACTTAATACATATGGGTTTTACCGATGCTCGGACTTTCATAACTATTTCCTTTTTACCTATTTATAACGGTAGGTGATTCGACCTTTAGTTAAATCGTAGGGTGACAATTGCACCTTGACCTTGTCTCCGGCCAATATTCGGATGAAATGAAGTCTCATTTTCCCCGAAATATGTGCCACTACGGTGTGGCCATTTTCAAGCTCCACCCTAAACATTGCATTTGAGAGGGGCTCTAGCACGGTCCCCTCAACTTCTATGGATTCTTCCTTTGACATAGAACCTCAGGTAATGAGTGAG
Organism: Nitrospinaceae bacterium; assembly: GCA_029261475.1. Classification (GTDB taxonomy): domain Bacteria; phylum Nitrospinota; class Nitrospinia; order Nitrospinales; family VA-1; genus Nitrohelix. Next base: position 8,130 of record JAJDBG010000135.1, read on the forward strand.
CAGACCTGGGAGAATACTTTTTGCACATCTCCCTGACCCTCTACGGTTTTGAGCCGACCCTGTTGTTTATAATATTTTATCAGTGGTTGTGTTTCCTGTTTATATATTTCCAGTCGATTGATTATGGTCTCTCGTTTATCATCGTCACGTTGGAACAATGTCCCTCCGCAATGATCGCACAAACCTTCGATTTTTGACTTTCGTGCTGTTTCATGAAACATTGCTCCACAGTCTGCACAAGTTCTTCTTCCGGTTAATCGATCAACCAAAGCCTTGTTATCTACGGAAAATTCAAC
>JAJDBG010000136.1 GCA_029261475.1 Nitrospinaceae bacterium
CACTGCCGCCATAGGCACGCTCAACATGATGACCAGCGGGAAACCCCAGTGCTGGAACAACACTGCCAGCAAAAGATAGGTGATAAAAATCGCAAGAACAAAGTTTCCACCCATCGCCTTACGCGTGCTCTCCAGTTTGTCAGCGTTGCCAGTGAGCCGTATCGAATAACCACCGGTCAGTTTGCCTTCTTTAATGAACTGCTCGACGACTTCTTTTTTTACAATGTCGATGCCTTCTTCAAGCGTCATATTTGCTGGAGGAACCACTTCCAGCGTGATCGAACGTTGACGCTCAAAATGTTGAATTTGTTCCGAACTGACAGTCGACACGATATCGGCAACGGAATTGACAGGAACCGCAACCTGTCCCGGCGTTTTGATGATAGCGTTTCCAATGTCTTGTGTTTTCTGAATATCTCTTTCGCGACTCATGAGTATCAAGTCAATGCCATCTCTCGGAAGGTAGGGGACAACTAGTTTGTCTGAATCGAGGTAAACTTCATCCGCAAAAACTCCGTCCATCAAAGCTGAAATAGAATAGCCCAGTCCAAATACATCGAGTCCGGTTTCTGCCATTTCATGCCAGCGTGGGATCACCTGTATTTGCGGTTGTCCTAATTCCATTCCGGGAACCGGGCGCATACTGGCATCCGGCATGAGTTTCTTCAATTTGAAAAAAGCCGTCTGCGTCATTGCCGTCAGTTCTCTGAGATCGGGACCCATGATATTGATTTCGATGCCACGCGAGCCACGAAAAGCACTGGACAACAAAGACAATTGCCGGGTAACAGCGATCATCCCCGGAACTTTCTGCAACTCTTCCTTAAGGATGGGGATGAGTTCCTTGGCACGTTCAGGATCTTTGGCTTTGACAACTGTGAACAATCGTCCGCCACTTCCAATGAACAGGAAGTTACGTACGGCAGGCCCTTTTAGCTTGGCTTCTTCAGGACTTCCAGGCAAAACCTCCCAATAAGGTCGGTAGATTTCCTCCAGTTCATTGCCGATTCTGTGCATCTCATCAATGTTGTAACCTTGCGGAGGAATCATCATACCGATGATAACGTTTTGGTCACCTTCCGGTAGATATTCTGTTTTAGGAAGCATTTTCCAAGCCGCATACAACGGCACTAGGATGAGAATCAAAACGGTCAACAATTGCGCCAGTCTGGATTTGAATAAACCCGCCAGCGTTCCAACCACAAGCCTGTTGAATTGTTTTCCCAGCGGGACCAATCCAAAAAGATTTTGAAACATTCTTCCAAATAACGAACGCCGATCAGATGAGTGAAGTTCTTCATATTTCAAAAGATGCTTGCTCATTACAGGAATGACCAGCACGCTGACGATCAACGACAGTGTGACCGAAGCACTGATAGCGACAGCGATATCACGAAACAACTGCCCCACTTCCTCTTCGATAAAAAGCACCGGGATGAATACAACCAACGTGGTCAAAGTGGTGGCCAGAATCGCCCCCCAAACTTCTGCCGCTCCATCAAGTGCCGCTCTGACCGAATCTTTCCCAAGCTGACGGTGACGATGAATGTTTTCCAGAACAATGATAGACGCATCCACGACCATGCCAACAGCGAAGGCCATACCCGCAAGCATGATCACATTGATGGTTCGCCCCATCAGCGTGACAATCAGGAAAGTCCCGATCACACTGATAGGGATAGAGAGCGCGATGATCAAGGTGCTATAAAAACTGCGCAGGAAAAGTAAAAGAATGATGACGGCAAAACAGCCCCCAATCACCAGATTCGTCTGCACGATGTTGATGGATCGAGTGATGTATTCGGTCTTGTCCGCCGTTTGGACAAGGTGCAGACCAAGAGGCTTGAGGATGTTTTCGTTCAGGTCTTTCTTGACCGCTTTCAGGTCCTTCATCACCGTGAGGATGTTCGAACCCGTTTCTCGGCGTGCGTTGACGGCGATCCCAGGAAGCCCGTTGTGCCGAACGTAGGAGCGGAGTTCGTCATACTCCACCCTCACCTCAGCGACATCCCGAAGGTAGACAATGCGCCCGTTTTTTTGTGACAAGATGGTGTTTTCTATATCCTCCGGCGAACGGTATTCACCTCGTGTACGAACAATATATCTACGCTTGCCCTCGTCGAAATCACCACCGCTGATGTTTCTATTCTGTTGACGCAAGGCCTCACGCAATTCAACAATGCTGATTCCCCGTTCTGCCAGTGCATCAGGATTAAATATCACATGAACTTCCAAAGGACTTCCGCCCCGCACCTCACTATCGGAAACTCCGGGAATACGCTCAAAACGGGTTTTGATCTCATCTTCTGCAAAGTCATGATACTGGTAAACGTCGACATCATCGACCCTGTCAGGCAGAGGCTGAAGAACAAACCAGGCAATCGGGCGGTCAGAAACGTTGATGGTTTTAATGATCGGTTCGTCAGCATTTTCCGGATACGATGAAACTTGCTGAAGAGCATTGGAAGTTCGCACCAGCATTTCCTGCAAGTCCGCCCCCGTGCGAAACGTCAAATAGACATCAGCCTTTCCCGTCTGCGAGATGCTTTTCATCTCCACCAGACCCGCAATGGATTTGAGGTGCTTCTCCTGTTCATCGACGATATCGCGTTCCACCTCTTCCGGGCTGGAACCCGGCCAATTAGTGGTCACCGTCAATTCCGGCTGGCTCACATCCGGAACCAGTTGAACCGGTATCCTGAACAAGGACATGATCCCGAACAGGATGATCATGATCACCCCAACCGCAACGGTAACCCCATACTTTAGTGAATGCTCGATCAGTTTCATAGATATCTGTCTAGTGTCGCTCGCTGATTATTTCGACACTCGCGCCAGGACGAAGACGTTCATTGCCTTTGACCACGACCCACTCGCCCGCTTTTATTTTTCCACTCTTTGGCTTGATAGCCACCATGCTGTTTTTTTCTTCCCCAGACCGGACAAGAATCTTGTAGGCCTTCATCCCCTGCTCAGGTTCTGGGCGAACGACCCACACCGCCGTTTCATCCGGCGTGCGAACCAGCGCATCTTTGGGAACATAGATTTTCCGGGCAGACGTTTTAGGAGGTTGGTAAACCACTTTGACCAGCATCCCCGCCGTTAAAATGGATTTGGGATTGTCCACCGCAATACGAACAGGAAAAGTACGCGAGGCAGGATTGCCAAAAGGAATGATCTCTACAACCTCACCTTGAAAAACACCGTCGGGTACGTCTTCATCCCTCGACTCAAGGATGATTTTAACCTTTAGGCCCTGCTTGACTCGATAAAAATGACGCTGAGGAATATGAACTTCTACCTTGATAGGATTGGTAACGATCAAAGTCATCCCCGGATCGCCCTGCTCCAGCCATTGCCCCAACTCCGTTAACTTTTCTATGATGACACCATCAAAGGGAGAATGAATGACCGAACGGTCTATATCGTCCAAAATACGTTTTATATTCGCGTCAGCACCCGATAAGCGAGCCTCCTGTTGCCTTATTTCCTCGATTCGAAATCCCGCAACGAGTTCATCCAAACGAGCCTTTTTTTCATCAAAATTAGACTGCGCCTGATCCACTGCCGTTATTGCATTGTCATGATCGTTACTGCTGAGCACGCCTTCTTTAAATAACTTTTGAATGCGCGCCAACTCTATCTGCGCCAGTTTCAGGGTCGCTTCCATATTTTTCATAGAAGCCTTCGCTGCTTCAATGACCTCAGGACGAGTCCCAGCAATCATTTCCTGAAGCCGATTGGAAACCATCTCCCTCTCCGCATGCGCCACTTCCAAATCCAACTTAAGAGGCTGAGTGCGCATAGAGATCAAAGGCGTTCCCGCCACCACAGATTGGCCTTCCACCACCATTATACTTTCCACACGGCCTTCAAATTCTGCCGCCAATCTAGTCGTTGCCCAAGGCATCACATTTCCCGGCAACTCAATCTTGTTGCTCTGCTGAATCATTTGAGCTTTGGCCACTCCGACACGTGTTGGCTTGTCTGGCTTCTTATCTGGTGCCTTCTTCTCTATCTTCCCTTCTACCGTCTTCTTCCCCTGTGCCCACACCGATCCCTCCAGCAAGGCAAACGAAAATAGACAAAGGAAAAATATTGCACCCAAACGGCTCGTGGATTTATTTACAACGGGTAATTCCAACAGATTTCTCCTCAAATAAAGCATGATTTAAACTGATTATTAATTGATCGGCAGAAAAATGGATTTTCTATAGGAAAAATTCAAATAAAATCCTATTCTATAATACTTTGCATCGTCCCAACCCAAATCAATAAAAGCATTTTAAAGATACAACTTTCCCCCTTTAAAAGGTGTCAATCCAGATAGAATTCTCGAAAAATCTATTAACTTGAGGGAATGAAAACAGACCCTGAATCCGCTATTAATTCTTACATATTATAAGAATTGAACGATATTAAAATTCGAAATGATCCGATTGCGCGTAGATCTCATTTAATATATTTTTATTTTTTTAAAATATATTAAATGAGATCGCTAAATGAACAGAGAGTGGAATAAAAAAGCTATTCACGCACAATACAATCTTCCTGAATTTAAAGCGGATGAAAATCTCGTTAAAGTAGATTTTTGGGATTTTTTTATGTTTGCAAGCTGGGGAGGCTATGGGGAAAACTGGGGTAGTGGTGAATACACACTACCGCTAAACAACAACGAAGTAAAAGATAAGTTACTGACTGTCAAAAAACACTTTTATTATAAATTCACAAACAACTTTCCTTTCCCGATATTTAATCTTTCCATCTATTTTTTAAAAGAAAAAAAAGAGGTCTTTTTTTGGAAATCAATCCCTGCCAATCGATTTCTGAAGCTAAAATTTTTAAAGAACGGCATTTACAACCTGTACTTTAATTTCCCCGAAATAGAAAACACAAAAGACGGCTGTTTAAAATTAAGCGTTGTTTAAAACTTGGTAGTTCCATTCATTGAATAAAATTTCAATATCATTGACCATTAGATTTCCTCGACCTTTCTAATCTTTAATGCGTCGGTGGCTGGAGTTTTCCAGCCACCGATCATTTCCTGCGCACTATTATTTCAAGTCATTGATCGAAGCACCAAAATTAATATGATAGGGGGTGTCGTCAATCACCAAAGCTGGCACAGATTGAACACCTGCCGCTTCAGCTTCTGAAATTCGTCCCTTATCATTTCCAAGGTGAACACTCTCCACTTGATAGTTCGATGGGTTGAGTGCCGTCGCAAAACCTTGCTCTGCTTCAACACAAACGGGACATCCTGCATGGTAGAACGTTGCTTTGATCATTACACTTCTCCTTACTTTAAGTTTTATGGATGATAAATAAATTCATCCGGCAAATAGTTGCCGAATCAATTGAGAAAAATTTACTTTCTCATTTTTGAAAAAACGAAACCCGACTTTGCCTGAGAGGTATGGCAGGCATAACAACCTTGCCCACCATCTCCCACCAGACGTTTGCTCTTGCTATCGCCCGCAAATCCTTCAAAGCCCCAGCCTCCGGTAGACTTAAAGGTAGCCGCATCCTTTACCATCACCCCCACAAGTTTTCTTGCCCCTTCCTGAATGGCGGCACCGCCTTGCGTATAATTCAGCAGGTCAAAAACCAGAACAGAACCATCAGGGTATTGGCCTTCCTTCAGCCCCGCCATAGCCTTGTCGTTGCCATAAACATGATGCAATCCTTGAAAAGGATTCTCCAGAGGATGCCCCGGCTCTATGAGCATCGACTTGATATGAGTCCAGTGTCGATATCCCTCGGGATAATCAATTTTTGAAGTGTCGGCGTAAGCCTGACCTGCAATGGACAGCATGAGAGTGAATAAAAAAATCGAAAGTCTTTGTTTCATGGTTTTCAAAACTCCTTTTCTCTATTTGAATATTAGTATCGAATCGAAACTAAATTAAGAATAGCTCTGAGAATAGGATTTGTCAAATTAATTTCGATTCGATACAATAGGATCATGAATACGATGCTTTTACATGAATACATAGAAAGAATTTCCCGCCTTCTGGATTCAGAGGCCCGACTGATTGGTTCGGATTACAACCTGCAACCCATACAGTTGAATGCCCTGAACTTCCTGAACCGTGCCAATCGTTACTCGAATACGCTTCAGGGAGTCACCGCTTACCTGGGATTGACAAAGGGAACCGTATCCCAAACCCTGGCGACTTTAGAAGCCAAGGGTTTTATTAAAAAAATCCCAGATAAAAACGATGGCCGGGTGGTGCATTTGAATGTGACACGGGCAGGCCAAAAATTGCTAAGCAAAGCAATGCCATCAGCAACGGTGCAAAGTGCCTGGGAAGGACTGGAGGACAAAGAACAAAAACAGCTCATAGAAAGCCTGAAACAACTTTTAACGACGATGCAGAAAATAAATGGCATGAATGGTTTTGGCGTTTGCGGGACATGCCGCTACAACCAAAAAATAGGCGAGAAGAAATTCTTCTGTGAATTGACACAGGAAAATTTAAGCCAGAAAGACACCGAGCTTCTTTGTCGAGAGCATCAGCTTGCATGTTGATAAAATCAACTGATTCCGAAGCCTTTCTTATTTCCCAAACCACCCTTACACCATTCAAACCATGTCACTGACAACAAGCGACAAGAGATCGATCCTCCTTGCCTACAACACTGTAGAAAGATTATTGAAGGGTGATTTTTTTCACTTTTCAAGCATTGAAGAAATCACTCAGGAAATTGCCCGCTTTGGAAGCAAGTGGCCTGTCATTGGGCTGGGAACCACCAATTGGTACAAACGCAATGGCGAAGCAATGGTCGAAGGTAAAGCGGGAAAACCCGAATTTCTTTGGGCCGATCCAGGCAGTACTCCGCCGGGGAAACTGATCAACCTCAACCACGACCATCCCGATCAAGGAGAGAATTTGAAAAGTCCCGTCATCGACTCCGACGACACCCTGCCCCAATTTCCTTTCATGGCCATTGCCGTATGCGATCCTCAATATGCAAAAAATTATGTTTTATCAGCGGGTGAAAATATTCACACTTGGGTGGAAAAAGAATTCCCGTCGGAAAATATAGGCCTCGCGGCAATCCACATCACAGGAAAACTGAATGATGTCAAATCCACCGCCGCATGCAACATCCCCTTGGGTGGAATGGACTTGAGCCAAGGCTATTCGCTCAAGGAGAACTTCAAATTCATCGAATACCAGACCGGAACCTGGAGTCTGCAAGGGTTGTATGGAGCCAACCCAACCATCCAGCAAGTCCTCTCCGTTCCAGGGCATCCATTGCATTTGCACGGATATGAAGTCAACGAAAAGCGAGGCGGCCATATCAATCAAGCCCTCACCACATCCGATACAAAAATCACGATTTACCCCATCAAGGACATCAACATCCGCATCAAGGATCTCGACAAAGCTTTTTTCCCTATCAAGCTGATGGGGCCTGGCTGAAATTGAACGAACCGTCCTTTTTTTAGAGACCGCTGTAGTTTTCCATTTTAATTATCCTCAAAAAATAGAGCAGAAGTTTGATTCCCATTCTGTTACACTTTTCTTAAAAACAGCTCGAGTTATTGATGGACAATGATACAGAGCGCGATCAAGAATCGTCCGGGGCAAACCATCAAAAAGCAATTTCTTTGGTTTAATAAAATGCCTCTAACCCTTGACAGGAGAGTTTCATGATACGAAAGGTTCGTCACATTGCAGTGGTCTTCTTCTTGGGGATTTTCATTTCCCAACCAGGCTGGGCCTACGATGCTAGCAAACATCAAAAAGGAGCAGGAGCGCACGGAGGAGGTCACGGCGGTAAAGGCGGGGGTCATCATTACGGAAGGCGTTCGGGTCCACCCAAGGATATCCCCGCACATATCAAAGAGCGCACCAGTCCCGACGGCACAGGCATCAACCTGAACCGTTCACAAATTGGAATCGAGGGAATGGGCGTTTTGGCTCAAACTTCAGCACTCGCAAATGTTCAAACCCTGGCCCTGCAAGGCAATAAGCTTGGAGACGAAGGAGTCCGAATTCTCGCTGGTGCTGAAACTTTCAAACACGTAGAAAAGGTATCTCTGTGGGGCAATGAGATCACTGAAAAGGGTGCTCAATTTATAGCCCAATCCACAACCCTTTCTCATTTGAAAGAGCTGGTTCTTTCGCGCAATAAATTAGGTGATGACGGTGCCATCGCCATCATCAACTCCGACAATGCCCGTTCCCTTGAAACTCTCAATCTCGACAACAACAAGATCAGCGATCGTGGAGCCAAGGCAATAGCGGCATCGCCCAAACTCGAAAATCTAAAACGACTGGACTTGCTTGCGAATGAGATCAGTGCCGAAGGTGTCAAAGCCTTGATCCAGTCTTCAACGCTGAAAAATCTCGAATATTTGCAAATTCTGGGCAACACTTACGACATTGATTCAGCGCATGAGCTGAAAAAAATGATCTCGTTGCCGAAATTGAAACCAGAAAATCTGGTTCTTTTTTAGAACGTTGTACGGGATTAGCAGACAAAAGAAATCGAATGCCGCCCGGTTTTTAAACCGGGCGGGTTATTTCGTCTGATACTCGAATTGTAATGGAGTAGAAAAAGGAAGGGTCCTGCCAATTCAGCCTCACGGCAAGTAGCAATACTTACCGCCTGCCAGAAAGCGTCATCCAGAACATCATCAAATACTTTCCTGAAGACCTACGCGAGTGCTCAATGACGGAAGTGGCGCATCCCGGTAAATACCATGGAAATATCATGTTCGTCTGCCGCCTGTATCACCTCATCATCCCGGATGGAACCACCCGGTTGCACAATAGCCTTCACACCGCATTCAGCCGCCGTATCGATAGAATCTCGAAAGGGAAAGAAAGCGTCGGATGCCATCACACAGTTTTCCAGAGATTTATTCGCTTTGGAAACCGCTATTTTTGCAGAATCCACTCGGCTCATCTGCCCTGCGCCCACACCGAGAGTCTCTCGATTTTTAGCATAGACGATGGCATTGGACTTGACGTGTTTGGCAACAACCCAGGCAAATTTCAAATCTTCCAGCATTTGCGCATCGGGCTGAATTTTTGTTGCTGTTTTCAACTCATCGGGACCATACACGACACCATCGCGCTCTTGCACGAGAAGACCACCACCCACACGCTTGTAGTCAAAATCTCGCACAGGCCGCGGGGAATTTACAGCGGGCATCGCCATCAAACGTACATTTTTCTTCGCGCTGAATATGGCAAGTGCTTCTGACGAGAATCCCGGTGCGATCACCGCTTCCACAAAATTTTTGGTGATTTCCTCTGCCAACTCAGCAGAAACCTCTCGGTTGAGACCGATAATTCCACCAAATGCAGAAGTCGGATCGGTCTCCCGTGCCTTGATGAATGCCTGTATGAGGCCTTCATCGAGAGCAACGCCACAGGGATTGGTGTGTTTGATGATCACCGCCGCAGGAGCTTCAAATTCTACAGTCAGTTCCCACGCCGCATTTAAATCCAGAATATTATTATAAGAGAGTTCTTTACCCTGCAATTGCTTGGCAGAAACAATATCAGCCGAACGCGGACTGGGCTCCCGATAAAATGCCGCCGATTGATGCGGGTTCTCGCCGTAACGCAAATCCTGAACTTTTTCGAATGCCGGCAAAAGAAGCGGTGGAAAAGATGTCTCTTCCTCCAATTGCTCGGTCAAGTAAGCTGAGATAAGGGAATCGTAACGCGCAGTGTGAGCATAAGCATCTCGACAAAGCCGCATGCGAGTTTCACGACGAGTTGCGCCGCCATTTTCCTTCATCTCAGCGAGGATGATTTCATAATCCTCTGGATTCACCGCGATGGTGACATCATTAAAATTCTTCGCCGCAGAACGCACCATCGAAGGTCCGCCGATGTCTATATTTTCTATCGCTGTGGCCAAGTCGCAGTCTTCTTTTGCAACGGCTTGCTCAAAGGGATAGAGATTGACAACGACCAGATCAATGGCCTGAATGCCATGAGTTTTCATGGCCTCCATATGCTCAGGAACATCGCGACGCCCCAATATGGCTCCGTGAATTTTGGGATGCAGGGTTTTCACCCGGCCGTCCATCATCTCGGGAAATCCAGTCGCCTGAGATACGGGCGTTACAGGGATGCCTTTTTCTTCCAGCAATTTGGCGGTACCACCGGTGGAAAGTATTTCCACTCCACATTCATGCAATTTCAGCGCAAAATCAGCGACGCCCGACTTGTCGGAAACGCTGATCAGAGCCCGTTGGATTTTGCTCATAAGTAGGGTCAGTTACGTACTTTAGGTTTCTGGGGCGGGGTCTTGGTAATAAGGATATCCGGGGTGATCAGTTGAATGCCCTTGAGCATCCAAACTGGAAAAGACCCGTAGGAATCCAACATACCTAATTCTTCCTTGGCTTTCTCGCCACTAATAGCTTCTTCGCCAGCTTTTTTTTCTTCTTTGGCGGGTTCTGTCTTTTCCGTCATAATTTCCTCACTCGTCTTTTAAAGATGCGGAATTCTACACTGTTTTGTTCCATTTTAAAATAAAAAAGCATTCCCGTTTCCTCTTCACTTTATACAAAAAGCTCGAACGTATTTCCATTCAATGAGTCCTTTGGGATTTATGGACCCCAATTGATCGCTAAGATGCCCCATACAAAACACAATCAATTCACTCAGATAACGTCGATCACCACCGGTCCAGGCCATAGGAAGCTCGATAGCCGCCTGGGTAAAAGCCTCGGCGATATGGGGTTGCGGTTCCTTGGGATCGGCTGAATTTATATTGGGGAGAAAAAACATCTCTATAAAGCTTTTTGCCCCGGCCTCGGTCAACGGTTCACACGAAATTTCCTTGAACAACACAAATCGAGCCAGTGCGGTGGATGTCAAAATAACTATATTCATTGCATCACTGTCTTCAGGGAAAGAACACTCAAACAACAAGCGATCCATATCTTTTGGATTCAAAGACAAAATATGTCTCGCAAATCTGACGTGAAATTTTTGCCGGTCCAGAAAATCGTCCATAGCCTCAATTTCATCCAGCGACTGAAACTCCCGGAACGACCAGGATGCTCCGCTACCCGCTCCAAGCTCGCTCACTTGGGGAAAACGCTCAACCAAAGCTGAAAGCCGCTCTTTGTCCGCAGGTGGAATGAGATATTCTAAAAAAGCACCCCGTTCGGAGATCAATTTTTGAGCCTTGCCTTTCAAAGTCAATAAGCGTTCATGCCCTACTTGAAACAAGGTCAACACCCATACTTGCTCTAACAAACGTGCGCCTTTTTGAGGATCCCCTTCCGCTCCCGCTTCCAAACCGATATTGATATAAGCCATCGATTTTCGGAGTGCCTCATTACGCGCATCCGGTTGCGAAGGTTCTTTCTTATCCGCCACCATGACCTTGTTGGCGAGAAGCACCATTTCCCAGCCAAGAGAACCCATGCGCTTGGAATGGTCTAGATGAATCAGGCATTGTTTTAAAAATGAAGGTGCAAAACCATCGACGATGGGATACATCGGAGCCGCTCGCCCCTCAAACACATTGGCATCTTTTGGTTCCAATGGAAGCTCCCTCAACGAAGCAGGATTCAAGGGACTGTAGATCTGCATCGCCTCATCAAACGGCGGGATGCCTCGCTCCGAGGTGCGAGTCATACGCCAATGATAGGCACGTTCTATCGTTTGCGTGACGGGATACCAGATGATCGCTTCCATCAATGAAAAGTAAATTTTTTCTTCTGTAGAACGCAACAGCAAGAGGAACTTTTTCAAAGCACCTGTTTCTTCTACTTTGAAATAAATATCGTAAATACCATCGAGTGTGAAATGTTCTAATTTTTCCACACCTTCATAAGAGTCGGTCATTTCATCTGCCTTAAAGACTTTCATGAAAGCCTGCATGACCATGACCTTCTGCTCAAACTCTTCCGTTACGAGCCACTTGAGCCACTGCTCTTGACCGCTTTGTTCCAGAATATCGAGCCACTTGAGGGCTTCTGATGGGCAAAACTTGTCGCCACGCCACCATTCAAGATCGAAAATGTATTGCAGTTGCTCCTCCGTTGCGATCGACAATATAGGAAGGGACTCCGACTCCCCCGCGTCCTTTATCATCTGATAAACCTCTTCCTCTGGCAAAAAAGCCATGACCTCTTTCGATTGCTCGCTCAAAATAACAAGGTCCATCTTTTTTCTGCTGGGAAAACGGAGAATCTCGCGAGCCTGATCTTCAGGAGTCAGCTTCGAAAGAAAATCTTCAACCATATGCGGCTGTGAATCAATCCAACTGACAGGAAACGGAACAGCAAATTCAAACTTATCGTCTTGTGATTCTTTCATGTGATATCAACCGTCAAAGTAAAAAGTATAATAGTGAAATTCTAAACATTTATATCTATTAAGATAATCAAAGCAACATAGCCGAAGTGATCATCCTCCCTGTCTTGCCTTCCCTACGGTAAGAATAAAATAAGTCCAGGCGACAGGATGTGCAATATTCAGACAAGAAAATATTGTCACGACTCAAGCCCGCCAACAGTCCATCTTCCAGATTCGCCGCGCAAATATCAAGCATGAATTTCCCATCAGACGCGGGCACAGTTAAGGCCCCCCAATCGTAGGCACTGTCTTCAAAAGGTTGACGACACGATTCTGTCACCTCATAACAGCAGGCTTTGATTGCAGGACCCAACGCGGCTAACAGAGTTTCAGGTTTCGCCCCAAACTCTCGTTGCATCGCTCCGATTGTTTTAGAAAAAATACGCGAAGCAGTTCCCTTTCTACCTGCATGCACAACGGCAATTGTTTTATTTACCGGATCGAAAATAATTATAGGAGCGCAATCAGCGGTGACAACAGCAATGGGTCTCTCATGCAAACTGGTTATGATCGCATCTGCGGGAATAGAACGAAGTGATTGCGGAGTCATTTCGTCATCGTTTAATAAAAAAATTTTATCACCGTGTACTTGTTGCGCTAAAAAAAAATCGTTTTGATTCTCTGCATACAAATTGGCATAAAAATTTTTCTCACACGCACTCAACTTTTTATTTTCAATTAAAGAAAAATTTACAGCTCTATTTTGGCCCTTTAAAATAGGCGTATTTCGGGTGCTCGTTGCGTGAATTAAAAAATTTTTCTCTTTAAAAATCTCGTATGAAATCAAAAAAAAATCTCCATGAAATTAAGCTGGCTGTGCAACAATATTTTCAAAACTTTTTTTGAGGTAATATTTTCTTGACTTTAAATAGCTATCGCATAAAATATTTTCTAAATATTTGGGTGCTGAAACGAATGCCAAATATTTAACGAAGGAGATCTTGATGGCAACCAAGAAAAAAGTAGCTACGAAAAAGAAAGCGGCTCCAAAGAAAAAAGCGGCTACAAAAAAGAAAGCGGCTCCAAAGAAAAAAGTAGCTACGAAAAAGAAAGCAGCTCCAAAGAAAAAAGTAGCTACGAAAAAGAAGGCGGCTCCAAAGAAAAAAGTAGCTACGAAAAAGAAAGCGGCTCCAAAGAAAAAAGTAGCTACGAAAAAGAAAGCAGCTCCAAAGAAAAAAGTAGCTACGAAAAAGAAGGCGG